>CAZSOI010000307.1:0-10390 GCA_964608115.1 uncultured Burkholderiaceae bacterium | reverse complement strand
CCTTGTTGGCGAGCATTTTGGCCTCTTCTTCGGTGGCTTTCTTCTTGGCTTCGGCCAAATTCACAGGTTTACCTGCCTGCAAAACAGCGACCATACCCATGTTCTTGTGCAGATCGCACTCGACGAGATAAACACCGGGCTTTTCGATCTTCACCGAGACCTGAGTATCGGCTGGCGCTTTCCACGGTTTGGCACCTTCTGGAACGAGCAAGGAGATGCTTGTGTGGCCCGCCTTTTGCAGGGGCTCGAACGTGACGGTATCGCCAACGTTGACCTTCATGAACATGGGATCGAAAACGAGCTTCGTGCCGTTTGGCCCATCGGTCAGCATCTTGACTTTGTAGTCCTTGGCCGCCGCAACACCAATGACTCCCATCAGCACACCGAGCAATGCCAGTTTTTGCACAGTCATAACATGTCTCCTTTTGTGTGCGTACGTCTTCATGCTACTACCGGCACGCGATGGGAGTGTCGAAGCTGCTCCCGCGCGTCTGGTATCGGGCTATGAGATGGGCTCGCGCCGCCTTATTTACTTAGACAAATTTCAGACGAGGCGCGAAGATGTTTTTTTCGATGCCCGCGCGCAGGTGACAGCGCGGTTTTTCCTTGCCGCTGTCGATGAAATCAACTTTTTAAAAAGGGGTCAAAAAAGTCCGTACGCGACCGCGCTAAACATCGCCTAGCCACTGTTATGGTTATCCTCGACTAAAGGAGGAAAGCACTTTGGCTCAGAACCTTGCTACCGGAAAGTTCGGTGCTTCCTACCGGTTGAGCGCCGCCACAAGACGCGCCTTGCAGTTTGCAATCGATCGGTCGATTTGCGCCGTTGGCCGACGTTGCAACTTCCAAGTAATGCCCAATGAGCTACGTGGACCGGCTAAGGCAGCGGTTCGGCTAACACTAGCGTCTGCAGATTGCCTTCCAGCGTTTGCTGTCCCAGCGTCAGGTAGATTTGCGCTCCGCTGATCGACAACGCAAGTTTACTGCGGCGCTGCAGTCGCTTTGTCCACTCATCGATGAGATCACGGTCGATTGCCACCAGATGCAATGCCTCGGCACGATGGATACGCGCGCCGCTTAGCGCTTTGCGCAGTTGCTCCGGTGGTTTGTGCGTATAGACCGCAACACGAGGCGCCGCCTTGCTGGCGCGATGTATGCGCGCAGCGTCGGGCAGGCCGATATCGACCCATGAGCGATACGCGCCGGTGGGATCACGTACGAAGATGCTCGGCTCATCGGGATTGCACAGTCCGCTGGAAAAGCCGATTCCTTCCGTAAATTCCCGACAATAGGCCAGTACCCTCGTCAGCAGATAATCGGGCGCCTCGGAAGGATGCTGCGCAACGCGTAGCAAGAGCGGTTCGTACACGCCCCGATCGGCATCGGCAAGATCGATGTCGAAGGTATAAATGGTTGCGCCACGGGCCATTTGCGCATCATGCCCCAATGGCCGTCTCGTTGCCCCGAGCCTGTATCGCGGTCACAATCGCACCGTCGCCCATGACTACACTTGCGTTTCTCGCACTATGAAACAGCCTTCGACCTCGCCGCGCCAAAGTTCAGCGGCAACGCAAAACGGCGCCAGCGCACAACTGGAAGACACACGCGTAGAGTCCTTCACGCGTGTGATCACGCCCGCACAACTGCACGCGCAACTACCTTCGGATGCGAGCATGCGTACGACCGTGAGCCGGGGTCGAGCGACACTGCGCGCGATTTTGCAGGGACTAGACCGGCGCCGCTTTTTGGTGGTTGGACCTTGCTCGGTACACGACCCGGACGCCGCTCTGGAGTACGCCCAACGGCTGGCCACCCTCGCCACCGAAGTCTCCGACGCACTTTTTCTCGTGATGCGCGTGTATTTTGAAAAGCCACGAACAACCGTGGGCTGGAAAGGACTTATCAATGATCCCGGTCTGGACGGCAGTTTTGATGTCGAGCGAGGACTACATCTGGCCCGCAAACTGCTTGCACAGATCAATGCGATGGGTGTTCCGGCTGGCACGGAGGCCCTCGATCCCGTCACACCGCAGTATTTCTCCGACCTGGTTTCCTGGTACGCCATCGGCGCGCGCACCACAGAATCGCAAACCCATCGGGAAATGGCCAGCGGACTTTCAGCGCCGGTGGGGTTTAAGAACAGCACCGACGGCAGCCTGAACGTGGCCATCAACGCGTGGCTCGCGGCATTAGGTCCGCATGCGTTTTTGGGCATTGATGGGCAGGGAAAAGTGAGCATCGTGCGCACGCGCGGCAATCCGGACGGACACGTCATACTGCGCGGCGGCCGGCGGCCAAACTATGATCGTGCTTCGCTGCTGGAAGCAGCGGCCGCTTTGCGGGCTTCGGCCCTGCCCGAACGCTTGGTGGTGGACTGCTCGCACGCGAATTCCGGAAAGAACCCAGAGCTACAACCGCGAGTTCTCGATGAAGTGATCGCTTCGATGATGGGCGCCAGGTGCGGGCCCGCGGGCACGAACTCTGATGAGCCGAACCCCGCGTGTCTTCTCGGAGCGATGCTCGAGTCCAACCTGCTGCCTGGCTCTCAGCCCCTCGTGCCGGGCGCCAAGTTGCAGCGCGGCGTGTCCGTGACGGATGCCTGCATCGGGTGGGAGCAGACCCGCGAATGCATCCTGCGCGCGGCCGATCAGTTGCGTACGGTGCTCGCGTAATTGCCACTGGGCGAGCCCCGCGCGGGCGGGAGTCCGCGGGCAGCGTCAGCAGCAAAGCCAATATCGGTGTGTGGCTGGTTCGCGAGCAGCTCGAGCGTTTCGTCCGCGTGAGTTTTTTAATCCTTTACGATCTGGTTCGGGGTACGAGGGCAAAACGCTCGTATGCCTCATCGGCACAGCGCGCAAGCTCGAAATCGCGTTGTGTAAGGCCTCCGGCATCGTGCGTGGTCCAGATGATGTTTACGCGGTTATAGACGTTAGCCCATTCCGGATGATGGTCGTGCTTTTCCGCGGCCAGTGCTACTTGGGTCATGAAGGAAAACGCCTGGCGAAAATCGGCAAATAAGAATTCGCGCGCGATCGCGTCGCGCTGGGCATCATGGCGCCAGTGCGTCGCCTTGGCGAGTTGTTCGCGGACTTGCTGCGTGCCGAGCTTTTTTTGCATGGTTAGCTCCGATATTGCGGCCGGTTGTTGTCTGACTGGTCGATATTACGCGCGCGGGCGCTGGGCACGGCGGCTGCATCAACGCCCGCGCTGCGCTATGGTTCGAGCAGTTTTGGTGGCGTCAGTGTGTCCTGCGTAAATGGCCGATTTTTTTCATTGGGATATTTTTTGTCACGTCCTCGATAACTATGGCGACATAGGCGTGAGTTGGCGCTTGGCGACTCAGCTTGCCGAACGAGGTCGATTAGTGCGTTTTTGGGTCGATGACCCAAGCGCACTGCGCTGGATGGCTCCGGGCGGCTGCAAGGGCGTGCAGGTGTTGCCGGCGGCACAGGCGATCGTTTCCTTTGAGCCAGGTGACGTCGTGATCCAAGCCTTTGGTTGCGCGCTGGCACCGGAGGTAATCGGGGCCATTGCACGCGCGAACTTGCAGCAGCGGCCGCACGTAGCTTGGATCAATCTTGAATACCTCACTGCAGAGGCTTATGTGGCCCGTTCGCACGGGCTCGTTTCGCCGGTGCACGGTGGCCCTGCGGCGGGGGTGCGCAAGTGGTTCTTTTTCCCTGGGTTTACCGCGGACACTGGCGGTCTGCTACGCGAGCCCGATCTGATGCAACGTCGTGCGCACTTTGATCGGGGTCAGTGGCTGGCAGCTCAGGGCGTGCAATGGGGCGGCGAACCCGTGCTGTCCCTTTTTTGTTATGAGCCCCCGGCACTTGAGCAGTGGCTCAGCGCCATGGCTGGTTCGCCCGCTTGTCTTTTGGTGACTGCGGGTCGAGCCAGCGCGGCGGTCCGACGGGCGCTGGCAGAGCTCCCAGCCGACTGGGGCCGCCATTCGGCGGTAAAGATCAGGTTTCTGCCCTACCTTAGCCAAACCGAGTTTGACCACCTGCTTTGGTCCGCGGATGGCAATTTTGTGCGCGGTGAGGATTCCCTGGTTCGGGCACTGTGGGCGGGCAGCGGGCTCATTTGGCAACCGTACCCGCAGTTAGATGGCGCCCACCAAGCAAAGCTCGAAGCGTTTCTGGACTGGTTGCAGGCACCAGCATCCCTGCGCCGCTACCATCGTATATGGAGTGGCTTGGAAACCGGGGCACTGCCCGCACCTTCGTGGGGCGAATGGCGGCAGACCGTAGAGGCGGCCAGAGCGCGGCTTCTCGCCCAGGACGATTTGCTCAGCCGTTTATTTCAGTTCATTGCGAAAAACGGTTAAAATATCGGGTTGTCAGAGCCTTCCCGTGGGCGTTTTTCCCAGCCCGCTTTGCAGACCCCGCTGCCGCGAAACACCCCGGCGGGCAAGGCAAGCAAACCAATTTTGATGAATTTTCAACGGCTGCAGCTGTGGCCAAAGACGCGACATGAAAACTGCTCAAGAAATCCGTGCCGGCAACGTAGTGATGCATGGCAAAGACCCGATGATCGTCCTGCGCTCTGAGTACAGCCGCGGGGGCCGCAACGCGGCAACCGTGCGCTTAAAGCTGCGGGGCCTGCTGAGCAATACCGGTACCGAGGTCGTGTTTCGCGCCGACGACAAGGTCGACCAGGTAATGCTCGATCATAAGGACTGCACGTACTCTTATTTCTCCGATCCGATGTACGTCTTCATGGATGGCGACTACAACCAGTACGAAGTCGAGGCCGGCAATATGGGTGATGCGCTCAATTACCTCGAAGACGGCATGCCCGTGGAAGTCGTCTTTTACGAAGGCAAGGCGATATCCGTCGAGATGCCCACTTCGGTGGAACGTGAGATTGTCTGGACTGAGCCGGCGGTTAAGGGAGATACGTCGGGCAAGGTACTCAAGCCTGCGAAGCTGGCGACGGGCTTTGAGGTTCCGGTGCCGATTTTTGTCTCGCAAGGCGATCGCATCGAGATCGACACACGCACGGGCGAGTACCGCCGGCGCGTTTAGTTGGACGCGCGAGCGCACTAAAGACCAACCTCAGATCAGCTGGCTCGGTGGGAGCACGACGTCGCGGTCGATTTGTTCGATGCGCGTGCACCCGCAAAATCCCATGGTGAGGTCCAGCTCCTTGTGCAAGAGTTCTAAACACGTGCGCACGCCCGCCTGACCCATTGCGCCCAAGCCGTATAGAAACGAACGGCCGATCAGCGTTGCTTTGGCACCGAGCGCCAAAGCCTTCACTACGCTCTGGCCGGAGCGTATACCGCCGTCCATCCAAACCTCGATGCGGCTACCTACCTCCGCCGCAATTGCCGGAAGTGCCTCAATTGAGCTAGGCGCACCATCGAGTTGTCGACCGCCGTGGTTGGAGACAACGAGCGCGTCAGCACCGCTGTCAAGCGCTAGGCGCGCGTCCTGCGGATCCATGATGCCCTTGAGGATTAGTTTTCCGCCCCAAAGGCGCTTGACCCACTCCACATCCCTCCAGTTCAACGTTGGGTCGAACTGCTCGTTTGTCCAAGCTGACAGCGAGCTCATGTCCTTAACGCCGCGCACATGCCCGACGATATTGCCAAAGCCACGGCGTCGGGTACCGAGCATCGCAAGACACCAGCGTGGCTTGGAAAGCAAATTCAACATCGTCGACGCCGTTAGCTTAGGGGGGGCCGAAAGACCATTACGTAGGTCCTTATGTCGTTGGCCGATTACTTGCAGGTCCAGCGTTAGCATCAGCGCGCTGCAGCGCGCGGCTTGGGCACGGCGAATGAGGCGCTCGACAAAATCGCGGTCGCGCATCACGTAGAGCTGAAACCAAAACGGCTTGCGCGTGGCGGCGGCTACATCCTCAATCGAGCAAATGCTCATGGTCGAGAGCGTGAAGGGCACACCGAACTCTTGCGCGGCCTGGGCAGCCAGGATTTCGCCGTCTGCATGCTGCATACCGGTAAGGCCTGTCGGCGCAATGGCCACGGGCATGGCCACTGCCTCACCAATCATGGTGCTGCGGGTACTGCGCGCGTCGATGTTAACCGCGACACGCTGGCGCAGTCGCAACCGATCAAAGTCGAGTTCGTTGGCCCGATAGGTGCTCTCCGTCCAGGAACCCGAATCGGCGTAGTCATAGAACATCCGCGGCACGCGCCGGCGCGCCAACGCTCTGAGGTCCTCGATATTGGTAATTACAGCCATCGCAGTTTGGCGCTCCCGGTTCATCGGCCCAACCGGTTTGCACAGGGCATTTTCCGCACGCCGTGCGGCACCCGTATTCGGCCGGCTCTCGAAGGGATAACTGTAGTGCAGAAGCGCCTGCGGGCCTATCTTGGGAAAAAAATGCGACAGCCTGCCGTTGTTGTCCGATCACCCTTGAACAAAATTCCCTTTAGTGGGTTTGAGCGCTCGACCGCGTCCCGCGTGGCGCTTTCAGACTTACAAGGTCATTCCGCAGTAGCCGGCCACCAAAAGGTCAGATGTGCTGACATCGTACCCGGCTGCTCCCAGCCCTACGCAGCGCCAATTGCCCGAATTCGGATTGCCATCGTCAAACGCTGTGTCGATAGCTCTTGCGGCCCGTTGGGTCAACGTGGACGGATCGAACTGCAATATCGGTTTGGAACCAAAGCCCACACTTGCCATCTGGCTGTTCCCCGCGGCCGGAAATGCAGCTCCGCCAAAGGGCGAATTCAGAGGTTGCGTGTAGGTCCCGCCGATCAGGCCCGCGAGGCGAAGATCGTATAGCGCGGTGCAGTTCTCAGTGACCGTGCCGGGCACCGAACAATTGCCGTAGGCAAGGATCCCGTCGCCGTTGCCGTTTGTCGGCGGAGGGTTGGCGCCGGGGAAATGCATCGTCGCCTGGGGATCGTCGCCAGGAAGCGCCCCATAGTGTTCCTGGTAGAACTTAAACGCCGCCGAGGTTGACTGCACGAGATGGTACGTGGCCTTGACCTTGGAGTTAAAGATCAGCTCTTGGCCCTTCAGCACACCGCCTAAAAGCAAACCAATAAGCACCAAGACAATGGCGATTTCGACCGTGGTAAGTCCCAATTGACGAGAAATCATCGCTTATCTTGCGCATGGTTGCCGTGCGAGCTCGCAAGCCAAACTTGCACTCGTGCTCCACAGAATCTTGCTGTTTTATCGGATAGTTTGAATGGGACTTGACGCAGACGATGTCGAAAGTAGCGCCTCGAATGCGTTTCGACTTCTGGGATCGCCCCAAAGCACAGATTGGCTGTCCGCGGCCAGATGCTGCGCATGGTCGGTACGGGCAACTGCTTTGCCATTGTCGGACGGTAGGGGAAATCTCAACTGCGCGCTGAAGGGGTCTTTCAGGGGCACCAAGAACAGGTCAAGTTCGCGGGCCCATTGTGGAATGCCCGCGGCGATCGGCGCAGTGCGTAACATTTGCGCCTCCGCGGCTGCGCGTTGATTGTCGTGTAGGCGATAGCGTGCGACCCAGCAGGCTTGCACCAACCAGCGCCAGTTGGCTGCCGGATTGGCACGAAAACCCCGCTCGACAAAGTCAAAAATTGCCGGAGCTTCAGGAGTCATTGGATGAAGGAGCTCGTCTTGCAAGTGGGCGGCTTCCGCATACTCAAAGGCCCCTAACATCAGGGGGTATCCACTTTTTGGATTTAGCACAAAAGCAAGCTCCAGCCAGGCGCGTATGGATCGAAAATCGGCCAGGCGCAGTGGGAGTTGGGCGCCAGCCTGAGCGTCAAAGGCCTGAAGGTACAACGCAGCCGCGTAGCCCGCCAGGGGTGCCTCATCTAGGCTGGCTATGCGTACGAAGTCCAGGTTTGGTGGCACGCCCGCAGAGGTCTGAAGCTCCCGGTCGTTGGGCAGGCGCATTACAAAAAGTACCTGTAGGGATAACAAGATTGCTAGTAGCGCTGCTGTACCCGACGGCCTGCGCAGGCGCTTAGCGCTCGTGCGTTGCAAGAAAAACGCAAACCGGCGTTTTACGGCGCGCTGCACTTAGTCAAACCGTTTGCGGCGCATATCAAGCGCGGCCGCAGTCAACGCGAGCAGGCAATACGTCGAAGACTGAAGCGCAAGCAGCATAATTGTTGCGATACGCGGCGCAGCGTCAAGGAGCCAGTCGGTGCGGGTAAACAGGTCAAGGCGCGGGAAGATCGCCGTGGCAGCCTGTGTAAGTGCTGCCAGCGCACCAAACTGTGTGTAGCTATCCGCGCGCATGGCCAAAAGCTGAAAAAGGTGCAGGTCCCGCGCCATGGCATAAAAAGCCAACAAAGCGCACACGGCCGGGGGAATTCTCGTAAACGCGATGCCGATCGCCAAGGACACCGAGGCGACCACGGCAAGTTCCATCGTTAGAGACACAAACCAGGCAAAAGTGGCATCGGGGGCTGGGACATACTCGATCACCGGTAGAACAAGGATGGTCGCGGTAAGTACCGCGAGAAAAAAAAGCGCCATGGTCTTGCCGATCAGCCAGCCGACTCGGCTCATTGGCGCGGCAAGAGCAAGCAGCAGGCTTCCGTCAGATTGCTCGCGAGCGGCTGAACTAATTGCGCTTAAGGCAACGATGATCACCGCCACGAGCCGCGCAAGTGGCGCGGCAAAGCCTAAGCCGATGTTGCGTTGCTCCGCTAGTGCCAGAGCCTGGACAAACGTCGCGGTGGCCGCAACGCCAAGCGCGCCGAGGATCGTCATCCAAAGCCAGCGTCCGCGAAACGCCTCGATTAGGGTGTCCCGTGCGACCGCGTGCACGGCGCGCATCCACCTGCGTGTGCCGAGTGCCGAGGGCGATATTGCGGCAGCGGGGGTCGGCGCGATAGCTTCGCTCATAGCGCGCATCGAAGCAAGTTTGATGTCTTGGCCGAGGATCGATCCAAAACTATCGAGGGGCCGTCGCAGTGCAAAACCCACCTTTTGGGCCTGCTAGGCCTTGGGACGAAGCGTGCGATCGCCGGGGCCTTGTTGAGAGGGCGCGCTGGAAGCGTTCGCGCACGCTGGCCCATTGCGGAGCTAGGGATGTGTGGCGACGGGGGGCGGTCCTTGGGTGGCCTCAAGGCTCGCGGACCGGGATTCGGAGAGCGCACCGATTCGCTGGCGTAAAAACTCGCTCGTCGCGCTTGAAACGTCGCCCAGTGCCTGTGCTTGGCGATAGGCCTTTAGCGCTTCGGCTTTCTGACCCACTTGCTCGAGCGATGCGCCAAGACCGACCAACCAGATCGACCGCGGTTTACCAGCGACCAGCGCACTGCGAAACTCTTCGATTGCCATGTCATGGCGTCCTGCGCGCTGTGCCATAGCTGCTGCGATACCGTGGTACTCGGCGTTGCGTTGCGGCTGCGGCACGAGCGCCAGGGTACTTAGCGCGTCTGCAGGACTGCCAAGTTCGATCTGCATCCGTGCCGCGGTAAGCGCGAAATGGGCCGGGTCGATCGCCGCTCCCTCAAGAAGAACGGCTAGAGCTTCCTTGGGCAGCCCGCGCTCATTGAGCAACGTAGCCAGTGCGCTACGGCTCTCGGCGTGCTGGGGCCAGTCGTGCACCGTGTGCTGCAAGAGCTCGATTGCCTCGACATCTCGGCCACGCTGGGCCAGTTCGTATGCGCGGGCCAGATCTGCTTGCGCGTGCCCGCTGTTTCCGGAGTAGCGCACGAAGCTATCCGCAGCGGCCGAGGGCTCCGAGCCGCTTTGGCCATTTGGCTTCGCCTGGCTGTCGCCAGAAGTACCAACAAGTTCCGAGGCTTGCGCTTTGGCCAGCTGCGTTGCCTGCGCCACTTGGGTCGGTGCGGAGGGTGCGGCTGCCGCCCTCTGGGCCTTGCCCGATGCGTCCTTGCCCTTGGCCGGCACGCTCTGGCTTGCACCGCTTGCAACAATGGCAGCTTTCGTAGCAGAGGCTACAGGAGCTGCCGGCACGTCGGCAGCAACCGTCGTAGACGCAGGGGCGGGCATGGAAGCGTGTGCGGGCGCCGGAGCAGGGGCCGGCAAAGGAGCGGGCGCAGGTGCAGCCAGTGGCTGCATCGGTTCGTTGCGCGTCAACGCGGCAGTGCTAGCCGAATGCGAGTTGCCCGGTGCGCTTGGCCAAAACAGCCACCATGTGGCAGCTCCGAGCAGGGTGCTTGCGCCAAGCGCAAGAATCAAGCGCACTGCGCCGGATCGTTTTGGAGAGCCTGTCGCGGCCTCAGGCACAGTCTCGATTGCGCTTACTAGACTCGAATCCATCAACGGCGACTTGCCGCGCCGGTCCAGGTCTCGCAGCATTTCAATGAGCACGCTCATGTACTGATTCCCTGGTTGGCGCGCACAGGCAGATTAATGCGGCGCAAGTGCAAGGCCGAAAGTATCCTTGTTAACCAATCGTGGAACATAGCCCTGATGCCCGGCGTGACCGCATCGGC
>CAZSOI010000306.1:0-2134 GCA_964608115.1 uncultured Burkholderiaceae bacterium | reverse complement strand
AAAGCTTCGTTGATCAATTATTCCTAAACTGCTAATTTTAGGATACGTTACATCAATACTTGATAATGTGGTTTAAACATTCCTCATACTTAATTTGAATTCGAAAGGTTTAATTTATTTATTCGCTAGGGAATCTCTGATTAATTCCTCTATGGTTTAGTAAATTTATGCTAATATGATCTCCATTGAAACCAGATGGAGGGAAATCATATGCGCCAGCAAGGTTTTTCTGAATCTTCTTTTGAGAAATATCACAAGCCGACCCGTCGTGAACAGTTTCTTGCCGAAATGGATCAAGTGATTCCCTGGAAAGAGATGTGCAAAGTGATTGAGCCTTTTTATCCCAAAGCAGAAGGAGCGGGCCGTCCGCCAGTGGGAATTGAAAGGATGCTCCGAATCCATTTTCTTCAGCACTGGTTTAATCTTTCCGATCCCACGGTGGAAGAGACGCTTTATGATTCCCGTGCGATGCGGCAGTTTGTCGGGATTGACCTGACGAGAGAACCGGTTCCGGATGAGACGACGATTTGCAAGTTTCGCCATATTCTGGAAGAGCACAATCTGGGTAGTCGGCTTTTCAAATTGGTTGGCGAGTTTTTGGCTGAGAACGGGCTGAAAGTGAACCGGGGGACGATTGTCGATGCCACGTTGATCAACGCACCCAGCTCGACGAAGAATCAAGAGAAGTCCCGAGACCCGGAGATGCGCCAGACGAAGAAGGGCAATCAGTGGTATTTCGGGATGAAGGCCCATATTGGGGTGGACAGCCAGACCAAAATGATTCATTCCATGGTGACAACACCTGCCAATGTGCATGATAGCGTGATGCTTCCGCAACTCCTTCATGGGAACGAGACTCGGGTGTCGGGAGACGGAGCCTACACGGGGCAAGGCGAGGTGATTCGTGAGCGCGCGCCATTTGCGAAAGATTTTACAAAGCAGAAGGGATTCCGCAATCGGGAACTGACCGAAGCCGAGCGATTGAAGAATCGGAACAAATCGCGGATTCGGGCGAAAGTTGAACATCCTTTCCTGGTGATCAAGAAGATATTTGGGTTTGCCAAGGTTCGATACCGGGGACTGATGAAGAATACGAATTGGTTGTATGTGATCTGCGGATTGACAAACCTCTACATGGCCAGACGAAAGCTGTTGGGAACAACGTAAAAAGCGGAAGGACGATGGCTCTGAATGGTGAAAAAGAATGAAAAAAGAGAAATTCAGATCAAAAGGAACGCCGATCCGAGTCACTTTTAAGGCCCACTTTCTCAAATATTGAACGTTCATAGCGGTCAACTTTTTAAAAACTGGAATTAATCAGACCTTCCCTAGATTCCAATTATTACCCAAGGTCTTTTCAAAAGTGGTACCATTGAAAATTTCAGGAGGAAATGATTGTCCCCTCCATAAAGAAGAAGCTGCGTTCATATTAAACTCCGTTTATTTTTCATTTCGCAGGGCAACCTGTTCTAGCCTCCTGCAATCGCGCCTATTATTAAAAAGGGCTCTTCTCCCGATACAATCTTATTAGGTAGCAGAGCGTCCGGTGATTCAAAAGACAGATCTTCTCCGCATGAAAAAAATCTCAGAAACGGCCGGCGCTGCTGGGTTGTATGATCGCGGATAGTTCCTGTCAGCATTGGGTAGCGTAATTCCAGAGCATCTAAGATTGAACGCTGAGTAACTGCCCCTTTCACGTTAAGTTGCACCTCGACCTCGGCTTTCGCCAGTATTCGCAAATGATAGGGAAGCACAACCCGGATCATTTCAGGCATTGAACTTCTACAGACAATACCGCAGGAAGATACTGGACGATTGCATTCCAACTGTCTCCGCCATCTGACGATGCGTACACCTGTCCTCCAGTTGTGCCGAAATAAACCCCGCAGGATTCTAACGAATCGACAGCCATCGCATCTCGCAAAATGTTGACGTAGCAATCCCTTTGTGGGAGTCCCTTCTTCAGGGCCTCCCACTCGTTACCACCTGTGCGGCTTCGGTAAACGCGCAGCTTTCCGTCAGGGGGAAAATGTTCAGAATCGCTTTTGATAGGTATGACGTATACCGTGTCACGGTCATGTGAATGAACATCTATCACAAACCCAAAGTCGGTCGGCAAGTTGCCGCTGACCTC
>CAZSOI010000305.1:0-13777 GCA_964608115.1 uncultured Burkholderiaceae bacterium | reverse complement strand
CGGCGATGACCGCGTCCGGCGTTATGCCCTCCGAAAGAATGCGGCGCAAAGCGCGATAGCCTTCGCGCTGCTCGTAGTGCTCCAGGTGCCAGTTATGGCCGTCCAGGCCGGCCAGAATCAGTGGTTCGATGTGGCGCCCGTGAAAGCAGGTCTGCAAACTCATTTGCCCTTCTCCGAAACCAAGGATTCGAGCAGGGCGTCAAGTTTGGACTCGTCCATAAGGCTGTGCATTTGCTTGTTGTTGACCAACAGTACGGGGGCGTCTCCGCACGCACCCATGCATTCGCCCTGCATGAGCGTAAAGCGGCCATCGGCGGTGGTTTGCCCAAAATCGATACCTAACTTCTGCTGCAGATGCCGCGCCGCGACGTTCGCCCCGGATAACGCGCAGGGCAGATTGGTGCAAATCGTGATCTTGTGGCGACCCACAGGCGCCAAATTGAACATGTGGTAGAAGGTCGCGACCTCGTAGACAGCGATGGGTGCCATTTGCAGGTATGCCGCCACCTCCTCCATCACGCTGGTTGGCAGCCACCCGATTTCATCTTGCGCGATGGCCAGCGCGGCCAGCACCGCGGACTGGCGCCGTTCGGTCGGGTACTTGGCGATTTCGCCATCGATGCGACGCAGTGCCTGCTCAGAGAGGCGCTGCGCAGAATTTGCCGGCGAGGAAGGCACAGCGCTCATCGATCGACTTCCCCGAACACGATGTCCTGCGAACCGATGATGGTGACGGCATCGGCGATCATGTGTCCGCGGCTCATCTCATCGAGCGCCTGCAAGTGCGCAAAACCGGGCGCGCGGATCTTCAGACGGTACGGCTTGTTCGCACCGTCGCTCACTAGATAGATCCCGAATTCGCCTTTGGGATGCTCAACCGCCGCGTACACCTCACCCTCGGGAACGTGAAAGCCCTCGGTAAACAGTTTGAAATGGTGGATTAGATCCTCCATGTTGGTCTTCATCTCCACGCGCTTGGGCGGGGCAACCTTGTGATCGGCACAGATCACCGGTCCCGGGTTGGCTCTGAGCCACTCGACGCACTGGCGGATGATGCGGTTGCTTTGGCGCATCTCTTCAACGCGAACCAGATACCGGTCGTAGCTATCGCCGTTACGCCCGATCGGGACATCAAAATCGACGCGGTCGTAAACCTCATACGGTTGCTTTTTGCGCAAGTCCCAGGCCACGCCGGAGCCGCGCAGCATCGGCCCGGTAAAGCCAATTGCCAGGGCCCGCTGCGGATCGACTACCCCGATGCCAACGAGCCGCTGCTTCCATATACGGTTATCGGTAAGCAGCGTTTCGTAATCGTCTACACAGCTCGGAAAACGCCGCGTGAAATCGTCGATAAAGTCAAGCAACGAACCCTGGCGGTTTTCATTTCGCTCAGCCATTACGCGTGCCGACAAGCCGCCGCCAGATTTGTATTGCGGCACTGTGTCGGGCAGATCGCGATACACGCCTCCGGGCCGGTAGTACGCCGCATGCATGCGGGCGCCAGAGGCCGCTTCGTACATATCGAACAGGTCCTCTCGTTCCCGGAACGCGTACAGGAAAACGGCCATCGCTCCGACATCGAGCGCATGCCCGCCGATCCACAGTAGATGGTTCAGCAGCCGGGTGATTTCGTCGAACATCACGCGGATGTACTGGGCGCGGATCGGCACCTCGATGCCAAGCAGCCGTTCGATCGCCATCACGTAGGCATGCTCGTTGCACATCATCGAGACGTAATCGAGCCGATCCATGTACGGAACCGATTGAATATAGGTGCGTGTCTCGGCCAATTTTTCAGTGGCCCGATGCAGCAACCCAATATGCGGATCGGCACGCCGGATCACTTCGCCATCGAGCTCTAGCACGAGCCGCAGCACGCCGTGCGCGGCGGGATGCTGGGGACCAAAGTTCAACGTGTAATTGCGAATGTCGGCCATGAGCGAGGGCTTTTTAGCGCTGGGTCGGTCCGCTGGCGTAACCTTCTTCGCGGACAACGCGCGGCGTGATTTCGCGCGGTTCGATGGAAACCGGCTGGTAGATCACCCGCCGCAACTCCGGGTCGTAGCGCATCTCAACGTTGCCCGATATCGGGAAGTCGCGACGAAACGGATGTCCCACGAAACCGTAGTCCGTCAGAATGCGCCGCAGGTCCGGGTGTCCCTCGAACAAGATGCCGAACAGATCAAACGCCTCGCGTTCGTACCAACCCGCCGACGGCCACACGGTCAGCAGCGACGAGATGATGGGTAAGGTATCGTCGTCGCAAAACGCCCTTATTCGCAGCCGCCAGTTGTTGGTCAGCGAAAGAAGATGCGCAACGACTGCAAAGCGCCGTCCATTCCATTGGCCGCCGTACTCCGAATAGTCGACACCGCACAAATCAACGAGCTGCTCAAACCGCAGTTGTGGATCGTCGCGCAACTGCATCGCAACGCCTTGCCAGTCGCCCGGACCGAGGCGAAGTGTGAGCTCGCCGCGGTCGATGTCGATTGCCTGCGCGCGCGCGCCCAGGCACGCCTGCAGGCGCCGTGCCAGGTCCTCAACATCGTTCATCGGTCGTTGCGAAGGCGCGGATTGCATGGCGTTAACGCGCAATGGTGTTCGTGCGCTGGATCTTTGCTTGCAGCTGCACGATTCCGTAGATCAATGCCTCCGCCGTAGGCGGACATCCCGGTACATAAATATCGACCGGAACAATTCGATCGCAGCCACGCACAACGGAATACGAATAGTGGTAATAACCCCCACCGTTGGCACATGACCCCATGGACATCACCCATCGGGGCTCGGGCATCTGGTCGTAGACCTTACGCAACGCGGGCGCCATCTTGTTGCATAGCGTGCCCGCGACGATCATCAGGTCGGACTGGCGCGGACTGGGGCGAAAGACAACGCCAAAGCGATCCAGGTCATAGCGCGATGCACCCGCATGCATCATTTCGACCGCGCAGCAGGCCAAACCAAATGTCATCGGCCAAAGCGAACCGGTCTTCGACCAATTCAGTACCGCGTCGACACTGGTTGTGACAAAGCCCTGTTGCAGTTTTCCTTCGATGCCCACGTTGCCATCCCACGAGAAAGCGTTGCCGCCCAGCGGTCACTCCCAATCGAGAGCGCCTTTTTTCCATTCGTAGATGAACCCCACCGTAAGGATGCCCAGAAAGAGCATCATCGCCCAAAACCCAATGCTCCATTTGCCCAGCGAACCCAGCGATACGGCCCAGGGAAATAAAAACGCGACTTCAAGGTCGAAAAGGATGAAAAGAATTGCAACCAGGTAGTAGCGCACGTCAAATTTCATGCGGGCATCTTCGAACGCCTCAAAACCGCATTCGTAGGGAGAGCGCTTTTCGGCGTCCGGACGATAGGGCGCAACCAATGCACCGAGCACAATCGGAGCTATGCCGATGAAAGCTCCGACTGCAACGAAGATCAAGACAGGAAGATAGTTCCCGAGATCCACAAGCCACCCGTGTCAACCGTCGCCCAATTTGCACGAGCAAGTGCCGAGGCCATTGCGCCCGGCCAAGCTCCCCCTTCTCCATCGCCCGCCATCTTAGCGTGGCAGGTCGATGCAAACAAAAAAAATACCTACTCATTGACGTGCGCCAAGAAACTTTGCGCGGACCCGCGCGGCTCTGCTCCTCGTTGCGCCCTTTTTTTTGTATCACGCAACGATATACCGCTAGCGCAAATTCCCGGGATTGCGGCGTGGTGCCGACGGTGAGACTCGAACTCACACGGCTTTCGCCGCCACCCCCTCAAGATGGTGTGTCTACCAATTCCACCACGTCGGCAAGCGGCGCGAATTCTACCGCGAAATGCCCTACCGTCCGCGCCTCTGCAATGCTCCACAAGCGCTCCACACGCCGCGCCGGTGTACGTGCGATCGCTGCAAGTTGGACCCGCGCGGTGCGCGGTCGTTTTACTTTGGAATTCCCGCCGATTTGTCCGAAGCAGGTGCCGCCGGGATCTTCGTTTCGGGCGCAGCTGTTGACGTGGTGTCGGTCGGTATCTGCTGCGACGCGGGGGGCGCGCCGGGCACATTTGCGCCGCCGGGCGTCATCGGCGTTACTGTGCTCATTATTCCGCCATGCGGAGTGCGTAGCGCAGTGGCCGAATATGCCAATCCGATTGTCGCGACAAAGAAAAGGGCCGCAACGACCGCCGTGCTGCGAGATAGGAAATTCGCCGAACCGCTGGCTCCAAAAAGACTTCCCGAGGCACCGCCGCCAAAGGCCGCACCCATGTCTGCGCCTTTGCCGTGCTGTAACAGTACCAAGATGATGATCGCGGCGGCGCAAATCACCTGTACCACAATCAACAATGTGACGATCCAACCCATTTACCCATCCTCAGAAAAAACGTCAGCGTGCCGCCGCGCAAATCCCCAGAAAGTCCGCCGCGACCAAAGAGGCCCCACCGATCAAGCCGCCGTCGATATCTGGTTGCGAAAACAGCTCCGCGGCATTGCCCGGTTTAACGCTGCCGCCGTAGAGCACGCGCGTAGCTGCCGCGGACGCTTGATCCGCCACGGCAAGGCGTGTGCGAATCGCCTCGTGCACCTGTTGCGCCTGTTCGGGCGTGGCCGTGCGCCCGGTTCCGATCGCCCATATCGGCTCATAGGCGAGTGCACCCTTGGCTAGCTGCGCGACCTTGCAGCGGCGCAAAAGCGCATCGAGCTGCGCCATAACAACCTGCTGCGTGCGGCCGCCTTCGCGCTGCTCGAGCGTCTCCCCGATACACACGATCGGCCGCAGTCCTGCCGCGATGGCCCGCTCAGCCTTTGCCGCGACGATATCGTCAGTTTCACCATATGCGGCACGCCGCTCCGAGTGACCAACGATCACCCACTTGGCGCCCATATCGGCGAGCATTTCCCCAGCGACCTCTCCCGTCCAGGCGCCCGCAACCTGCAAGCTCAGGTTTTGCGCCCCGATGTCAACACGGGTGCCCTCCAGCCCTTGGACAACCTGGGCCAAGTAGACAAATGGCGGGCAAACGACCGTTTCACAGCGTGGCAGCGCCGCGCGAAATGCCGCTAGCCAACGCTCGTTCTCGGCGCGGCTGCCGTTCATCTTCCAGTTGGCGGCGACCAATTTCGCGCGCAGCGGCATCGCCTGCTCCTATGACCCTTGGCTGATTTTAGGCGGCGGGCGCATCGGCACTTACAGCCTTCATCGACAGCCGGACCCGACCCTTTTCATCGGCCTCGATGACCTTGACTTTGACGGCCTGTCCCTCTTTGAGGTAGTCGGACACTTGGTTGACGCGTTCATTGGCAATTTGCGAAATATGCAGCAGGCCATCTCGGCCCGGCAGCAATTGCACGATCGCCCCAAAATCGAGCAAGCGCAGGACGGTTCCGTCGTATATCTTGCCCACTTCGACTTCCGCCGTCAGTTCCAGGATGCGCCGCTCGGCTTCGCGCCCTCGCTCCTGGTCGACGCTGGCGATTGTGACGGTGCCGTCGTCTTCGATATCGATTTGCGTGCCGGTTTCTTCGGTCAGCGCGCGAATCACCGCGCCGCCCTTGCCGATGACATCGCGAATTTTCTCGGGATTGATCTTAATGCGAATCATGCGTGGCGCAAATGCCGAAAGCTCCGGGCGCGCGACCATGATCGCCTCTTGCATTTTGTGCAGGATGTGCGTTCGCCCCTCGCGGGCTTGCGCCAATGCAACCTGCATGATCTCCTTGGTGATTCCCTCGATTTTGATGTCCATCTGCAATGCAGTGATTCCCGTGGCCGTGCCTGCAACCTTGAAATCCATGTCCCCCAGGTGATCCTCATCACCCAAGATGTCAGTGAGCACCGCAAATCGGCCGCCTTCCTTGATCAATCCCATGGCAACACCGGCCACGTGCGCCTTTATCGGAACGCCAGCGTCCATGAGCGCGAGGCATCCACCGCACACCGATGCCATCGAGGACGAGCCGTTGGATTCGGTGATTTCCGATACCACGCGGATGGAATACTGGAACTCTTCTGGCGAAGGCAACACGGCGGCCAGGGCGCGCTTGGCCAGTCGCCCATGCCCGATTTCGCGCCGCTTGGGTGCGCCGACCCGACCGGTTTCGCCCGTTGCAAACGGAGGCATGTTGTAGTGAAGCATAAAGCGATCGCGATACTCGCCCATGAGTGCGTCAATGACCTGTTCGTCTTGCTTGGTGCCCAGCGTGGCCGTTACCAATGCCTGGGTTTCGCCACGGGTGAACAATGCCGAGCCGTGAGTGCGCGGTAGCGCGCCCAGACGAACCGCGATGGGCCGCACGGTGCGCGTGTCGCGACCGTCGATGCGCGGCTCACCTGACAGAATCTGATTGCGCACCAGCCGCGCCTGCATCTCAAACAAAATCGCGTCAACCTCGCCCGCATCCACCGCTTCGGCGCCGGCAGCCGCTTCCGCGCTTAGCTGCTCGCGCACGCGAGTCTCGACTTCGTTGACTTTTTGTGTACGCGCTTGTTTGCTGCGGATCTGGTACGCATCCTGAAAGCCGGGACCGGCGATGGCGGCCAGGCGCGCTCGCAGTTGCTCGTTTCCGAGTGGCGGCTTCCAATCCCAGGCCGGTTTTCCGGCTTCGCGGACCAGGTCGTGTATGGCGTCAATGACGGTCTGCATCTGCTCGTGGCCAAAGACGACAGCACCGAGCATGATTTCCTCGGATAACTGGTCGGCCTCGGATTCGACCATGAGCACCGCACGCTCCGTGCCTGCAACGACCAAGTCCAGGCGAGATTTTTGCAACGCAGTGGCTGAGGGGTTGAGCACATACTGACCATCGATATATCCGACTCGGGCCGCACCGATCGGGCCGTTAAACGGGACCCCCGAAATGGCCAGGGCAGCCGAAGCGCCGATCATGGAGGCGATATCCGGATCAATCTCCGGATCGACCGACAGCACGTGCAGCACGACCTGCAACTCATTGTAAAAACCCTCCGGAAAGAGCGGGCGGATAGGTCGGTCGATCAGCCGTGAAGTGAGCGTCTCTTTTTCTGAAGGACGGCCTTCGCGCTTGAAAAAGCCGCCTGGAATCTTGCCCGCCGCATAGGTCTTCTCCAGATAATCGACGGTGAGCGGAAAAAAATCCTGCCCCGGCTTTGCGTTGGCAGCGGCAACGACTGTCGCCAGCACGACGGTGTCTTCGACCGCCACCAAAACCGCGCCGCTCGCCTGACGTGCGATCTCACCCGTTTCCAGTCGCACCGTATGCGCGCCGTATTGAAAGGTCTTTGTCACTTTGTCAAACACGTCTTGTTCCTTTCGCGTTTTTTTGTTGCATCGGCGACCACATCGTCCGCTCGGGGGCCCACTGGACGCCGGCGCCGAGCAGCACGCCACGCACCGGATCGCTAGCGCTTTGCAGGACCTGCATCCGCAATTGCCTCGGGCTCGGGTTGGGGGCCTGGCACATCGTGCAAACTAATCATTTGCGCCCGCGCTAAGCGCGGCGCATGCCTGCCAAACGGCAAGACCCGAGATCGCGATTGGCCGTGCGTGCATGCGCCTACTTGCGCAGACCCAGACGGTCGATCAGCCCTTTGTAAGACTCCGGGTTCCTGCCCTTGAGGTAGTCGAGCAACTTGCGACGGCGACTGACCATCTTGAGCAATCCACGCCGCGAGTGGTGATCCTTTACGTGGGTCTTGAAATGCTCGGTTAACTCGTTGATGCGGGCCGTCAACAGCGCAACCTGGACTTCCGGCGAACCGGTGTCGTTGCCGCTGCGTTGGTACTTGGCGACGATGTCGCCCTTCTTGATGTCGGAAACTGCCATGCGCTTTCCTTTATGGTTCAACAGGCGGACACGGAAGGAACGCCGTGCCGTGAACTAAGCAGTATATCGCAGCCGCTTGCAGGCGCGCTAACCGCGGGTCCCCCGGGCTTGCGCCCCGGGGCCGGCTCGCCCTAGGGAGCCATGGAAATTTGCGGATTGAGCCGTTCGGTCGTCGTGTACAGGCGATTTAAAGCGCTGATATACGCCTTGGCAGAAGCCGCGACGATGTCGGGGTCAGCACCCACGCCGTTGACGATGCGACCTCCCCGCGACAGGCGAACCGTCACCTCGCCCTGCGATTCCGTTCCTGTGGTGATCGCGTTGACTGAGTACAGCAGCAGTTCGGAGCCGCTGCCGACGCGACTTTCGATGGCCTTGAATACCGCGTCGACCGGGCCATTACCCTGCGCATTGGCCCGCTCCTGCGCCGCGCCGACCTGGAAGACGACTTCGGCGCTTGGCCGTCCTCCAGTTTGGGAACGCTGCGACATCGATACCAGGCGGAAATGCTCCTTGTGGTGACTAAGCTCCTCGTCCGAAAACAAGGCCTGGATATCTTCGTCAAAGATCTCGGCCTTGCGATCGGCAAGATCCTTGAAACGGGCAAACGCCGACTGCAACTCCTCCTCGCTCTGCACGGGTATACCGAGCTCTTGGACGCGCTGCTTAAAGGCATTGCGACCGGAGAGCTTGCCCAGCACGATTCGATTGGCGCTCCAGCCCACGTCCTCCGCACGCATAATCTCGTACGTCTGGCGGGCCTTAAGCACTCCGTCTTGGTGGATACCCGAAGCATGCGCGAAGGCGTTAGCGCCGACAACCGCCTTATTGGGCTGAACGGGAAAGCCCGTGATCGTCGACACGAGGCGCGACGTTGCCACGATCTGTGCCGTATCGATTCGCGTGTCCACGCCAAAGACGTCGCGACGGGTACGCAGCGCCATCACCACCTCCTCAAGGGCGGTGTTTCCGGCGCGCTCGCCGAGCCCGTTGATCGTGCATTCGATCTGACGCACCCCATTGAGCACCCCAGATAGGGAGTTGGCCACGGCCATTCCAAGATCGTTGTGGCAATGAACCGACCAAACCGCCCGATCCGAATTGGGCACGCGTTCACGCAGCATGCGCAGCATCTGGCCGTATTGCGCAGGCACGGCATATCCCACGGTGTCGGGAATGTTGACCGTCGTGGCGCCTTCGGCAATAGCGGCCTCGAGCACCCGACACAGAAAATCCGGGTCTGAGCGGCTGCCATCCTCGGTCGAAAATTCGACGTCATCGGTGAACTGACGGGCAAAGCGCACCGCCAGCCGAGCTTGTTCCAGAACCTGCTCCGGGGTCATGCGCAGCTTTTTTTCCATATGCAGCGGTGAGGTTGCGATGAATGTATGAATGCGCCGCAATGGGGCTGGCGCCAGGGCCTCGGCCGCCCGCGCGATGTCCTTGTCATTGGCACGGGAGAGCGAGCACACGGTCGAATCCTTTACCACCGAAGCGATCGCGCGGATCGCCTCGAAGTCACCGTTGCTCGCGGCAGCAAAACCCGCTTCGATCACATCCACTCGCAATCGCTCCAGCTGCTTGGCGATACGCAGCTTTTCCTCGCGCGTCATCGACGCTCCGGGGCTCTGTTCCCCGTCGCGCAGGGTGGTATCAAAAATGATCACGCGGTCCATGGGCATCTCCCGACAGGCATAGGCCGATTCGCCGGTAACTCTCGGCGGCGATAAAACAAACTCAAATTGGGGGGTAAAGGTCAGCTGCGCGCGAGGCGCAGCAGTGCCAGCGTGCAACCTAGCGCGGCACGCCCTTGCAGCAACGGGGAGGAAATTCGCAAAGCCATGAGCCCGACTATATCGGTGATTTCCCCCTAGAGCAAGGGACCGCCCGCAGATTGCAACACGGCAACCGATGCCCGCACCATCTGCGCGGGCGGCCCGCTGAGCGAGAAGCGCGGTTCCTAGCTGGGCTCGGAGGTGCCGCCAGCAGCCGAGCTGCTTGTGGGGCGTGCCGGATTGGATTCACCACGCCACACGCGCCAGAGCCAATACACATAGCCGGAGACGGCATAGCAGCAAAATAGGCTAAAGAGCACGATGGGCGGATCGGAGGAAACGAAGAAAATGCCGACCACAATGACAATCATGACCCAAAATGGCACGCTGCGCGCCAGATGAAAGCTCTTACCGCTGTAAAACGGCGCACTCGATACCATCGACAATCCGGCGTAGACGGTGAGCACAAAGGCAACCCAGGGCAGCCAGGACTCGCGCAGCGGAAAGCGGTTGTCGACGGCCAACCAGACAAAGCCCGCCACCAGAGCGGCCGCTGCTGGACTGGGCAAGCCTTGAAAAAAACGCTTGTCGATAACCCCGATGTTCGCGTTAAAGCGCGCAAGCCGCAGAGCGGCTCCGGCGCAGTAGACGAAGGCGCCCGCCCAACCCCAGCGCCCCAGGTCATGAAGCACCCATTCATAGGCCACAAGTGCCGGGGCGACGCCAAAGGACGTCATGTCGGAAAGCGAATCGTATTGCTCCCCAAAGGCGCTTTGCGTATTGGTAAGGCGCGCGACCCGGCCATCCATACCATCGAGCACCATCGCAAGGAAAATTGCAATCGCGGCCCGTTCGAAATCTTGGTTCATCGCCTGCACAATGGCGTAAAAACCCGCAAACAAGGCCGCCGTAGTAAAGAGGTTTGGCAAAAGATAAATCCCGCGCCGGCGCATGGAAAGGCGCGCCGCACTTGCGCTAGTAAAGTCCTCGCCCGCGCTCGCCGACCCTAGTGCCCGCAACTTGCGCCGTCGCAAACGTATCGCCATCGCTTCTCCGTTTCCCCGCCCCGAAGGCGACCTAGCCGGCGGAGCCGAACTCGGCCAAGATGGTACTGGTTGCGTACACAACGTCGCCAACCGCAACGCGGGGGCGCGCACCCACGGGCAGGTAGACGTCGACGCGCGATCCGAACCGGATAAAACCGTAGCGCTGGCCACGCTGGAGCGCGTCGCCAACCTTGACGTAGCACAGAATTCGGCGCGCGATGAGGCCTGCGACCTGAACCAGGGTCATGCGCGTGCCGTCTGCCATACGAATCACGACGGCATTTCGCTCGTTGTGGCTGGAGGCTTTGTCCAGATCCGCATTGATAAACGCACCCGGTTCATACCTCACCGATTCGACGACCCCATCGACGGGCGATCGGTTGCTGTGCACGTTAAAGACGTTCATGAAGACGCTGATAAGCAATGCGTCTTGGTCCGTATAGGGATCGCGAACCGTCTGCACCTTGACGACGCGTCCATCAGCCGGTGCCAGCACAACGCCGCTTTGCGTTGGAACCGTGCGGGGCGGATCGCGAAAGAACTGCAGCACGAAGGCCGCGAGCAGCCAAAATGGCGTCGACCACCATGAACCGAGCAGTGCACCGGCCAGCAGCGCTAGCACGGTCGTGCCGGCCAGATACGGCCAGCCCTCGCGGGCGATTATTGGATAGGGATAGTCGCTCAATTCTTGCTCTGGTCAACCAGGCGGTGAGCACGAATCCACGGCATCATTGCGCGCAGCTTCGCGCCGATTTGTTCAACCGGGTGCTCGGCCGTCAGACGCCTGCGTGCCAGGAGCGTCGGGGCGCCGGCACGATTTTCCAAAATAAAGCTCTTGGCGTATTCACCGCTTCGGATGCGTTGCAGGGCCTGCTTCATAGCGGCACGTGACGTCTCGTTGATGACCTCCGGTCCGGTGACGTATTCACCGTACTCGGCGTTGTTGGAAATTGAATAGTTCATCGTCCCGATGCCGCCCTCGTAAATGAGATCGACGATGAGCTTGAGCTCGTGCAGGCACTCGAAATACGCCATTTCGGGGGCATAACCGGCGTCAACGAGGGTTTCAAAGCCGGCCTTGATTAGCTCAACCGTTCCGCCACAAAGCACCGCCTGTTCACCAAACAGGTCGGTCTCCGTTTCCTCCCGAAAAGTCGTCTCGATGACACCGGCCTTGCCGCTGCCAATTGCGCAGGCGTAGGACAGGGCCAGCTCGCGCGCGTTGCCGGATCGATCGGCATGCACGGCAATGAGCGACGGAACGCCACCGCCCTGCGTGTAGGTCGCTCGCACCGTGTGGCCCGGAGCCTTCGGCGCCACCATCAGCACGTCCAAATCGGCACGCGGCTGAATCTGACCATAGTGGATGTTAAACCCGTGCGCAAAGGCCAGCGCCGCGCCTTGCTTGAGGTTGGGTTCAATTGATTGCCGATAGACTTCGGGATGGTTCTCGTCGGGCAGCAGGATCATCACCACATCTGCCTCGCGCACCGCATCGGCAACCTCGCGCACTTCCAGTCCGGCCTGGAGCGCCTTGGACCAGGATGCACCGCCCTTGCGCAGCGCCACTGTCACCTTCACGCCTGAGTCCTTTAAATTCAATGCGTGCGCATGGCCCTGCGAGCCGTAACCGACAATTGCGACCCGCTTGCCACGTATCAGTGCGATGTCGGCGTCCTTGTCGTAGTAGACCTTCATGTTTTCTCCTGTCATCTGCAGTTGTGCGGCTTGAAACCCTCCGGATCTTTCTTGCGCCACGCGCAGGGCGCGCCTTGCCGCCAGAGCCCGCGCGCCATGTCAAACCGAGTCGGTAGGCCTACAAGCCGTTCAGACGCGCAGCACACGCTCCCCGCGGCCAATCCCCGAACTGCCGGTGCGCACGGTTTCCAGGATGGCAGTGCGGTCCAACGCTCGCAAAAAGGCCTCAATCTTGCCCGTATTGCCCGTCAATTCGATCGTATAGGTCTTCTCGGTGACGTCAACGATGCGGCCTCGGAAGATGTCGGCCATACGCTTCATTTCCTCGCGCTCCTTGCCCACGGCACGCACCTTGACGAGCATGAGTTCGCGTTCGGTAAAGTCAGCCTCTGTCAAGTCGACCACCTTGACGACCTCGATGAGCCGGTTCAGGTGCTTAGTAATCTGCTCGATCACATCGTCCGAGCCCACGGTGACAATCGTCATGCGCGAGAGCGAGACGTCCTCGGTAGGGGCAACAGTCAGCGTCTCGATGTTGTAGCCGCGAGCCGAAAAAAGCCCCACAACGCGCGAGAGCGCGCCCGGTTCGTTTTCCAATAGGACCGAGATAATATGGCGCATCTAACGCAGGTCCCTCATAGCTCCTCCGAACCCAGGATCATCTCGGTGAGGCCCTTGCCGGCACGCACCATGGGCCAGACGTTTTCGGTCGGGTCGGTGATGAAGTCCATAAAGACCAGGCGATCAGGCAGCTTTGTGAAGGCCTCGCGCAATGCTGGTTCCACATCGGCGGGCTTTTCGATCCTCATGCCGACGTGGCCGTAGCTTTCGGCCAGACGCACAAAGTCCGGCAGCGCGTCCACGTAGGACTCCGAATAGCGGCCGCCATACTCGAGCTGCTGCCACTGGCGCACCATACCCAGGTAGCGGTTGTTCAGGTTGATGATCTTGGGCGTTAAGCGATATTGCTTGCAGGTCGAGAGCTCCTGGATGTTCATTTGTATCGACCCCTCGCCCGTAATGACCGCAACTTGCGCACCAGGATTGGCCATCTGCGCGCCCATTGCATAGGGCAGCCCAACGCCCATCGTTCCTAGTCCGCCGGAATTGAGCCAGCGGCGCGGCTTGTCAAAGCGGTAGTACTGCGCGGCCCACATCTGATGCTGCCCAACGTCGGAGGTTACGAAGGCGTCGCCTTGCGTCACCTGCCAGAGCTTTTCGACGACGTACTGGGGCTTGAGCACTTTCGCGTCGCGGTCGTACTTTAGGCAATCGCGCGCACGCCACTGGTCGATTTGCTGCCACCAAGCTGCCAGCGCCTGAGGATCCGGGTGCGCATCGAGCGCATCGAGCTGCGAAAGAATATCGGTGAGAACCTCACGCACGTCTCCGACGATCGGCACATCGACCTTGACGCGCTTGGATATTGAGGAAGGGTCGACATCCACGTGGATAATCTTGCGCGGGTTTTGGGA
>CAZSOI010000304.1:0-2555 GCA_964608115.1 uncultured Burkholderiaceae bacterium | reverse complement strand
CGCCGATGGCGATCATGGTCGGCGTGGGCCGCGGCGCGCGCGCTGGTGTGCTCATCAAGAATGCCGAAGCGCTGGAGATTCTGGAAAAAGTCGACACGCTGGTCGTCGACAAGACCGGAACGCTGACCGAAGGCAAGCCGCGCGTCTTCAGCATGTCCCCTGAGTTGGCAAATGATCCGAAGCTGCTCACCTTGGCCGCCAGCCTCGAACGCGGCAGCGAACATCCTGTGGCAGCCGCAATCGTCGCTGCCGCCACCGAGCGCAACCCCAAGCTTGCGCAACCGGAAGAGGCCACTTCCATCCCTGGAAAAGGCATTGTCGGGGTCGTCAACGGAAGAAAAGTCGCCGTCGGCAGTCCCGCGCTAATGGCCGACCTTGGACTCTCGCAAAAGGCCATCTGGGCTGAAGGCCCGCCCGGCGGCACCATCCTGTTCGTCGCCATCGACGGCAAATTCGTCGGAACGATTTCAGTTGCGGACCTGCCCAAGAACTCGACGCCGGAGGCGATTCGCGGCCTGAAGGCTCAGGGCATTCGCCTTGTAATGATCACCGGGGACAATCGTTTCGCGGCCGCGGATATCGCCAAGAAACTCGGCGTCGAAGAATTCGAAGCCGAAGTCCTGCCGGAACAAAAGCTGGAAATTATTCGCAAGCTGCAAGGGCAGGGAAGAGTAGTCGCGATGGCAGGCGACGGCATCAATGACGCCCCCGCGCTGGCGCAGGCCGACGTCGGCATCGCCATGGGCACCGGCACAGACGTTGCCATGGAAAGCGGCGGCATCACGCTACTGAAGGGCGACCTCACCGGCATCCTGCGCGCCCGCAAGCTAAGCCAAGCCACCATGCGCAACATCCGGCAGAATCTGTTCTTCGCCTTCGTCTACAACGCCATCGGCGTGCCTGTCGCAGCGGGAGTGCTCTATCCCTTCTTCGGCGTGCTGCTCAGCCCTATCTTCGCCGCCGCAGCCATGAGCTTCAGTTCAGTGTCGGTAATCACCAACGCCCTGCGCCTGCGCCACGTGCGGTTGTAGATCTTCGACTGCCAGAGCCTATTGATGATCGTCGATTTTCGATAGTTTATGTGGAGCTAGTCGAAAGAAGTCGAGATTTGAGTGTAATGGCCTGATTGCAACAGTTAGCCCCGGACGGACGGATTTCTCCGGCTATTGTAGCTTTACGCCTTGGCTTCTTTTGGATGGGAATGTCGGAGTCGGCGTTTTTCCAGGCATGAGGAAATCTCGTAGTTGGCGTTAAACTGAGATACGCACAGGAGGCTGTCGATGCCGCAAGTATCGCCAACCAGCACGTTCGTAAAGCGTCGTCCGATGCTGCTTGTGTTTTTTATTGCGCTCGTCGCACCAGCCAGCGCTTTCGCGGGGTCGGAAAAAGCCATAAAGGCCGAGCAGCTACTGCAAGAAGCAATAGCGAAGAACGATATTCACGAATTGCCGTCTTTTGAGATGAAGGCTAGCCTGAAACTCGACAATCACGGGCACCCGGTCGAGGGGACCTACTCGCTTCTTTGGAACGGACGCGATCAGTGGCGCGAAGAGATCAACTTGCCCGGCTACAGGGAGATTCAGGTCGCGGGCAAGGATGCCGTCTCGGTCAGTCGAACCACGAAGTACATGCCCTGGCAGATTAATCTGGTCCATAACCTGCTCGGTTACGATCAGAACCTGAAGCTCCGCGAGAACGAAAAGGCAAAGCAGATTCGCAACCGGGAGATACGTGGAATAAAAGCCTCGTGCGTTGAAATCGCCGGCAAGTTTGGCACCAGACAAATCTGCATCGATCCCTCGAATATGGCTCTCGTGCGCGAGTTGCCATTCGCCGATCGAAACCTTACCCCGGTAGGCGCAAAGGAGTTTCCTTTCTCGTTAAGCTATGTCGATCATGAAAAGACCGTCGCCGAAGCGACGGTCACGGAGATCAAGACGCCCGCGCAATTCGACGTATCAGCGTTTGACCCGCCCACCGGGGGTATTTCGACGCCGAAATGCGATGCTAGTCATGTGCGCTCCGGCCGATTGGTCGCGCGGGTGAATCCTGAGTACCCCGCGGCGCAACGCTCCGCTCATGTACAGGGCACGGTCCATCTATATGGTGTTATCGGGACTGACGGCATGCTCCATAGTCTGGAAGTCGTCTCCAGCGTAGATCCGGCGCTGGACCGTTCAGCGTTGGAAGCCGTCCGGCAGTGGCGTTACGATCCGTACATGTGTAATGGCGTCCCCGTGGAGGTGGAGAGCATGGTGCAGGTAAACTACAGTCTGGCTCACTAGATCGTTCGTCTCGCCTGCTCGTAAGCGTGCGCCAACCCCAGCACCAAATCCTCCCGCCAGTGCTGTCCCGTGATCTGCTAACTTGTCTTTGGGGGACATTACCGGAGGCGGTTGCGATCGTCCGATGTCGTGTCGCCACAACTGTTGAAATATCCCCATTTCACTCATTGACCCCGGAAAGCGGACAAGAGCGCTGCCAGGCCTGCATCCCTTCGCTGTGATACAAACGCGGTGGGCCACTACGCATGAATTTGTTTGACGAACCAGCCC
>CAZSOI010000303.1:0-1993 GCA_964608115.1 uncultured Burkholderiaceae bacterium | reverse complement strand
GCGGCAAGCGCAGAGGTCCTACAAGTCAAAGCCGAAAGACCGGCTTAGCTGATCCGCAATTGGAGATGGAACCGGGCGCCGCCAAGTGCGTTCAGTGTTTAAGCAGAGGCGTGTTCTCCGGGTTTTAACGCCAAGGACGGCGTCCGGCACCATCGCGCATCGCACCAAAAACAAGAAACCTCGCGTGTCCTCGACTTCGTCGAACTGATTGTTTGTCAATCCAACCGAGTTTTAGAACCGGGCCGAGACAACTCTCGGCCCCACATGGAGGCTGATCGTGTCGGGCATTGCGACGATCAAGAGACTGAAAAACAAAACCATCCGGGCGATTGTCATTAGCACGGTACCATTCATCGTCGTCGCAGCCACCTTGGCATTTGCGACACAGGACAAATACACGTTGAAATTGGGCAAGCTCGAGTTTGCCGATTTCAGAGGATACGAAAACTGGAAGGATGTTGCGGTCAGTCAAACAGAAACATTAATCAAAGTGATCCTGGCGAATGACGTGATGATGGAAGCCTATAGGCAAGGGCTTCCCGCCAAGGGAAAGATTTTTCCCGACGGGGTCAAGATTGTGAAGATCGAATGGACGTTCAAAAGAAATACGGTCGCACCGTACTTCGTGAACGTGCCGGACACCCTGAAAGCAATCGCGGCCATCGAAAAGGACACCAAGCGATTCCCGGGCACGCACGGATGGGCCTACGCCAATTTTGCCTATGATGCCGCGTCCGACACATTCGCGCCTGAAGGCACCGAGCCCAACTGCGGCTACGCATGCCATACGGTCGTGGCCGAACAAGACTACATTTACACGGCGTATCCGAAGAGGTGAGCGGGGCTGCAATGCCGCTTGACGAGCAGTACGTCCGCAAGCTGTTCAAGGGACTCGAGTCGGGCGATGGCGCCGACTTCTTCAAGCATGTTGACGACAAGGTCGACTGGATTGTCGAAGGGACTCATCCGCTCGCCGGCCACTATCGCTCCAAAGCCGACTTTGTTGCCGGCACTTTCGACAAACTTGGCAAGGTTCTGCCGCAGGGCGCCGAGCTCGTGGTCGAGCATGTTCTTGTGACGGACAGCGTCGCGGTTGTCGAACTACGCTCTCTCGCAACTGCCCGCAACGGCTTCCGTTTCGACAATCGCTATTGCTGGATCGTTCACTTCAACGGCCAAGCGATCGATCGCGTGCGCGCCTATTTGGATTCGGCAATGGTCGCGCGTCTTTTCGAGGAAAACCCCATTCCGGATACCAAAACCTATGCAAAAAACCCCGGATAGGTCGAAAGTTCGGCGCGGCGCGGTGCGCCCGCAAAACAATGTCGGTCGGTTGCGCAGGCGACGTGCACGCTGATGCAGCTTTACCGACCGTTGAGAAATTCCCGAGAAGCCACAAGTTCACGCTCGGCGATCGCGTCGAGACCGTCGCGCTGGACGCGCTGGAAGCGCTGATCGAAGCGACCTATACCAAGGACCGCGTCCGCCTGCGCGGAGCATGACAAGTCATTGCCCTGTCATCATCCGCGAAGGCCGACGAGCCAGCAGCCGAACAAAAATGCGGTTTCGCACTGAGCGAAAACTGCGATGCAGCGGTTACTCGACGCTCCGCCTGCGCGGGGCATGACTCGTCAAGAAATATCGCCGTCGGCATCAGGGCGATGCCATTCGCGGCAATCAGCCGTTCGCGAGAAAATCGGCTCCGCAGCGGCGATGCGCCGGCAGGCTATTGAGCGCTCTCACTGCCTGTCGCATACTCATATTGCCAGAGCAACAGCGCGCACTTTCGTATCTTTCGCGATCACCGCCGAGGGAGTTCGATTTAGTGGCCATGCCGGGCGCGCCAAGCGGTTTACCTCCCGAGCCCCAGGCGGTGGTTCAAGCGTTGACACGTGCCGCGATTTTTTTGGTCGTGACGGTAAAACCCGGCGCCGACAGCCGGGCGGCCATACGCTCCTTCGGCGGCAACGATCTGCCGGCGCTCGTTCGCTCG
>CAZSOI010000302.1:0-6953 GCA_964608115.1 uncultured Burkholderiaceae bacterium | reverse complement strand
CCTTGCGGTCGGAATTCGAAGATCTCTCGTATTTCATCTCTCGTATTTCTTTGGTAAGCGCCACAAATTGGCTGTGCCCGCGACCCTAATGCACCATCCGAAGTTGGGCTTTCGCAAAATGCGGGGCGCTTTTGCGCCTCTCATGAGGCGTCTGGAAACTAGTTCAAAAGCGTTACTGCGCAACCGCCTCTGGTGACAATCGCACGTATAGGACTGCCCACAGTCGGGAACGCAGATGCGCTTCAAGCGCGCAAAAAGAAGTCCCGCGTTACTGCACGATCGGACACAGAAAAGGGGCCGTATCTCCAGCGGCTTGATGAATCTGCATGCGAGTCATCTGCCGAAGGAACGCTCACGCAAGCAAACCAATCTGCGTCTTGAGGCCTTTTGTCAGCAACATAGAGACCGTGAATTTGCAATGGTTTTTTAGCGTTCATCACGTGAGCAAAAAATGCTGCAACATTTTCCAGCTGCAAGCACCCAAGCGCCGGCGTAGGTCTGGATCCATTTCAACGAGCTGTCTTTCGCTTCCTTAAATAAGTTACTAACATCTGTCTGAAGTTCGCTGAGCGGCCTCTTACCCCTAATTGCAGCCCGTCGCTGCCAAGGTCTTGCGGCCACGCACGGCGCCAAACTTGGCTCAAAGCTAAGCAGGTTTTGGGCTTACGCGGCCCACAAATGGCGAATTTGCAGGAGGTTTTTTCAAAATGCATGCTGTTTTCGACGAGTCCGACCAGGGAGCGCCGCAATTTCTAAAACATCGCAAGCTAATCGCATGGGTCGCCGACTTTGCGCAACACGCGCGACCCGATCGAATTGTTTGGTGCGACGGTTCAAAGCAAGAGTACGACGCGCTATGTGACGAAATGGTGCGCTCGGGCACCTTGTTTCGGCTCAACGAAACGCTGCGGCCACGCTCGTTTCTCGCTCGCTCCGATCCGGATGATGTCGCACGCGTGGAAGATCGCACGTTTATATGCACCAAAAATGCGACCGATGCGGGTCCAACCAATAATTGGGTGGATCCGCAGCAAATGCGATTGACTCTCCACGAGCTGTTCTCCGGCTGTATGCATGGTCGGACCATGTTCGTTATCGCCTTTTCCATGGGCCCCTTAGGTAGCCCGATTTCGCAGATCGGAGTCCAGTTGACTGACAGTCCTTACGTCGTCGCCAGTATGCGGATCATGACGCGAATGGGACACGCCGTGCTGGAAGCGCTCGGTACAAATGGCGCGTTCGTGCCTTGCCTGCACTCCGTCGGTCGGCCACTTGCAGACGGCGAGAAGGATGTCGCCTGGCCTTGCAATCGTGTCAAGTACATCGCGCACTTCCCTGAAACGCGAGAAATTTGGAGCTTCGGTTCGGGCTACGGAGGAAATGCGTTGCTCGGCAAGAAGTGCCTTGCGTTGCGCATTGCATCGTACATGGGATACGACGCCGCACGTGACGGTTCGGTTGGTTGGTTTGCCGAGCACATGCTCATACTTGGCGTTACGTCACCGCAGGGTCGCAAATATCATATTGCCGCGGCGTTTCCGTCGGCTTGTGGCAAGACCAATTTTGCCATGCTGATTCCTCCTGCGTCGTTTGCCGGTTGGAGTGTGACCACCGTAGGGGAAGACATCGCTTGGATCAAACCTGGCTCTGATGGCCGACTGCGGGCAATTAATCCGGAGGCTGGTTTTTTCGGCGTCGCTCCTGGCACAGGTGCTGCGACCAATCCAAATGCAATGAAGATGCTGCGTTCCGACGTGCTGTTCACTAACGTGGCGCTTACGGACGATGGTGATGTGTGGTGGGAAGGCCTTGGTGCAGCGCCGGTGCACGCCATCGATTGGCAGGGGAAAGACTGGACACCCGAGTGCGGCCGCAAGGCTGCGCATCCGAACGCGCGATTCACCGTGGCGGCCGCTCAGTGTCCGTCGATCGACGTCGATTGGGAAGAGCCATCTGGCGTGCCCATTGACGCCTTTGTCTTCGGCGGGCGCCGATCGACGACGGTTCCCCTAATAACGCAGGCACGCAGCTGGGCCGAAGGCGTTTACATGGCGGCGACGATGGGCTCAGAGACAACTGCAGCGCAGGCAGGTGCTTCGGGGGTGCTGCGACGCGATCCGTTCGCAATGTTGCCCTTTGCGGGCTACCACATGGGCGACTACTTCGGTCATTGGCTGCAACTCGGCGAGCGCCTGGCGTCTGGCCATGTAATCGCACCAAAGATTTTTTGCGTCAATTGGTTTCGCACCGACGAGAAGGGTCGCTTCCTGTGGCCCGGTTACAGCGAAAATATGCGCGTTCTCGAATGGATTGTCGCCCGCGTCGAAGGCCATGGCGGCGGTCTCGAGCATCTATTCGGAATTAGCCCGCGTTTTGAAGATTTGCGCTGGGACGGATTGGTTTTTGAACGCAACACCTATCGTAAACTGACCTCGATCAATCGCGACGACTGGCAGCGGGAACTCGTTTCCCATCGCGAACTCTTTGATCGTCTCCGCGAACGACTTCCCGCAGCGCTGGAGCAGACGCGCCAGTTCCTGGCAAGAAAGGTCAACGACCTCTGAGCTTGGGGCGACGCTCCCGGCGTCGGCTGTTTAGGATGCGGGGTGGGACTGTTCAAGAAACGCGCGGATCTGCTGAGCGACTTTCTGGATCTCATATAAACCATCCAGGTGCCCGCCATCCGTATCGAATTGCACCCATTGAACTGGCGTGCCCTGCGCCCGCAATTCGTCGTAGGCTCGCTGGGAATAAGCAGGAAACATGATCCCGTCGCTGGTGATCGAAATCAAAAGTGTGGGAGCACGAATGGATTTGATCGAACTGCCGCCTTCGTCGATGTCGTAAATTCGACAGGCGCGCACCAGGTACACGATGTGCGCTGCTTCCGCAAAGCGGCTGCGCTCGATTGCGTACGCATCGAGAAAGCGTTCCACTTCGTAAAGATTCTCTGGCATCGCAGCAGGATTAGCGTTAGCTTTTGCCCAATTGCGTCCAAACGAACGTCGCGCCCAACCGGGCGCCCGCGAAGTCAGGGTAATGATTTTCAAAGACTGCCGCAGACCCTCTACGGGCTCGGAACTACCAAAATAGTTGCCTCCCCTCCAATTCGGATCAAGAAGAATTGGAAGGATCCATAGATCGATTTCCGCAATGAAATATGGCTCGGCGTGAAGCCCGGCACCAATCGCCGGAATCAGCTTTTCCACCATATCGGGATATTGGGCACCCCACTCAAAGGTTTGCATGGCGCCCATCGAAGGGCCGGCGACGCATTTGAGCCGCTTTACGCCCAAGTGATCCAGCAGCGCTTTTTGAACGCGAACGAAATCTCGGATCGTAACGATTGGAAAGCCCGCGCCATACGCCCGACCTGTATCGGGATCGATACTCGCCGGCCCGGTGGTGACCACCTTTGGGTCTTTGGCGCCGACATTGCACATGGTATCGGCACTAACGACATAGAATCGATTGGTGTCGATTGCCTTTTCTGGTCCGATGATGGCATCCCAATAGCCCTCCAGCGGGTCATCCGGGTGGTACTTGCCAGCGCAATGCGAATTACCAGTGAAATAGTGGCAAATTAATATCGCATTGTCGGCGTGTTCGTTAAGCTGACCGTAGGTTTCGTAACCGACACGAACGTCCTTGACAAGTCGCCCACCTTGCGTGACAAATTCGCCAATGCGAAAGGATTTCTTTTCTACCAGCATGATATTCGACGCCTTCGATTTGCGTTCCACGTAGGGAACTTCTCACCCTTCTTGCCGCTTCGTTCTACTTGACATGCGGTTTTACCCGTGCTGCGCGACATGCTACAAACTGTGCGGGCATCGCGTTTCGCGCACCCGCTCGCTGCGTCACCCGCCGAGGCAAAGCTCTGCGCACTGTGAATACTTCGTGGTACCTGACATTGGCCCGAAGCGTCTCCGCGTCGAAGCTACAGGGGAATGGCGCGGGTTTCACCGTGCCGTAGCAGCCAAACCGTGTCGGACGAAAGGCCGCGCTCATGCAATGCTACGGCCAAATCCTGAAGCGGTTGGTCGAAGGCCTCCTGGGTGAGCGCAAAGGTGCCCCAGTGGACCGCCATCGCCTGCTTAGCGTTCAGATCCAGCATCAATTGCACCGCATCGGCCGGATTCACGTGCATGCTCCTCATAAAATCCCGCGGCAAATACGCGCCGATTGGCAGCGCGAGAAAATCCACGGAACCAAGGCGCTGACGAATGACTGAAAAGTCAGCGCTGTAGCCCGTGTCGCCCGGAAACAAAAAGCGCCATGCCGCAAGACCCGGCCGCTCCCACACCAGCATGTATCCTCCCCAAAGAGAGGCATTGGTGTCCCACGGTGTTCGCCGACTCCAGTGCTGGGAAGGAGTGAAGTGGGCACCAAGATCGCCGCCAAGCGTCACCCGGTCCCACCATTGCAGTTCGGTTACTTGATCAATGTTGCGGGCATCAAACCAAGATTTCAGGCCGACAGGCACGAAAAAGCGCGGACGCTGTCCGCTACGTATCAAACGCGAGATCGTGTCGTGGCACAAGTGATCATAGTGATTGTGCGAAATGAGAACCGCGTCAATGGCTGGCAGCTGTTCGGCAGTCAGCGGTGCCGGTACACGTCGCGGAGCGCCAACGCGGCCGTACGGTCCTGCAAATTGTGCCAAAGTGGGGTCAAGCAGAACATTGAGCCCTGCCACTTGCACCAGTATCGACACGTGCCCCAACCACGTTACGACGGGATCGATCTGGCGCCGGGCGATGCGACCGTGATCGACTGCGAAGCTCCACTTGAGCGCGAAATTTTCATAACCCCCGTCGGGTTCGCGCAGCGGGCGGAAGTCACCCCGCAGAGATCGCCAGACCATTTCATACCAGGGAAAATTTCCAATAACGACGCTTCGGTCGTTATTGCTAAAACCTTCCCTAGGGTGCAGCGACCTCATGAGTTCCCCTATCAGACACCGGCGGTTTCGCGATGTGCTCCAATCTTCATAGTCCACCGCAACCTGCGGCAAGATACCTCAGGTTCATGCTTCGCACCGACACAACTGGCGGGCGCCAAATGCATCGAAGTGACAAAATCGCCAGAGCGCAACCGCCTTTCCAATACTGTGGGTACAGCGTTTCTGTCTATAAAATTGCCCTTCCTGCTGTCGTTGAAGCGAAAACAGCTACTGGCTACTTTGGTGGCAACGTACCTGCGTTCTTCCTTGTAGGCGATGGGAAAAATCCTGTGAGCGCTGCTCGCATCTTGCCCAAGACTAGCGCCTTGGCACTTCTTGCACGCAGTTGTCTGCTTGCGCTGATCGCACCAATCTTCTTAGTCGGTTGCGAACCGGTACTGAACAATCCCCATCCCATGGGTTCGGAAGCGACAAACACCATGTTTGTTCCGTTTCGCACTCGCTCACCGAAATATCTCGACCCGACGAGCTCGTACTCCAACGATGAAACACCGTTTACCTATGAGACGTACGAACCTCTGTATGGCTACCATTATCTGAAGCGGCCGTACGAGCTCGTTGGGCGCACTGCCAGGGAAATTGCTCAACCGCGCTACCTGGACAAAATCGGCAACGAATTGCCGGAGCAAGCTCCAGGCAACACGGTCGCGCAAACCGTGCTTGACATTCGGTTAAAGCCGGGCATCTTGTACGCGCCCCACCCCGCGTTCGCCCGAAATAGCAAGGGTGAGTATATCTACCATGCACTGCGCCGAGCAGATGTTGAAGATAAACACCAGATCGGCGATTTTGCACAAACCGGCACGCGCGAGCTTATTGCGGACGATTACATCTATGCGATTCGCAGACTAGCGACCCCTCGGGTCAAATCGCCAGCGTACTCGACCATGGTCGACTACATTGTCGGCCTAAAGGAATACGGCGAGCGAATCGTCCAGATTGACCGCGATCTGCGCAAGGATTTGGCACCGACCGACCGCGATTTACCGTTTCTTGATTTTCGCCAGTACTCGTTTCCGGGAGTCGAGGCCCTTGACCGCTATACCCTACGTGTGCGCTTGAAGGGCAAGTACCCTCAGTTCAAATATTGGTTGGCGATGAGTTTCTTCGCGCCAATTCCTTGGGAGGCCGAGAAGTTTTATTCGCAGCCCGGAATGGCGGAAAACAACCTCACCCTGAATTACTGGCCGGTCGGAACCGGCCCGTACATGTTGACCGAATATATTGAAAACCGTCAGCACGTGCTTGTGCGCAACCCCAATTATCGGGGCGAACCGTACCCTTGCGAGGGTGCAGCGGGCGACCAGGAAAATGGCTATCTCGTCGACTGTGGCAAACCGATTCCATTTATCGACAAGATCGTCTTCGACATTGAAAAGGAGGCTGTTCCTCTGCAGGCGAAGTTTCTGCAGGGCTACTACGATTCACCCGCCATTGAGCGCCTCGACTACGGCACGAGTCTGCTCGTTGCCATGGCAGACGATAAGGCAAAGGAAAAGGAGTATCGGGAAAAGGGATTACGGCTGCCGACCACGATCGAGGCAAGCAATTGGTACATGGGCTTTAATTGGCTCGATCCTGTTGTAGGGAAAGGAGAAACTCCCGAGCAGTCCGAACGAAACCGCAAATTACGTCAGGCGCTTTCTATTGCGATCGACTGGGAGGAGCAAATTGCAATCTTCGAGCGGGGACAGGGCATGGCCGCGCAGGGACCGCTGCCTCCGACACTGTTCGGATACCGCGACGACGGACCATCGGCGTTTAATCCGGTCGTTTACACGAGAGGCCCAGACGGCAAACCGGTGCGCCGCCCCATAGAAGACGCGAGACGCCTCTTGGCAGAAGCGGGCTACCCGGACGGTCGCGATGCCAAGACCGGCCAACCCCTTGTGCTGAATTTGGACTATCAAAGCGCGGCATCCCCCGGAAACAAGGCCCTGCTCGATTGGTATGTGAAGCAGTTTGCAAAGCTCGGCATTCAGCTCGA
>CAZSOI010000301.1:0-1577 GCA_964608115.1 uncultured Burkholderiaceae bacterium | reverse complement strand
CAAATAGCAAGGGTGGGGTCGGTAAGACGACCACGGCCGTCAACCTAGCTTATCTCTGCGCGGCGAGCGGTCGAGCCACACTGCTGTGGGACCTAGATCCGCAAGGTGCCGCAACTTACACGCTGAGAGGCGAACCGCTCGAAGGCGCTTCCCCGAAGAAACTACTGGCTGGCAAGCGTCACCTACCGGAACTGATTCTGTCGACGGGATATCGGAGATTGGACCTCCTGCCCGCGGATTTCTCCTATCGCAATTTTGATGTTCACCTGAGCAAGCGAAAGCGACCCACCGAACGGCTTCTGAAAATGAGCCGATCGTTGCGAGAGGTCTATTCAGCTCTATTCCTCGACTGCGCGCCCGGCATCTCACTGCTGTCGGAGAACGTACTGCGCGCTGCGGACGCGATCATCGTGCCGCTGCTGCCCACGCCGTTGTCGGTGCGCATGTTGATGCAATTGCGGGACTTCATAATCGATGAGGGCTGGGTGGACTTGATGCTTTTGCCTTTCTTTTCGATGGTCGATCGTCGCAAGTCGCTGCACCGCGACGTTATGGCGAGTACGCGCGAGCAGTTTCCCACAATACTCGCGACCGAAGTGCCGTACTGGAGCGAGATCGAACGCATGAGTCTCCGCCGGGCGCCGATACCTGCATTCGCGCCTAGCGGTGCAGCGGCGCAGATTTATGCGGCGCTATGGGTGGAGGTGGTGGCGCGAATTGGAGAGTAGGTCCGAGGCGCGTGAGACGTGGCCTAGGACCTCCGGAAAATTGGGGCCGGATCGAATTCCGTGAGCGAGGAGAGTACGGCCCGCTTGGATGGGCCGATTCGATTCGCGAGACGCAATCCAGCCTGTAATAGATGCATCGAACGGTGCGTCAACGCAATTTTCCGTCCGTCAAAACCAGGTTCGGCAATCGCCCGCTGCGATTGTAGCTCGATCAAACCAATTCGGTAACCCAGTCGCGCGAGTCCGATCGACGCACAAAGACCCGCCAGCCCTGCGCCGATCACGATGACGTCAAAGTTCAACATGCGTGTACGATGCTCATTGCTCATTGGCCGATGCAGTCACTTGAGACTATGTGGATGGGCTGCGCAAGTCCTATCGAGATTTACCGTTGCCGCCTACGTAAATACCACGGCGGACATCGTGAGATACCCGCGAGGTAGCGAGACGACTGGCAGCCGCATTCGTGCAGTCATTGCAGCAGCCAGTAACGAACGCCTTGTTCCTCGAGAAACTCCTTGGCGCGGGCGCCGTGCAACAATGCGAGCGTCGACAACAGTCCGGCTTCGGTACAGCTGCTCGCCGCAACCGTTACGGAGCGAGGCGAGTTCCGTACCGGCCATCCGGTTCGAGGATCCAAGATATGACCATACCGTACCCCGTCCTTCAACAAATACCGGCGCGAGTCGCCACTGGTCGCGAGCGCACCGTAACTGAGATCCAACACCATCTTTGCGTTTCGATCCGTATCCGGCCGCTCGATACCGACCTGCCACGGCCCGTGCGACGGTGGGCGATTGGCACGCAAATCGCCGCCGAAATTGATGAGGAAAGGAGTGCGGTCGCGGG
>CAZSOI010000300.1:0-1797 GCA_964608115.1 uncultured Burkholderiaceae bacterium | reverse complement strand
GCCTGGCTGTGTGTAATGAGCTCCGGCAAGCGGATCGCTTGCAGTATGCTCGCTGCGACGCGTCCCGAAAACGATTCACCGATGCAGGTTAACACCGGCAGCCCCGCCCACAGCGCTTCGTCCGCGGTGGTGTGTGCATTGCACGGCAATGTGTCCAGAAACAGATCGGCCAAGCATAAACGGGCCAAATGCTGCGCCGGCGGCAAACGCGGGGCGAAGACTAGTCGATCCGGGCTGATGCCACGCAGCGCTGCCTCCTTGCGCAGGTTCACGAGCGCCTGCGGTGCCGCGTCGAGGAGCCAAAGAACGCTGCCCTCGACCCGGCGCAGGATGCGCATCCAACTCTCGAACGTCGCCGGAACGATCTTGTAGTTCGTGTTAAAGCAACAAAAGACGAATCCATCCTCGGGCAACTGCGCCTGCGTACGGGTGACGGCCGTCTCGGCAATCTTGCGCTTGCGATCGGTGGGCCGATAGCTATCGGGCAAAAACGCGATCTTCTCCGCGTAGTGGCGTTCGCTACCCGGCGGTATCAGCACGCGATCGGCTAGCAGGTAATCGATGCTTTCGCTGGCCATCGTTCCCGGGTAGGCCATGTAGCTGACTTGGATTGGCGCGGCGCGCAAGGAGAAAATGCCCGGGCGCGCGCCCTGCGAGTAGCCCGTAAGATCAATGGCGATGTCGATCTCCAGGCTCCGCGCAAGTTCCGCGATTTGACGGTCGGAGCGCTCCTCGACCTCGATGAACTGCCCAAAAGCAGCGCGCACCCGTTGCCGCATCTCGTCTTGCACTGGCGATCCGAAGCAGAGCGCAATCAATTCGAATTTTTCTCGGTCGTGCTCCTCGAACACGCCGGCCATGCCCTGCATCCTCGGGGTATGGAAGAAAGCCGAGGAGAAATAGCCCAGACGAATCTTTGCCGACCTTAGTCTCCTGGCAATTGGTCCGAGCGATGCGTCCGGGGGACAAATGTCCTCGGCATAGATTCTGTCGGCCTGGCGTTGCAGAGCTGGAGAGTCCGTGAGGGCATGCATGATCCAACCCGTCGCCGTCCTTTCATGCCTGTCGATGCGCGCGAACAACTCTCGGGTGTCGGCTTCGAAGTTGCGCCAATCGCACAACATCATGCGAGTGAACAGCAGCTTTCCAAATAGGTAGTCAATGTCGGGCTTAAGGCCTATTGCCCGTTCGTAATCCTCGAGCGCAGCGGGCAATTGATTAAGGGCTGCGAATACATCGCCGCGGTTGTGAAAGGCCTCGGCGTACCCTGGCCGCATGGCGATGCACCGGCTAAAGCTTGCAAGAGCCTCGTCACTTCGCCCCAGGGCAGCGAGTGCATTGCCTCGGTTGTACCAAGTTTCGGCGTTTTCGGGCTCGATGGCAGTTGCGCGATCGAAGCTCGCCAGAGCGTCGTTAAAACGCTTACACGCTGCAAGCGCCGCGCCACGGCTGCAATGCGCCTGGGCAAAGCGTGGCTCAATGGCAATGGCCCGATCGAAGCTCGCTGTGGCTTCTTCGAAGCGCCTGAGCTCGGCTAGCGCGTTGCCGCGATTACAGTAGGCTTGCGCGTGTGCGGGCGCAATAGCGATGGCGCGGTCATAACTGGCGATGGCATCGGCAAAACGCCGCAACCCCTTCAGGGCAAGACCACGGTTGTAATGGGCCGGGGCGTAATTAGGTTCGATGGCGATGGCGCGGTCATAGCTTGCGATCGCTGCATCGAATTGCTCAAGGCCGGCAAGTGCGTTGCCGCGGTTGTAGTGGGCATCGGCATATTGCGGGTCGATGGCAAGCGCG
>CAZSOI010000299.1:0-4622 GCA_964608115.1 uncultured Burkholderiaceae bacterium | reverse complement strand
CAGCCGTGAAAAGTCTCGATGGCAATTGCCGATTCGGCGGTTACCACCCGCTCATACAGTCCCTGGGCCACGGCAATGGCGCGCACAGCTGCGGCGTGAGACATCCCACGTGCGCACAGCATCTGGATAACCAGCTCATCGTCGCCTTGCGCAAGCGCCGCCAGATCGGCAAAGAGTCGCTCGCGCATCTCTTGTGCGGCACGCCGGGTAAAGGTGATCGCCAGAATCTGCCCGGGTGCGCAGCCCGCCAGGAGCAAGCGCACAATGCGTCCGACAAGCAGCCAGGTCTTGCCGCTGCCCGCGCAGGCCTCCACGACGCAGCTTGCATCCGGCGCGAGCGCACGCGCCACGAAATCCGCGTGGCCGATAGCAACGCCATTGGCAAGATACTCACTCATGCACTGCGCCCAATTGTTCGACGCGGTTTGCTGGCGCGGTAAAGCCATGCCGGCAAAGGCTGCGAAGCTCGCAGCGACGGCATACGGATTCGGCACCGTTTGCGGCAAGACCTGCACCCCGTGCAATGCGACTTATATCGGATTGCAGACGCGTCTTGAGCAATTGCACATGCTCCGCAAAGGGCACAGGTGCAGGCACCAGCGTTGCCACCTTGGCGCTTGGGTTGCGCGGATCGGGTGGTCGCTGAATGCTCAAATACGCCGCTTCTTGCACTGGAGGATCGAGCAAAAATCCGTAAAAGAGCAGCTGGACATCTTCGCCAAAATCGCGCTGCGCTTTTCGCAAGCTCGCAACATCGCGCGATTTGTAATCGAGGACACGCAATCGACCCTCGAAATCCTTATCGATCCGATCGATTCGACCCTCCAGTTGCACCGTTTGGCCCCCATCGACGCAAAGCAATCGCGAGAGCACGAGCTCACCGCCCTGCCAGTGCCAACCTTCTTTTTGTGCCTGCCGCAGCCACTGCAGGTACCCCGGAAGCAAGATGCGAAGGCGCTGGTAATAACCGATCAGCGCGGGGCGCTGCGCCAGCAGGGGTGCGATGCGGGCATCCAAGATCTGGCGCAAGCGCATCAGCGCGGCATCGTGCGAGGCATCGGCCACTGGCAAGCTGCTGGCCGAATTGCCTGGACTTTGCTGCGCATGAAATTCGAACAAGACGGCATGCAAAAGCAAGCCGAAATCGCGTTTATCGGGTTTTGCCGCTAGATGCGGCGCTTCGCGCAATCCCAGCATGCGCAATCCGAAAAAGCGGTAAGGACAGTCAACTAGATCCTGATACGCGGTGGCTGAAATGCGCTGCGGCAATAGCTCAGGGGCAAAGGGCGAGCGCGGTGCGCTGATCTGTGCCGCAACGCTATGCCAGAGTTGCGGCAACTGCGGCAAGGCAGCCGCGTAACCCGCGAGGGCGCTAAGCATTGACAGCCGTTCAAGCAAGGAAGATAGCGGCAGGGGTTCATCCTGGTGATGAGCCCTCCAAGTTGCCGCCACCTGTGGCGTCGTGGCCAGCAGTGCCGCAAGGTCCTGAGTTTGCTCGCGTATGTCGTCTGCGTCAGTGCGCAATCCCAGTTCGCGCCGGATCGAGGGCGCCAGCAAGCCTGCGGCTGGGCGCCGAGCAGGCAAATGATCGGCGTCCGCGCCGATTAGCAACGCCGCGTCAAAGTGGCGAATGCGCGTTCCCGAGAGCGTCGTCATGACAACCGGACTGTCGATCTCGCGATCGCGCGTGGTCAGTTGCTCAAAATGCCCAGCCAAAAAGGCGCGAAATTCCGATAGATCCAGGCGCAAGGCGGACTGCGCCAATTGCTCGTGCAGCTCCTCGATCGCCTCCAATACGTTGCACCCAACCGCGTCAGCCTCCAAAGCCGAACGCATGCCCAGCTGCTTTAAGCTCGACAGCGCCAGAGCCAAAAAACGCCCCAACGTGCCTGGGCGCTGCCATTGGCGCGCCTCACCAAAGAGCTCCTCCATGAGCGCGCGCGCCGCGGCGAGCGCTGGTGCCGCACTCTGACCACCGAGTGCAGCGCGCACGGCCGGCGCACCACCCATCACGCCCTTTTCGAGCAGAATCGAACTGATCAAAGCCACGATGGGCTCTTTGTCGTGGCGGCCGGCCAAGGTGAACGGCGAGCGCAGCCAGTCGAGCAACTCGGCAAGCGCAAAGTCCGACAGCACAACATCGATCCAGCGCATGAGCGCCGCAGCCGCACTGGTTGTCGAGAGCTTCCAACCGGCTTCATCGGCAACCCGTATCTGGGCGTGATCGAGCAGCGCACGCACGCGTCGCGCGGTGAGCCGATCCAGAGCAACCAATGCGATCGATTGGTGGCCTGCGCGCAACTGATCGACAACCCAAGCGGCTGCTGTCGAAGACTCCTCTTCGAGCGTGTTGCACTTAAGGATTTGTAACTGCGGCTCTCGAAGCGGCGCGGGCGCGCTCGCCAGGAGGCGTGCCCGTTCGGCAATCGGGGCAATTGGTTCGGCTGAGGTCTCCAGTTCGGGCCAGGCAGCGCCCAGCAGGGGGTAATCCGTAACGATTGCCGAAAAATCTCCCGTGACCAGACAAACGCGCTGGCCGCTTGCGGCTACGTAGGCACGGCAATATGCGCGTTGCCAAGGGGCAGCGCCCTGTGGGGCTAGCCATACGAGTGGGCCCTGGGCGCGGCGTGCGCTGCGCTCCAACCCTTCGCGCAGTTGCGTGGCGCCAAGACTCTGCGAGAGGCCGGCGCGCCACAGCGTTAAGACAAGTTGCGCCTGGGCCTGGCCGGCTGCCGCTGCGCGTTCCGAGAAATTCTTCTGCACGGACTCTAACCAGCGGCCTTCGAAGGCCTCCGTTGCGCCGCAAGCCGCGAGCGTTAACTCATCGCCCAGCGCCGCGATGTCCGCCGCCAGCGACCAAAGCGCTGCTGCCTGCGTGCCAAAGCGCTCACGCACCCAGCTGCTTTGGCGCAGCGCTCCGAGCAATTCGGCGCGCTGGCTTGCGTCTTGGCCGTGAGCAAGATCCGTGAACGTCTGCAGCGTGTGCACGCGCGGCGCAATGCAGGACGCGCCACCGAGCGCTGCATGCAGCGCCGAATGCAGAATCGGCGCGTGAGCCAAGCGCGGCACAATGACTGCGACAGGCCGAAAATCGTTCGCCGCAAAACTGCTTGCCGGAGCGATCGCGCGGATTAGCGCAGCAACGCCCGGCCACCAACGTCGATCGGCAGCAAGTCGCAGCTCGGTAGCGCCAGTTGCTTGCGGCGCATATGCCGGCAGCGTTTCAGAGGAGCTGGTCGCTTCGCCCGCCGCCTCTTGCCGGTCCGAGAGCGCGCGCTGCTTGCTGTTCATTTGCCCTTACTGCGCCAATAAAACGGCGATTTTGCGGGTGACCAAACCCCTTGGCAAAGTGCTACCATTGCGTCCTATCCAAAAGCTGATAGAACGTTGCCGCGGGTGGCAGGTCTATCTGAATAAGAGTACGTAATCGGCCGGGGTCCATGGGCGCTGGCAGCAGGTCGCTTCCGACCGCTACGGCGTTTTGGTCGCCTGTCCACTCCAATTTCTCTTCAACCATTGCAAGCCTGCCTTCGGGGCGGGCATTGGGATTTAAGGGTTTCTCCCAAATGAGCGATATCAAAATTCTCTCCGATGCAACTTTCGAGCAAGATGTTCTTAAGTCACCCACGCCGGTATTAGTCGATTATTGGGCAGAGTGGTGCGGGCCTTGTCGCATGATCGCCCCGATCGTCTCGGAAGTGGCAAACGAATACCAAGGTCGCCTGTCGGTTGCCAAGCTCAACGTCGACGAAAACCAGGTTACGCCGGCCAAGTACGGCATCCGCGGTATCCCGACCCTCATGCTGTTCAAAGACGGCGCCGTGGCCGGCACGCGTGTGGGTCAATTGTCCAAACCCCAACTGATTGCATTCATCAACGATAACCTCTGATTTTTACCCCGACGGGCGAGATCGCTCGCCCGTTGCCCGCGGCCACGAACGACGGCGACCCTAGCGGCGCCGTCATAACCGGCCGGTAACGTCCCCGCCGCACTCGACCCCTAACGGTCCCCCAACCCCCTTCCCGACTCCCTCCCCATGCAACTCTCCGAACTCAAAGCCCTGCACGTCTCGCAATTACTGGAGATGGCCGCGACCCTGGAAATTGACAACGCCAACCGGATGCGCAAGCAGGAACTGATGTTTGCGATCCTCAAGCGCCGCGCAAAGTCGGGCGAACAAATTTTTGGGGACGGCACGCTGGAGGTCTTACCCGACGGATTTGGCTTTTTGCGTTCGCCTGAAACCTCGTATTTAGCCAATACCGACGACATTTACATTTCGCCCTCACAAATCCGTCGATTTAACCTGCATACGGGCGATTCGATCGAAGGCGAGGTGCGTACGCCCAAGGACGGGGAGCGCTACTTCGCGCTGGTCAAGGTTGACAAGGTCAACGGTCAGACCCCTGATTCGACCAAACAGCGCATCTTGTTCGAAAACCTCACGCCGCTGTTTCCGGACAAGCCGATGACGCTCGAGCGCGAGATGCGCGGCGACGAGAACATTACCGGCCGACTGGTCGACATCATCGCGCCAATCGGCAAAGGTCAGCGCGGGCTTTTGGTCTCGAGCCCCAAGTCGGGCACGACCGTGATGCTGCAGCACCTTGCTCACGCAATC
>CAZSOI010000298.1:0-2501 GCA_964608115.1 uncultured Burkholderiaceae bacterium | reverse complement strand
GGTTGCCGACACGCTATTTGCCGAGGCCGTACACGGCTATTTTTACCGCGAAGAGCACAACTACCGGGGCATGTTTCGGATTCTTAACGCCCAGATCGCCGAGCGGGCCCGCACACCGTTTTTCGACGCGCTGCGCTCGTATGTTGCCTCAGCCAAGGACGCCTGGCACACGCCCGGGCACTTCAGCGGCGATGCGCTGCGCGGCAGCCCCTGGGTCGACGATTTTTACCAGTTCATGGGCGAGAACGTATTTACCACGGATCTTTCCGTCTCGGTCAAAACGCTCGATTCGCTGATGGATCCTACGGGTGTGATCGCCGACGCCCAACAGATGGCGGCCAAGGCTTTTGGTGCGCGCCGCACGCAGTTTGCGACCAACGGCACCTCCACTGCAAACAAAGTGATTTTGCAAACGCTGCTTAAGCCCGGCGATAAGCTGCTGCTGGATCGCAACGCTCATAAGTCGATTCATCACGGCGTGGTGCTCTCTGGTGCCCGTCCCATCTACCTTGACTCAAGCGTCAATCGCCACTACGGCCTCTTCGGTCCGGTGCCGCGCTCCACGATCGAAAGCGCCATCGCGCGCCACCCCGATGCACGCCTGCTCGCACTAACGTCCTGCACCTACGATGGCTTGCGATATGACTTGGAGCCGATCATCAACGCGGCGCACGCGCGCAACATCAAAGTGCTGATCGATGAGGCCTGGTACAGCCATGCGCGCTTTCACCCCGATCTGCGACCCACGGCCCTGGAGGCCGGGGCGGACTATGTGACGCAGTCGGCGCACAAGACACTGTCGGCGTTTTCCCAGGGCGCTCTTATCCATGTCAATGATCCGGAGCTCGATGAGCACAGTTTTCGCGAAAACTTCAACATGCATACGTCGACAAGTCCCATGTACAGCATGATCGCGAGCCTGGACGTGGGGCGTCGCCAAGCGGTAATGGAGGGCTATAAGCTGCTCGAGCGCACCTTGCGATTGGCCAGCGAGCTGCGCGAGCAGATCGACTCCACGGGAGTCTTTCACGCGCTCAGGCTGCAGGAGCTCTTGCCTCGCGAGGTCAAAAACGACGGCATTCGCCTGGATCCAACCAAGGTCACGGTGGATATCTCCGCTTGCGGAATGACGGTCGATGAGCTTCGCGATGAGCTGTTTTATCGCTTCAACATCACTGTGGAGAAGTCCACCTTCAACACGATCACGCTGCTATTAACGATCGGCACGACGCGCTCCAAATGCTCGCGCCTGTATGACGCGCTGCGCCGTATCGCCCTGGAGCGGCGCGCACCGCGGCGCCTGTATCGCGCGCCCGTGCTGCCGGCCTTTACCGAGCTGCGCTGCCTGCCGCGCGACGCCTACTACAGCAGCGGCGAGCTCGTCGGGCTGCTCGACGAAAACGAACAGGTAAGCTACCGGCTTGTCGGGCGCGTCTGCGCCGATCAGATCGTCCCCTATCCACCCGGCATCCCGGTGCTTGTGCCCGGACAGCTGATCAACGAAAAGGCCGTTGAGTTTCTCGTGCGTACGTTGCGCGTACACAGCAAGGTGGAGTTGCACGGGGTCGTTTTCCAAGGGTATCTTCCGGCCATACGCGTCTTACGGGCCGACGAACAGCGGCGGTTGTGTGCTGCATTTGCCGCAAATTCCGCGGGCCGCAAGCGCTCCGTTCCCCACTAGGCAAGCGATGCCCAAGTCCGCCCCAGTGCTCCGGCACTTTCTGCAGTTTTCCGATTTCACACGTGAGCAAATCGAGCACGTGATCGAGCGCGCGCGCATCATCAAGGAGCGGTTCAAGCGCTATCAGACATACCAGCCGCTGATGGACCGCACCATGGCGATGGTTTTCGAGAAAGCCTCCACGCGCACGCGCGTCTCCTTCGAGGCCGGGATGTATCAGCTGGGCGGCTCAGTTATCCACCTGACGACGGGCGATTCGCAACTTGGCCGTGCGGAGCCGATCGAGGACACCGCTCGAGTGATCTCGCGCATGGTCGATCTGGTGATGATCCGTACCTTCGAGCAAACCAAGATCGAGCGCTTCGCGCGCCACTCCCGTGTGCCGGTGATCAACGGACTTACCAACGAGTATCACCCCTGCCAGATCCTGGCCGACATTTTCACGTTCACCGAGCACCGCGGGTCAATCAGCGGGCGCACGGTGGCGTGGATCGGCGACGCCAACAACGTGGCCTACACCTGGCTGCAGGCGGCGCAGCTTCTTGGCTTCACGGTGCACGTATCCACGCCGCCGGGCTATCGAATCGATACGCGCCTGGCCCCGCCTGGATCGCATTATCAAGTATTCGATACGCCCGCCGAAGCGGCGCGCGGCGCCGATCTGGTGACGACCGATGTGTGGACCAGCATGGGTTATGAAGCGGAAAACGAGCAACGCCGGCAGGCTTTTGCGCCCTGGCGAGTGGATCAACGCCTAATGGACAACGCGCAGCCTGATGCTTTGTTCATGCACTGCCTGCCGGCGCATCGCGACGAGGAA
>CAZSOI010000297.1:0-3974 GCA_964608115.1 uncultured Burkholderiaceae bacterium | reverse complement strand
CTTGTCGATCGGGTTTTGGCGCCCAGTCGCGGCCCGCGGGTGATCGACGAGGTAAACATCCACGAAGTGTGCGAGCGGGTGCGGGCCTTGATCCTGGCCGAGTTTCCCAGCGGATTGCGCTTTGTTCGGGACTATGACGCTTCGGTGCCCAATGTCCGGGGCGATCGCGAACAGTTGATCCAGGCCCTGCTAAACGTGGTGCGCAATGCGGCCCAGGCATTAACCGAGCAGATCGTGCACGACGACGCGCGCCTGGAGATTCGCACGCGCGTGGCCCGGCAGGTCACATTCGCCCGGCGGCACAGCCGGTTGGCACTAGATTTGCGTGTGATTGACAACGGACCGGGGGTGCCCGAGGAGATACGCGAGCGGGTGTTCGATCCGTTGGTTTCCGGCCGTGAGGGCGGCAGCGGCCTAGGACTGGCCTTGGCGCAAAGTTTCATCCAAGAAAACGGGGGCATGATCGATTTTGAGAGTGAACCCGGCCGAACGGAGTTTCGCATCCTGCTGCCGCTGGATGCGGACGAAGATGAGAAGACGTAAAACATGATGGCATTGAGCATCGAACCGACCGATAAGGCGCAGATCTGGGTCGTCGACGACGATCGCTCGATTCGTTGGGTGCTGGAAAAGGCCCTCGGCCGGGCGAACTTGGCTTCGCGTGTCTTTGAAAGCGGCGCCGAGGTCTTGGAAGCACTAAAGATCGCCAAGCCCCAGGTTCTGGTATCCGACATCCGCATGCCGGGCATGGGTGGCATCGAACTGCTTCAGCAAGTCAAAGGCCGCTATCCGAGTTTGCCGGTGATCATCATGACGGCGTACTCCGATTTGGAAAGCGCCGTTTCGGCCTTTCAGGGCGGAGCCTTCGAGTACCTGCCCAAACCCTTTGACGTCGATAAGGCAATCGAGCTGATTCGCCGGGCGCTCGACGAGAGCCTGCAGGTGGCCGCCGCAGAGGAGGACCCCCTGGAGGTGCCCGAGATCCTCGGACAGGCGCCCGCCATGCACGATGTGTTTCGTGCCATTGGCAGGCTTTCGCAGTCCAATGCAACGGTGCTGATCACTGGCGAGTCCGGTAGCGGCAAGGAAGTCGTTGCCCGTGCGCTGCACCGGCACAGCTCGCGCGCGGCACGACCTTTCATTGCGCTAAACACCGCGGCGATTCCTCGCGATCTGCTCGAGTCCGAGCTCTTCGGACACGAGCGCGGCGCTTTCACGGGCGCGCAGGCCATGCGCCGTGGCCGCTTTGAGCAGGCCGAGGGCGGAACGCTCTTTCTCGATGAGATCGGCGACATGCCGGCCGAATTGCAAACGCGATTGCTGCGCGTCTTGTCAGACGGTTTCTTTTATAGAGTGGGCGGTCACCAACCTCTAAAGGCCGATGCAAGGGTAATTGCGGCAACGCATCAGAACCTCGATGAGCAGGTTCGCGAAGGACGCTTTCGCGAGGACTTGTTTCACCGGCTCAACGTCATCCGGTTGCGCCTGCCACCGCTGCGTGAGCGACGCGAGGACATCCCGATGCTGGCTCGGCATTTCTTGGCGCGCAGCGCAAAGGAGCTTGGCGTTGAACCCAAGCGCTTAACCGACGAGGCGCTGCATTTCATCGCGCAGTTGCCCTTTCCGGGCAACGTGCGCCAGTTAGAAAATCTTTGCCACTGGCTAACGGTGCTGGCCCCGGCGCAGTGGGTGCGGGTCGAAGACTTGCCACCGGAGCTACGCCAGGAGCGTGTGCAATCAGTCGTTGCGCCCGGTGCAGAGGCGCCGCCCCCTGAGACAGCCGCCGCCGGCGCAGTTGCGCCTTCGCGAACATCGATGATGGGGGCGGTCACCGACTGGAGGGAACTGCTGCGCCTGGAGGTCAAAAAGCGACTCGAGAAAGGCCAGTCGGGAATCATCGATGAGCTAACGAGTGACTTTGAAAGCGTAGTCATCGGCTGCGCGCTGGGCCACGTACGAGGCCGGCGCATTGAAGCGGCTTCCCGACTGGGTCTTGGGCGCAACACGATCACGCGCAAGGTGCGCGAGCTAAAACTCGATCACTCGGACGATTAGTGGTGCGCTGCGTGCACTTTTGATGTCGCGGCGTGATGTGCCTTTGCCTCGCGATGCATGAGCGTTGCAACCACCGCGGCGTGGTCGCTTGGCCGCTCTTGACGGCGCAGCTCCACGTCGATTTCGCAGGCGGTGCACATCTTGGAGAGCGCAGGACTTAACAAGATGTGGTCGATGCGCAATCCCATCTTGCGGCGAAACGCAAGGTTCTGGTAGTCCCACCACGTGTAAGAGCGCTCGGGTTGCTCAAATAAGCGAAACGCATCGCTCAGACCCAGCGCCAAAAGCCCGCGAAAGCCTTCGCGCTCGGGATCCGAACAAAGAATCTGCCCTTCCCAGAGCAGCGGGTCGTGAACGTCGCGCGCTTCGGGCGCGATGTTAAAGTCGCCAAGCAATGCCAGCTGGTCGTTTTTTTCTAGCTCGCTGCGCAGCCACTGGGTCAGTGTCGAAATCCACTGCAACTTGTAGCGGTACTTATCGCTTCCTACGGATTGCCCGTTGGGAAAGTACGCGCATACCACCCGGATGCCTTCTGTGGTCAGCGCGATTAGGCGTTTTTGCACATCGTCCAGTTCGGGCAGCGATGTCACCACTGCGTCGGCTGCGCCAAGGCGGGCCGTGCGCAGCAAGATCGCTACGCCGTTATACGTTTTTTGCCCGGCAAAGTGGCACTGGTAGCCTGCATCGAGCAGCTCCTGCGTAGGAAAACTCTGGTCCGGAAGCTTGGTCTCCTGAAGGCACACGACGTCGACCGTACGGGTGTTAAGCCACGCCAAAAGCTGCGGCAGACGAACCTTCAGGGAATTGACGTTCCAGGTGGCTAGGCGCAATGGCGCCTGCACGGCATCAGGCAAAGTCGGGGCCTTTAACGTTGGGTCTCGGCCGATTCTTCTGCCGTAGCTGGCGCTGGCGGGGGAGCGGGCGGCACCAGGGGCTTGGCAGCGGGCCATTGCCACGTGTTAGGTAGGGCAATGCCCTGCGGATAGCCCGCATCGGCCAGGGCCTCAGCCCACTGGGACGATTCAAATCCGCGCACCATGCGCCGGCCTACGCCAATGGCGGGCAGCTGCTCGCCGCCGCCTAACTGCCGAAAGGCTTCGAAATCTTCGCGCGTTGCGATGCTGCGCTCGCTAAAAGGAATGGCGTGCGCTTTTAAAAAAGCCCGGCCCTCGTCGCAGATGGAACAGTTGGGCATCGCGTAGAGCACCACGGGGAAGTCCTTGGCTGCTTTGCGGATCTCATAGGGCAGTTGTGCCAGGGCGTCCGCGCTATCGGCAGTGCCGCCGGTTACGGCGCCCAAGCGCTCCACGTGCGTTGCATCACGTGGCGCCTGATCGCCGTAGCCGGTCTGTCCCTCGGGCTCGGTCCACTTGTACTGCGCCTGCGAGGAGCAGGCGGCGAAAATCCAAAGCCAGGCAGCGGCGCGTAGCCTCATAGGGTCTCTCACCAGCGGTTACTGGCCGAGTAGGGACTCGGCACCAAAGCCTTATCGTCGCGGAATTTGGGCCGCTCGGCAACCGCGAGGCTTGCGGGCGCACCCACCTCTTGGGGCTAGGCACCTTAGCCGAAGCGGCCGGTGATGTAGTCCTCGGTCTGGCGGCGCTGCGGGCGCGTGAAAAGCTCCGCGGTGGCCCCGAACTCGATCATCTCGCCCAGGAACATGTACGCGGTATACGACGAGATGCGAGCGGCCTGCTGCATGTTGTGCGTGACGATCACGATGGTGTAGTCGTCGCGCAGATCGTTGAGCAGTTGCTCAATGCGTCCCGTGGCGATGGGATCTAGTGCCGAGGTTGGCTCATCGAGCAACAGCACCTGAGGGCGAAGGGCAACGGCCCGCGCGATGCACAGCCGCTGTTGCTGTCCACCCGAGAGACTCAGTGCACTCGTGTGCAGTTTGTCCTTGACCTCGTCCCACA
>CAZSOI010000296.1:0-1887 GCA_964608115.1 uncultured Burkholderiaceae bacterium | reverse complement strand
TCCTCGTCGTTAAGTCGCAGGGTAAAGCGCCATCGGTCTGCTGCACTTTTGTACTCCCATTTTTCTTGAACGGATCGAAACGAATCCATAGCGCCGCTATCGCCGGCCACTGCGTCGTACTCAGCAACAAGAACCTTTCCTACCAGCTCGCGTATCGCCTGCGAGCGCGTCTTGTTGCGCGCCACGCACCGGCGCTCGAAGGATCCTCCCATTGTGAGCAGGCCGACGGTGAAGGTGCGGGCCATCTCGATGTGTTTGCAGGTCGGTGCAAGCAAAGTGTCTTACACCTGGCGGCGACCCGCCTATCCTGCAATCGCGCTTGTCGTAGTACCAGCACCCCACGCATCATCGAAACATCATCGTCGTATTAGCGCTCGCGTGGGCATCAGCGAAATATCAGCGTCGTATCAGCGATAAATATGCGTCACCACTCAAACACGCTGATCGCAACACCGGTCTTGTCGAATATTCACAGTGACTTTGACCCAATGATTTCGTAGCATCGTTGCAGGTTGCCTCGCAGTCTCGGACCGGATTGCGGATGCGATCCGAACCGATTCAAAGACAAAAGCTCCGCCGCCACCTTTGCCGGTGCACTCGGGAGAGCAGAACATGGACAACGCACAGTTTCGCTATTTTCTTGGCAAGCCGTGCGCCGCGCGCACGTTGAGCGAAGGCGAGCGAGAGTTCGTCCGCGAACACGATCTGCGCTGATCAACCGATTGCTCTCGCGCCCTTCCCATTTGTGCCCGCCATGCCAGCCAAACGCCGTTCGCAGTCATTCCGCGGCCTCGTTCGCGAGCGCCTGGCCGAGATCGAGTACGAGCTTGCGCGCGGGATCGACCAGCAGACGGTTCTTACGCAGCTTCTTTCGGGCGGTGCAAGCATCGGAACATTTCGCAACGCCCTGTACCGCGCGCGAAAGAGCGCGGCATCGTTTAGCCAGTTCGCTGCCGCAAAACACCGCGCTTTATTCCCGCAACCAACCGCACCGACGGTTTCGCAACCGCCAATACCGGCTGGACCGTTGTCCACCGCAAGGCGGCAAATCGTGGCCGCGGCGCTTGACGGCCCGAAGCCCGAACGACAGACAGGCAAATCGACTGATTTGATGTCCCACCAGCGCATGGAAAACCCCCGGGACTTCATGAGCCGTGTGCGCAACACCGGCAGCAACGAAATCATCTAAACGGAGGAAGTAATGCATTCCGCAGTCCAACCCCCGTACCACGAATCGCTTGCCGATCGCCCCCGGGTTCACATCACCTTGCAAGGCAAGGGCGGAGTGGGCAAGTCGCTCGTATCGTCCTTGATCGCACAGTATTTGCGCGACGCCGGCACCAAGGTCCACTGCGTCGATACGGATCCCGTCAATGACACATTGACGCAGTACCAAGCCCTTGAAGCCCAGCACCTCGACTTGATGAGCGACGGACGGGTCGATGAGCGTGCATTTGACGAGCTCATGCAGCGGGTGCTCACCGAGCGCGGGTCTTTCGTCATCGATTCCGGGGCGACCTCGTTCGTCGCCCTTACCAACTATCTCGTCGAAAACCACGCCTTTGAGATGCTCCGGGACTACGGACGGGAGGTGATCATCCACAGCGTCATCACCGGGGGCCAGGCGATCCGCGACACGCTCGTCGGATTCAAGGTCATTGCCGAGCGCGCCGCGCCCGCCAGCGTCGTGGTCTGGCTCAACGAATACTTCGGACCAATCGAGGCCGATGGCGAGGTTCGCGGCCAGGCTGTGCGGAAAAGCTTTCGGGAGATGAAGGTCTACGAGGACCATAAGGATGCGATTCTCGGCATCGTTTGTCTTGCCAGGCGCAACCCGGACACCTTCGGCCGCGACATCCGGGAGATGGCAACCCAAAAGATGACATT
>CAZSOI010000295.1:0-9802 GCA_964608115.1 uncultured Burkholderiaceae bacterium | reverse complement strand
GTACCTCGTAGATCTTGCCCGCGCCCTGGATCAAGCCCGCGATCGTCATCGAGACCCAGTAGATCGTAAAGCCGATCAGAAGCATCCAGAAGTGCACGTTGCCCAATGTGAGCGAATACAGCTTACGGCGCATGATGGTCTGCAAACCAAAGTACACCGCCGCGGCCTCAAGGAACGTGGAAAACCCGAGCAAGGCCAGGTGTGCGTGGGCAACGATCCAGCCCGTCCCATGGATGTACCAATTGATCGCGCGAGTCTGCTGAAAGCCGCCCTGCATGTTCAGGGGAATAGCCATCAGCACGCCGGTGATGGTGAAGCGCACTTCCAGGTTTTCCACGAACATGTACCACTTGCCCTGCATCGTGAGCATCAAGTTGGACACGAATGCAATGGCCGGCACCAGGATCAACACGCCCTCCACCGAGGCGAAGGACTTGAGCCACTCAGGCAGCGGCGCCGACATCAGGTGGTGCGCAGCCGGGGTCGAGTAAAACACCACCACCGACCAAAAGTGCAGGTGGCCGATACGGTGTGAGTACAGCGGATTACCCGTTACTTTGGGAATCGTGTAGTAGGCGATGGCCGCGGCAACGGGCGTGATCCACAGGCCAAGCACGTTGTGCGCAAACCACCAGGTCAGGTAACCCTCGGTGAGGCCGGTCAGGTGGAAAAACTCCGGCGAGTTGCCGACGATAAACACGATCGCAACCATGAAAACGGCTGCCGCGAAGAACCAGTTGGTGGTGTAAATGCCTTGAGTGCGACGTTTGATGACGGTCATCCACACGTTCAGTCCCAACGGAACCGCCATGAACACTGCGATATACAGGTCAATGAACCAGGGGAAGTCCGAGTACTCCCGACCGGAGGTCACGCCTGCCCATAGCACTGTCAGGCCCAGGCTCAGGCCAAGGTTCCACAGGAAGCAATTCCACACCCCGAGCTTTTCCGACCACAGCTTGGTATTGCCCAAGGCCGGGGTGATGTACATCATGGCGCTGGCAAAGGCCATCGAAATCCAGCCAAAGATCACGGCATGGACGTGTACCTGGCGCATGTGGCCAAAGGCAAACCACTCATTGCCCGTGACCACGTCGGGGAAGGCCAACTTGGACGCGTTAAATGAACCCAAGCCGGTGCCAATGACGAACCAGACGATGGACGAGAAGCCGAAAAAGACAGCCGCCGATCCGGCCGGGATGTCTTCCTCGCGAGCAAACAGGTACTTGAACATGATTTTCCCCTTCTTACCGAAGAAAGTTCCGAAACGCGCCTACTAGCTCTGATTCCGTTTCTTCGGAGTCATGACGTAGTACGACAACAGCATGCTCGAGAAGGCGAGCGCAACTCCCAAAAGACCGGCTACTAGTGCCATGGTTTCCCTATCCTTTTAGCCAAGCAGTAAACGGCAAGATAAAAACGAATCCTCGATAAGCCAATTCAGCGCTCGGTGCAGCGCTTAGCGACGCGCGCTGCGCTCGAGCGCATCGTGCTGAGCCAAACCAACAATCAAGATGCCCACAAAGGCGATGCCGAAGACAATCATGGCCCAGTCGATGAAACCGGTAAAAGTCGACGGGTCATACGCGCTTTTGTAAACGCCTCCCCAGTTGTCAAAACCACCGCGCCCGAGAAGGCACATTAATGCGGCGCCAAACACGCTGCCATTGCCCATGCCGGTCAACATGCCACCGATTAGGATCGCCCAAAAGGCCTTACTCGTAATCGCCTTTCCTTCCATGCTTCCCCCTTGACCCGAGTTAAACAAGCCTTCCGCGGGCATGTGCATGCCGCGTCGAAAGCCTAACCGCTATCCGTACTGCTGAACTTAAATGTCCCCAAAAAGCCGACCACCAAACTGCATTCCGTAACCGGCTCGCTCAATCAACTCAGTCAACTCAGGGCGCATTCTGCTTTTTATTTTTTATTTATTGCCCTAGAGCGCGTCGGCAATGATAGGTAGAGCAAAATCCCACTGTCAAGCGCATGGCTCTAATTTCGCAGTGCAACATCACCAAACGCTCGGAATATCGCCTCCGTATCGCATCTGTGCAGTATGAGCAGTGCGGGCTGCATGACGCATATACGGTGTTAGCTACTTGTACTTGCTGCCAACTCCCCTGTGGCAGTCTGACGCATCATCTTCGTCATTTTCAGCGGACGGCGGATTGTCCTGACAAACGCATCTTCGGTAAAGGTTTTTTTTTAACTTTTTGTGCTGCGTGTGCGCCATGCAACAGGCTTTTTCGCAGCGAATAGGCGGATGATGAGAATCATTTGTATTTGTTCAGCGCGAACCCAGACGCCTTTGGGCTACGATGAGCGTTCGCACCAACGCCTGCGAAGGCGGGCGCGCGCACAGGAGAAACATTATGGGATTTTTCGAATCGCTTCCTGACGGCTGGACCATCTATGTATGGTTGATCGCCGGTGCATTAATCATCGTTGCAGCCATCGCGATGATGCGCTGGGGCTTTAAGAACGAGCAGTTTGACGAGGACATCAAGTACCTCGTCTTTAACGAAGGCGACAAAGACAAAATGAAGCCCGAGGAATTTGCCAAGGCGCAGGATGTTATGAAAAAGCAGATGGAGAGCCGCGAGCGGCATCTGGCCATGCAGGCAGCAAAAAAGAAGAGCGCTTGAACTTGCGCTGCGGCGCGGCGTGAAAAAGGGGGAACTTGTCGTTCTCGGCGCAATTGGCCTGCTGGTGGCGGGCGGAGTAATTCGCGCGATCTTGCAAAAACCCTCGGCGCGCGATCGCGAGATCCCTTATTACAGCACCGCGCCCAGCGATCTGGCGATGTCCGCAACCGACCTCGTGCGCAAATACTCCTGTCGTCAGTGCCACAGCCTTTGGACTACTCGCGCCCCGATGCAGGCGGTACCCGCACCGATGCTCGATGGCATCGGTTCGCTGCGCACCGAGGCTTGGCTCTTTGCCTACTTGTCGGCGGAAAATCCACAAAGCATCTTGGCCTCGCGGCTAAAGCCCGAGTACCGAATGCCCTCCTATGCCCATCTGTCGGAGCCGGAGCGGCGCACGCTGGCGAGCTACCTAGCCAGTTTGCAGGTGAAGGATTGGTACCTGGAACAAACACGGCGCCTGGAGCACGATAAGCTCACCGGCGAAGACACTGCCGAGAAATAGGCCGCACTATTGGCGCTCACGCGCCCGGGCGCGCCGTGCGCGCCCTGCACGAAGGGCGCGCGCCAAGCGCAGCCGCACTCCGATCGTCTCGATGACTATGGCCAGCGCCACGACGCCGTACGCGCCCCAGACATAGCGCGCGTAGCCGCCCATGTTTAGAAATTCGCGCCACCCGCCCCAATTCATCGGCGCTCTCCGGCCAGGGCGTCGACCCATTCGGTGCCACGTTCACGCTCCAGGACGATGGCTCGGGCCCGTGTCAGCGCCGCGGCGATGCAGTACATCCAAAACGCCAGAGCCATCACTAGCATCGCAGCAAGCATCGGCGCGGCAATGGTCGGCGCGCGGCCTAGAGTGATCGAAGATCCCTGGTGCAGTGAATTCCACCACTGCACGGAAAAGTAGATGATCGGCACATTGACCACGCCCACCAGGGCCAGGACACCCGCCGCACGATCGGCTCGACGCACGTCGTCAATTGCGCTATGCAAGGCCATGAAGCCCATGTACAAGAAAAGCAAAATTAACGTCGAAGTCATGCGCGCATCCCAGTCCCAATACGTGCCCCAGGCAGGTCGCCCCCACAGAGCACCGGTCCAAAGCGACAAAAACGCCATGGAGGCTCCCGTGGGTGCAAGCGCACTTGCCATGATCGAGGAAATCCGCGTGTTGAGAATAAAGCCCACCGCTGCCCAAAATGCCATGACGATGTACACAAACATCGCCATCCATGCCGCGGGCACGTGGACAAACATGATGCGGTAGGCCTCCCCCTGCTGGGCGTCGGTCGGTGCAACAAAAAACCCAAGGTACAGTCCGGCCAGCGCCAAGACGCTGGCCAAAGCAGCAGCTGCAGGAACCACTTTGCCCGCAAGCCGATAAAACTCCGGCGGTGAGGAATAGTGAAATAAATGAAAACCCGTGGGTTCAGACGTAGTTTCGTGCATGGCTGATTTGAGCTGGCCGATTCCTGAATGCGCGGACCGCGATTCTGAGCCCCGCGCGGGCTCACTCCAAGGATATCCGCAATGCCGTGACGATCGCCCAGGGCGCCAACGCAGCAGCCCCAAGAGACAATCCACCAAGCAATAACAAATCCGCGGTTGCCGACAGGCCGCCGGCGGTCGCGTCGACCGCACCCGCGCCAAAGATCAGCACCGGCACGGTCAAGGGAAGTACGAGCAAGGTTACCAATACCCCGCCACCGCGCAAGCCCAGGGTCAGAGCTGCACCAACGGCGCCGATCAGGCTCAGGGCCGGAGTTCCTAGTGCAAGCGCGGCAACCAGCGTACCGGCGGGCTCAAGACCAAGATCGAACATGACCGAGATGGGCACGGCAGCCAGCGTAATTGGCGCACCGGTTACCAGCCAATGCGCAAGGATCTTGCCGATGACGATGATCGAAGCGGGTTGCCCGGCCAACATCATTTGCTCAAGCGAACCATCTGCGTAGTCCTGCGCAAACATGCGCGCCAAGGAAACGATCGAAGCAAGCAGCGCGGCGACCCACACCGTGCCCGCACCGATCATGCGCAGGACGTTGAGCTCCGGTCCAACGCCTAAGGGCACAATCGTGACCACGACAATAAAAAATAGCAGCACATTCACAACATCGCCGCGCTGGCGCAGTGCCAGCAGCAGATCCCGACGCACGACCGCAAAAAGTGCAGCGCTCATGCCAACGCCCAGCTGAGCAAGTCCAGGCGCTGCGCGCTGGCGGGAAGATCGACTTTCTGGTGGGCCGTCAGCACGGCGATGCCACCCGCCCCAAGATGGGCCTCCAAAAGCGCATAGACGGTCTCAACGGCGCGCGAATCAAGTGCATTAAAGGGCTCGTCCAAAATCCACAGGCGTGCCGGCACCGCGCCACATAGCCGGGCCAATGCGACCCGGCGCTTTTGTCCTTGCGACAAATGCCGCACAACAACCTCATCGAACTCCTCCAGTCCCAAGCGCGCCAGCGCCTCTTTGGCCACCTCGATACTCGCATTAACACCTCGCACCGCCGCCTCAAGTCGGAGGTTTTCCAATACCGTCAGATCGTCCTTGATCCCGTTCAGATGCCCGACGAATACAAGCTCTGACCCATATTCCTCGCGCGTTCGCGTGATGTCCTGTCCCCTCCATCGGACCTTGCCTTTCGTCGGGGTAAGCAATCCGGCCAAGATGCGCAGCAAGCTCGTCTTGCCCGCGCCGTTGTCACCGACAATGTGCAAGCACTGCCCCGGTCCAAGTTCAATGTCCAGACCCTGGAACAAGCATCGCTCGCCGCGCACACACTCCAGGTCGATTGCCTGCAACATCGTTATTCCAAATCCTTCCTGTTGTTGTTTTGGACGCTGCGAGGTGCATTGCCGCTCGCATCCGCACGGCGGCTCGGTGCGCGCAACGCATTGCGTGTTGTGCCTACTTTGCCACCAGCGCCACAACCACCAAAGCCGCGATGCCCTCGCCGCGCCCCGTAAATCCCAACCGCTCGGTCGTCTTGGCTTTGATCGATACGGCCGAGGCCTCCAGCGCCAAGGTCGTTGCAAGTGAACGGCGCATCGCTTCGACAAAAGGCGCAATTTTTGGCCGTTCAGCGATGATCGTGCAATCGATATTTGCCAGCTGCCATCCTTCGCCGCGCACGCGCTCCCACGCCCGCGCGAGCAGTTGCATGCTATCGGCCCCGCGATAGCGCTTGTCGGTATCGGGAAACATTGCGCCGATGTCGCCCAATGCGCTGGCTCCCAGCAGCGCGTCGATGGCGGCGTGCGCAAGAACATCCGCATCGGAGTGCCCCAGGAGTCCCTGCGTGCCACCCAGTTCGACCCCCGCGAGCACGAGCTTTCGGCCGGGCACCAGTGCATGCGCATCAAATCCCTGTCCAACGCGAAAGCGCATCACCAACGTCCCTGCTGTCGCAGTATGGCTTCAGCCAGCACCATATCGGCTGGTGTCGTGACCTTGATGTTGGCGGCCGACCCTTCGATCAGCCTCGGGTGCAAGCCCAGTTGCTCGACCGCAGCTGCTTCGTCGGTTACTAACGCGACGTTTGGGCACTGATCGAGCGCTCGGCTGAGCACGTCGATGCGAAAAAATTGTGGCGTCATCGCGCGCCACAGGCCCGTGCGCTCGACGGTTTGCGCAACGCGCCCGTCGCTTGCGCGCTTTACGGTATCGCTCAGCGGCACAGCAAGGAGTCCGCCGTCCTCATCGCGTCCGACACCGTCGATTAGGGCGCTCAGCTCGGCCACCTGCAGACAAGGCCGCGCGGCATCGTGTACCAGCACCCAATCATCGATTGCGGCAGCGCGCTTGATAACGCGCAAGCCATTGCGCACCGACTCAGCGCGTGTGGCTGCGCCTGCAATCAGGATTTCACAGCGCGCGGGCAGCGACAAACTGGCCGCAATGACGTCATCGCGTGCCACGACGATGTACGTGCGCGCAATGCGCGAATCGGCCAGCAAACTCTCTATCGACCGCTCGAGCAATGTTCGCGACCCCAAGCAAAGATATTGCTTGGGTCGGTCTGCGCGCATTCGAGCGCCAGTTCCGGCAGCGGGGATTAGGCCAAAGATTTGCTTGGACAAGTAGTTATCGCGAGAAAGATTTAAAGGCCGCTACCTATAATACCGGGGATGCAGATGCTCCCTGACCCGCTCGGCGTCGCTCTGGCACGCCCGATCCTGCGGGCGGGTTGGCGTGCGACCGCACCGCGCCCTGCCGGCTCCGGCGACGCACTACTGCTTGCACAGACTGCTGCCCAAGGCGCCTCTGAGGGACGAGCCACGGTTTTACTGTGCGCCGATGCTCTTGACGCGCAGCGATTTGCGGCCGAACTGCCCTATTTTGAAACCAAGTTGAATGCTCGGCTGTTTCCCGATTGGGAAACGCTGCCCTACGACATACTTTCGCCGCACCCAGACCTTGTGTCCGAGCGCATGGAAGCACTGTATCGCCTGTTCTCGCGCTCCGGTGCCGGACAAGATGCCTCCAGCAGTGAACGCATCGACGTCTTGGTCGTCGGGGCAACCACCGCCCTGGGTCGCTTGCCTCCGCCGCAATACCTCGCGGGGCGCACGTTTGTATTTCGACAAGGGCAATCGATCGATCCCGAGCGCTTGCGCAACCAGATGGTATTGGCGGGCTACCAGGCGGTCTCGCAGGTTGTGGCGCCGGGGGAATTTTCAGTTCGCGGAGGACTGATCGACCTGTTTCCCACCGGATCGCCAATTCCCTACCGACTCGACCTGGCCGACGTTACGATCGACTCGATCCGCACGTTCGACCCAGATACGCAGCGCAGCTTGTACCCAGTGAGCTCGGTGCGTCTGCTACCAGGGCGCGAATTTCCTTTTGATGAAGCTGCGCGCGCCGCCTTTCGTGGGCGCTGGCGGGAATTTTTCGAGGGCGACCCGAGCCGCTCTACCATCTATCGGGACGTGGGCAACGGTATTGCGGCGGCGGGAATCGAGTATTACCTGCCGCTGTTTTTCGAACGATGCGCAACTTTGTTTGATTATCTGCCCGCCGACAGCCAAATCGTCACGCATGGTGATGTGGCTGCGGCAATTCGGCGGTTCTGGACCGAAACCGGGGAGCGATACCGTTTTTTATCGCGCGATACCCAGCGACCCTGCCTTCGCCCCGACCAGTTGTTTCTTGGCGCAGACGAGCTTTTCGGTGCCATCAAGCCCTTTGCCCGCCTTGCGATCACCGTTGCTGCCATTGAAGCGTCGCAACCGACAGCAGCGGGCGATGAGCAAAGTGCCGAGCTGACGCAAACCGGAGTGCAAGCACTGCCCGATTTGTCGGTGGACCGTCGTGCCGCTGACCCGTTGCACCGACTGCGCTCGTGGCGCGAGGCTTTCGCAGGTCGCGTGATGGTATCGGCCGACACGGCCGGACGCCGCGAGACGATTGCACAGTTGCTCGCCGAGTTTGATCTGCCCACCGTCGAGTGCGCCGACTTTGCCTCGTTTGTTCAGAGCGATCTGAGGTTTTCGCTCACCGTCTCGCCGCTTCAGCAGGGCTTTTGCGTGCCCGCCGCACGTTTTGCGATCGTCACCGAGGCCGAACTCTTTGCCAGCAATCCGCGACGGGTGCGCGGGCGCAACCGGGAGCGTGCCTCCAACGTCGAGGCAATGGTGCGGGATCTGGCGGAGCTACGTGTTGGTGATCCGGTAGTACACGCCGAACACGGCATTGGCCGCTATCGTGGCCTGGAAACGATGGACCTTGGCCAGGGCGCTGCCGAGTTTCTGCATCTAGAGTATGCGGGCAATGCAAAGCTGTACGTGCCGGTGGCGCAGCTGCACCTCATAGGGCGCTACAGTGGCGCGGATCCCGATGCCGCTCCATTGCACGAACTGGGTTCGGGCGATTGGGAACGCGCCCGCCGCAAGGCCGCCCGCCAGATCCGAGATACCGCAGCGGAACTGTTGAACCTGTACGCAATGCGTGCCTCGCGCAAGGGCCATGCTTTTCACTTCTCCGAGGCAGATTATCAGCGCTTTGCCGAGGGATTCGAGTTCGAGGAGACACCCGATCAGCGAGCTGCTATCGATGCGGTGCTGCGGGACATGCGCGCCGGCTGTCCCATGGATCGGCTGGTCTGTGGCGATGTGGGTTTTGGCAAAACCGAGGTCGCGCTGCGCGCTGCATTTGCCGCGGTCAGCGATAGCAAGCAAGTCGCAGTTCTGTGTCCCACCACTTTGCTCGCCGAGCAGCACAGCCAGACCTTTCGCGACCGCTTCGCCTCCTGGCCCATTCGTATCTGTGAACTTTCGCGATTTCGCTCGGCCCGCGAATCTGCGCAGGTAGTCGCAGGCTTGCGTGCCGGCAGCGTGGACATCGTGATTGGCACGCATAAGCTGTTGACGGCCGAGATCCAGTTTGACCGTCTTGGTCTGGTCATCATTGATGAGGAACATCGGTTTGGTGTTCGCCAGAAGGAACGACTCAAGGCGCTGCGCACCGAAGTCGACGTTCTGACGCTCACCGCCACTCCGATCCCGCGCACATTGGCGATGTCGCTCGAGGGAATACGGGAATTTTCCGTGATCGCAACCGCCCCGCAGCGTCGCCTGGCGATCAAGACATTCGTGCGCCAGGAAAGCGCAGCATTGATCCGCGAGGCGAGCCTGCGCGAACTGCAGCGCGGTGGCCAGATTTATTTTCTGTACAACGAAGTTGAGACCATTGAAAACCGTCGCGCTCGCCTCGAACAACTGCTGCCCGAGGCCCGCATAGCGGTGGCCCACGGGCAAATGCCCGAGCGGGACCTTGAGCACGTTATGCGCGATTTTCACCAGCAGCGATTTAACCTGCTGCTGTGCACTACGATCATCGAGACCGGAATTGACGTGCCCAGCGCGAACACCATCCTGATCCACCGTGCCGACCGGTTCGGTCTGGCGCAGTTACATCAATTGCGCGGACGGGTAGGACGTTCGCATCACCAGGCTTACGCTTACCTGATGATCGAGGAGGGTGCGATCACCAAGACTGCAGAAAAGCGACTGGAGGCGATCCAGAATCTGGAGGAGCTCGGAAGCGGCTTTTACCTGGCGATGCACGACATGGAGATTCGCGGTGCCGGCGAAATTCTGGGCGATTTGCAGTCGGGCAATCTGCAGGAGGTTGGCTTTGATCTGTATTCGCA
>CAZSOI010000294.1:0-15624 GCA_964608115.1 uncultured Burkholderiaceae bacterium | reverse complement strand
GTTTCCGACCGTCACGTAGTTAATCGACTTCGGGTCAACACCCGAGCGCTTAACCGCCTCCTTCATCACCATCCCGGCCAACTCTGTGGGTTCCGTGTCGGCCAAGCTGCCACCGAACGTCCCAATTGCCGACCGCGCTGCACCCAGAACAACTACATCACGCTTGCTCATTGCTGATCTCCCCACGCACGAAACAGCAAAACTATAGAAGTTGACGCCCTTAAGCTGGCATGAACCTTACAGAGGTATCTTCCCAGCACATGCCCCGATACCATGGGTACGAATCGGACTTGTTTCCCTCGCACGCAACTTGGGGCATACCACTGTCCGGGCTAACAACTTGTCATTGTTTCACAGTTTCCGGGCTTCTTTGCTCGCATACGAGAGCAGCGCTACAGGGCGGATTTCTCTCAAAGATGTCCTCCAAGAAATGTCAATTTGAGCGCCTCAAACTCGTCCCGACGAACATCCCTGGTAGCGTAAAGGCAATCGTTGCTTTCAAAGCAAACCCAATCATCCACAGAAGGAATAAGTCAAACCAGAGCCAGAGGGTTTCCCGGATTGCCGGCCACCAAGACGATGATCTTTCGCTTTGACCTCTATCTTCGGCACGGGCATCCGTGCGATGGTTAAACACCGAAAAAAAACGCTACACCGAGAACGCGCAAGCAAACTGGCAGGCTCGCCGTGCGGTAGTGCCACCGCAAAGCCGCAATTCAATTTACGCGGCGAACTATCGGTGTGTCTTCCAATTCGTTGACGCTTTTCGAAATGGGCATTATTCCTTGAGCGCCGTCCAGTGGCACATGCTCCGCGGCGGCTAACCCCGCTTTGCACTCCTATCTGTGGCGCACAAATCCAAGCACTGCGCCAGCTCCATTTGGCCAAAGGTCGGCCTGCGCTGTCTTCTTTGCTGCGCCTTCGAAAGTCCGCAAATACGTTTCGACTCTGCCCGCACCAGCACGCGTCAAAAAATTCCCAAGCATGAAATCCTCAGGGCTTGCTTCGCGCCAGCCAAAATCTTGCGCACCGGCGTCCAAGCACACGCAATTTGATCAATCGTGCGCTAGACGCCATGTTACTGTTGCCGCACACCATCCGCGGTCTTTCCCCTCTCGTTTTCTGTGAGAACCGTTCTCATGAGCGCCACCGACAGTTCTTCCCAAAGCGGGGGGCGCGTGGGAAAACTTGCGCTCGGGGCCCTTGGAGTTGTCTTCGGCGACATCGGCACCAGTCCACTGTATGCAGTCCAAGAGTGCTTCGCGCACGGCCTCGCGGTTGAATCGGCAAATATCTTGGGCGTGGTCTCGCTGATTTTCTGGGGTCTGACGGTCGTTGTTTCGGTCAAGTACGCCTTACTTGTGATGCGCGCCGAAAATCACGGAGAAGGTGGAGTCTTTTCCCTGCTCGCTTTGGCTCTTCGAGCTGCTCGCCGCAGCGCAGCCACCGCAAAAGGGAAGAGCTTGCAAGCTAATCAAGGCGAAAGCGTAGCGGTACTTTGGCCTTTGCTATTGATTGGGACGTTCGGTGCAGCCCTGTTTTTTGGCGATAGCATGATCACCCCCGCCATTTCCGTCCTCAGCGCAGTCGAGGGCCTAAACGTTGCCAGGCCAGAGCTTCGGGACTTTGTATTGCCAACCGCTATCGTCATTCTCATTGCTCTCTTCCTGCTGCAGCGCTTTGGCAGCTCACAAATTGGCAACAGCTTTGGACCCATCATGGTCGGCTGGTTTTGTTGTTTGGCCCTGCTGGGTCTGCGTTCAATCCTACGTGCACCCGGCATTCTCGAGGCCTTTAATCCGACGCATGCAATTATCCTCGTTCGCAGCCACGGTTGGTTTTCGTTTGCAATTCTTGGCGCCGTGCTCCTTGCCTTCACCGGCGGTGAGGCCCTGTACGCAGATATGGGTCATTTTGGACTACGGTCCGTTCGCGTAGCTTGGTACGGTCTTGTGATGCCTGCTCTGACGCTCAATTATTTTGGCCAAGGTGCGTTGCTACTTGTCGATCCGAGCGCCGCAGTCAATCCGTTTTATTTACTCGTGCCAAAGATATTTCTTGTGCCGATGATCGTGCTTGCCGCAGCGGCTACCGTTATTGCGTCTCAGGCCGTGATCTCTGGAGCCTTTTCGATCGTGCGTCAGGCGATGCAGATGGACTATTTGCCCCGGTTTTCTGTCGTGCATACTTCCCCCCTGGAGCAAGGTCAGGTGTATCTGCCGAAAGTTAATTTGTTCCTGTGCGTTAGCGTGGTAATGCTTGTGCTGGTGTTTCGGTCCTCGGATGCGTTGGCGGGCGCATATGGTTTTTCAGTGGCTGGAGCGATGTTTGTTGACACCGTACTCGCCGCGTACGTTGCGCGTCACCTCTGGCATTGGCATTCCGCTCAAACCGCCTTAATATTTTTCCCCTTTGTTTCGTTTGATTTTGTTTTCTTCACTAGCGCGGGAATAAAGATTCCCGAGGGCGGATGGCTGCCGCTGGGCGTGGCCATTATCCTGCTCACCGTCTTTCTCACGTGGAAACAGGGCCGCTCAATCGTTCACGATCTGAGCCAACGCCGGCACCATCGGTTAGAGTCTTTTATTGCGGAAATCACTCCGCAGTGGCCGCGGCGCTCGCCTGGAACCTCGGTTTATTTGGCGGCTACGGTCGGAGCAGTGCCCCTCGCGCTCACGAGTTCTGTGGAGCGTTACCAAACGCTGCGAGAAAACGTGATTGTCCTAAAGATCGCAAAAGAAGACACCCCGCATATAGAGGAATCGCACCGGGCTACGATTCATTTTCTTGGCAAGGGATTTTGGCAGATGGTGCTTCATTACGGGTTTATGGAGCAACCCGATGTCGCGTTCGAATTTCGCAGGTATATGAAGCGCTTTTCGCAAGTCAATTTGGATCGACTCACGTTTTTTGTTGGCCGGAGCATCTTCGTGGACGGACCCCATGTTTTTTGGCCGCGCTGGCGCAAGAAACTGTTTCTATGGTTGGCCAACAACGTCGAAGAGGAATTTGATTACTCGCGAATGCCTTCTGAGTCTTTGGTGCAGATTGGATCGCAAGTGGAGGTCTAGCTGCTCTAACCCAAAACGTTTTGAATCCGTGCGTAAAGCGGTTCCAAGCGTTCGAACATGCGGCGATAGACCCGACGGTACAGTTCATCGTACAGCGCCGTATGAGACGAGTCGGGATCAAAGGTACGCCCAAGTCGAGTCATTGCCAAAACGGCGCTGGGAAAATCCCGGTGCAGCCCAAGTCCCACGGCACCGACAATCGCAGCACCGAGCCCGGCCGTCTCAAACGTGTGGGGTCTCGAGGCGGGCAAATTAAAGATATCCGCGGTCAGCTGCATCGCCGCGTCCGATTGGGAGCCTCCGCCGGAAACCCGAAGACTGTGGATTTGAACCCGGGCTTTGGCTTCAATGCGCTCCTTGCCTTCTCTTAGCGCGTAAGCCAGACCTTCGAGAATGGCACGGTACAGATGCGCGCGCGTGTGGACATCTGAAAAACCGATGATGGCACCTCGCGCATGCGGCCCGGGGTGCCGGATACCGGGCGTCCAGTACGGCTGCAGCAGCAGTCCCTGGGCTCCCGGCGGCACCGTCGTTACCAGATGATCGAACAAAACCTCCGGTGCCAGACCCTGGGCCGACGCTGCTGCGCATTCGGGGTACCCGAACTGCTGTTTGAACCAGTTCACCATCCAGTAGCCGCGAGAGATCTGCACCTCGGGGTTGTACTGACCCGGTAGCGCTGCGGGATACGGCGGAAGAAACGGGGTAGTCTCCAGATAGCGAGCTGTGGTGATACCGATCGTGGCGGCAGTTCCGTAAGACAGGGCAGCAATTTCAGGCCTGATCGCGCCGGATCCGAGGATCTCGCAGGCCTTGTCAGCGGCCCCGGCAATAACGGGAAGACCCTCCTGCACACCGATCGCCTGCGCCGCCTCCCCAGTTAGATTGCCTAGGGTTGCACCAACCGTCACGAGGTCGGGTAATTGTTCGGGGCGCACTGGTAGGGCCTGCCATTTCCAGTTTGCTGCACTTGCCCACCGATGGCGTCGAAAGTCAAATGGAACGTACCCAACCTGGGAACTCGCCGAATCGACGAAACGACCCGTCAGGCGGTAATTCAGCCAGCCCGAAACCAGCAGTATTTTGTGCGTGCGCTCGAATTTCTCACGTTCGTTTTCCTCGATCCAGTTGAGCTCGGCCTCGCGGGTGAAGTAATCAATTGTTGAGCTAACGCCAGCGGCTTTAAACGCCAGTTTCCAGCCAAGACTGAAATTGCGGCAGTGGGTCGCGCGGCGCTGATCTAACCAAACGATAAAAGGACGAAGGGGATGGCCTTTCGCGTCCACAATCAGCACGGTTCCACGCTGCGCGGTGACGACAAGTCCTTTCGTGCGCGAGCGCAGCACCTGATTTTCTTTCCACAAACCCTGGCATGTCAAAACTGTGGTCTGCCAAAGCGCCTCAGCCTCGTACTCGAGCCAGCCTTCTTGCGAGGCAAAGTACCCTTCGAGCAGGTTTTGGTGCTTTGCGACGATTTGCCCGCGCAAATCAACTAGCAGCGCACGCACGCTCTGCGTGCCACAATCGATAGCCAGTATGAGTTCTTCGGCGATCGCGCTCACCGCCGACAAACCTGTGCGAAGTCATCCACAGCGTAGTGGCGAGTTTGAGCAGTGCGTAACGCGGATGGCTGCACGCCAAAATGCCACGCACCGATTCGGAATCTGACCACCAGCAAATGTCTTTTGCCAGCACTATGCACATTCCACACGTTGGCAATGAGATTCCAGACTGTGCTCGAGGCATACAGCGTCATAGCACGGGACGCCATCAGAAACGATCGCATCGTCAAGCAGCCGCTCCTGTCCTTTGTACTGCCCTCTTGCCGTGACACACCGGTCCGATACGGATCGAATCGCAAGGCGACGGGACGCGCCGTTATCTACGCTGCCCGCAGCGCGATCTTATACGGCCTGATATAAGGTCACCACGCACGCACCGCCCAAGCCCAGATTGTGCTGCAGACCAAGCCGTGCGCCTGGCACCTGGCGTTGCTCTGCACTACCCCGAAGTTGATGCGTCAGTTCGTAGCATTGCGCCAAACCCGTAGCGCCCAGCGGATGGCCTTTGGATAACAGACCGCCCGAGGGATTCGTGACGACTTTGCCGCCATATGTGTTTTCGCCTGAATCGATGAACGACGCGGCCCCGCCCTCCGAACAAAGTTCCAAGGCCTCGTATGTAATCAGTTCGTTTTGTGCAAAGCAATCATGCAATTCCACGACATCGATTTCTGCTGGACCAACGGAGGCCTTTTCATAAACGGCCTGTGCCGCCCGGCGGCTCATGCCATATCCCACGACATTCATCATGTCGCTGCTATCGAATGTCTGCGGCGTATCCGTCGTCATCGCCTGCGCCACAATCTGCACATCGGTCCGCAGGCTCCGGGACTTCGCATAGCCCTCAGAAACAAGTAGCGCGGCAGCCGCTCCACAAGTTGGCGGGCAGGCCATGAGCCGAGTCATTACACCGGGCCAAAGCACCGGTGCATTCATGACGTCCTCGACCGTCAGTTCCTTGCGCAACATCGCCAGCGGGTTATGCACTGCATGTCGGCTGGCTTTTGCGCGCACCTTCGCGAATGCTTCTAGCGGTGTGCCGTACTGTTGCATGTGGCGCAGTCCCGCACCGCCAAAGTAGCGCAATGCCAACGGCAACTGTGGCATGCCAACGAGCTCATCGGTTACGCGGTCAAATATTTCAAAAGGACTCGGCCGGTCCGTGTAGACCGTGCCGAGGGCGCCTGGGTTCATCTGCTCAAATCCTAGTGCCAGTGCGCAGTCCACCGCACCACACTCTATTGCCTGACGGGCAAGAAACAATGCTGTGGACCCAGTCGAGCAATTGTTGTTGACGTTGCAAATGGGTATACCCGTCATCCCGAGCTCATAGATCGCCCTCTGGCCGCAGGTCGAATCCCCGTACACGTAGCCGACGTAGGCCTGTTGAACCGAGGGAAAATCCACACCCGCGTCCTGCAGCGCGAGCGCGCCTGCCTTGGCGCCCATCCGATAATACGGTTCGCTTGCGCCGGGCTTGGCAAAAGCAATCATGCCAACGCCGGCAACATACGTTCTGCTCATGATGCCCTTACGATACTCCGGTGCGCCGAACGTTACGTAACGAGTGGCGCTGGCGCCCCCAGAGCGGATTGCAAGCCCCAGCTGATATTTCGTTCATGATTGCCAAAGCCTCTTAGGTCCCGATCTTCTCCAGCAGCGTCAAGAGCGTCTTTTTCTCTGTGGTCGTGAGTTTTGCAGTTACGCGCTGTTCATGCTCGCGCACCCGCAGCATTGCAGAACTGAGCAAGGCGTCGCCTTCTCGCGAGAGGTAAATATGGTTGTTACGTCGGTCGGTGGTCGAGGCACGACGGCTAAGCAAACCCCGGCCTTGGAGCTTGTCCAGCAATGGCACGATCGACGATCGGTCCAGATGAACGGCGTGGGCCAATTTCGACTGCGTTGCACCGGGGTTGCTGCGCAAAACCTCAAGCACACTAAAGCTCGCCGGCGTTACACCGAGATCGGCTAGCTCACGTTCGAAATCTCGAAAAACTTTGATTTGCGCGATGCGCAGGTGAAAACCGACGAAATCGTCCAGAGATCCTAAGCCGATCGATCTTCGCGCGTTCTTCGGCATATCCGCCCACCCTGCCGTCCATGGGCCGTGTAAGAGCGAAAATAATAGATGTAAAACATATTGACGTCAAACTATTTTCTTGTAGACTGAAAACGAAGTCTGAGGGCAAATCCGCTAGCACGTCCCACGGAAAGCCGCCGCCAACCCCACGCAAGGCCCTGATGGACGCTCAGATTGCTCTGCTGCTCGTTCAGGACGGCGTCACCAATGGCGCGATATACGCGCTGATGGCACTGGCCCTGGTGCTAGTGTTTGCGGTAACGCGCATCATCTTTATTCCCCTGGGAGAGTTTGTCGCCTACGGCGCATTGACCCTGGCAGGTCTGCAAAGCGGCAATATCCCCTCTACGCTTTGGCTTCTTATAACGCTGACTTTGCTTGCGATCGTGCTCGACATCGTGGGTTCCGTCCGCGCAGGCAAGGCCCAGCGTATTCCTCGCATTGTGGCGCTCCACGCCCTTATCCCCACCGCATGCGCGATGACCGTCTGGGCGCTACCGCCCCAGCAACTTGCGCTGCCGTGGCAGGTCGCATTGACGCTGCTGATCGTCGTGCCTTTGGGTCCACTCATATACCGTCTTGCGTTTCAGCCGGTGGCCGATACCACCGTGCTTTTCTTGCTGATTGTTGCCGTTGCAGTGCACTTGGTGTTGTTTGGCCTAGGTCTGTTTTTCTTTGGCGCGGAAGGCACGCGAACGCCCGCCTTTACGGAAGGAACCATAAAAATCGGCGAAGCGAGCATGCAATACCAGGCAATTTGGATCCTGGGAACAACAGTTGCGCTGATCGGCTGTCTTGCGCTTTTCTTCGAACGCACAATCTACGGCAAAGCCCTGCGAGCCACCGCTTCAAACCGGATCGGCGCCCGCTTAATGGGCATTTCCACGCAAATGGCCGGAAAACTCGCCTTCGCGTTGGCCGCCATGATTGGAAGCTTTTGCGGGGTGCTGGTCTCGCCGATCACTCCGATTTATTACGACACCGGTTTTCTCGTCGGCCTCAAGGGTTTTGTGGGCGCGATCATTGGTGCGTTAGCCAGTTATCCGGTCGCGGCCCTCGGTGCCGTGTTCGTAGGATTACTTGAATCGTTTTCCTCGTTTTACGCCAGTGCGTTCAAAGAGGTGATCGTATTTACCGTGATCATCCCCGTGCTGCTGTGGCGGTCCGTGCGCACTCGTGGCGCTACAGAAGAAGAGCAGTGACGTGAACCAGCGCCGTCGTTTCGGCCTGGCATTATTTGCCAGCGCGATCGCTTTTGGTCAACCCTGGCTGCCAGAATTTTGGGTGACCTTGCTCAACGATGTCGGACTGTACGCCTTGGTCGCGATCGGGCTCGTGCTGCTCACCGGTATCGGCGGTCTGACTTCCTTTGGGCAAGCCGCCTTCGTAGGCATCGGCGCTTACGCCAGTGCCTATTTGACGACCGCGCACCAGTTCTCGCCCTGGGCAACGCTCATCGTCGCAATGACGGTCACCACCGCAGTGGCCTTATTCCTCGGGTTCGTGACACTGCGCCTATCGGGTCATTTTTTGCCGCTGGGCACAATCGCCTGGGGCATCAGTCTTTTCTTCATATTCGGCAATGTTCAAATTCTGGGGGGCCACACGGGCATCAGCGGCATACCGCCGATTGACCTATTTGGTTGGCAGCTCAAATCAGGTCGTTCTATTTACTACCTGATCTGGGCGACAGTACTAGCCGCGGTTGTTACCAGCGAGAACATGCTCGACTCACGCGACGGTCGCGCGATGCGCTCATTACGCAACCCGGTCATGAGTCGCGCGATGGGGATCGACACGACTTGGTACCAGGCCGTACTCTTTATGATCGCTGCGCAACTTGCCTGCGTCTCTGGGTGGCTATACGCGCACTTGCAGCGTTTCGTTAACCCCACCCCTTTTGGCCTCGGCGAGGGCATAGAGTACCTGTTCATGGCGGTAGTCGGTGGCATATTCAATGTTTGGGGCGCAGTGCTGGGTGCAGCATTCGTCACTTTGCTAAAGCATTGGTTGCAAGATTGGCTCCCGGAACTGCTGGGTAAGAGCGGCAACTTCGAACTTGTCGTGTTTGGTCTGCTGATGGTGCTGATCTTGCATCGTGTGCGTGAGGGACTTTGGCCCATACTGCAGCGCCTATTGGGCAGAGTCGACAAATCACGCGGTATCGACCCGGCCCAAGCGCTGTCGCGTCGGGTTATGCCCCCCAAGGGTCGCGTCGTGCTCGAGGTCAGGGGTGTGACCAAACTCTATGGCGGCCTAGTTGCCAATCGCTCAATGAACCTCACCGTCAAAGCCGGCGAGATACTTGCTTTGATCGGACCTAACGGCGCGGGTAAGAGCACGTTGTTTAACTGTATATCTGGGATCACGCCTCCGACCAAGGGTGAGATTTGGTTTTTGGGTGAACGCATCGATAGCCTGGATCCGGCGACTATCGCTCGCAAGGGACTGAGTCGCTCCTTTCAGCACGTGCGCCTGAATCCGAGTATGAGCGTCGTGGAGAATGTTGCCATCGGTGCACATCTGCGCGGCAGCAAGAACTTCTTGCAGGCCGCGTGGCGATTTGATCGCGAGGAAGAGCGACGCCTACTGGCCGAGGCGGCGCAGCAAGTGCGCCGCACGGGTCTGACCGAACACATGTTCGAAGCGGCTGGGACGCTCCCGCTGGGCAAACAGCGCATCGTTGAGATCGCCCGGGCCCTGGCCGGGGACCCATCCTTGTTGCTGCTCGACGAGCCGGCAGCTGGATTGCGGTACCTGGAGAAAAAACCTCTCGCGGAGATGCTCACCCAATTGCGCTCGCAGGGGCTAGCAATTTTGCTGGTCGAGCACGATATGGATTTCGTCATGGGTTTGGCCGATCGCGTTGTAGTCATGGACTTTGGAGAGCATTTGGCGGAAGGATTGCCCGAACAGATTCAGATTAACCCCAAGGTGCTGGAAGCTTATTTGGGCGGTGCGCAATGAGTCATCGGGCAGCTTTGCTTGAGGTCCGGGACCTGTGTGTCTCCTATGGACGGGTCGAAGCAGTGCATCGAGTACAGCTGCGCATTTGCGAAGGCGAGATTGTTACAGTGATTGGCCCCAACGGCGCTGGCAAAACGACCTTGCTATCGGCTCTGATGGGTTTGCTGCCGGCGCGCGGCGATCTGAAATACTTTGGTAAGCCTGACTCGGGTTTTATCCAGACCGAATCACTGGTCGATCACGGCCTCGGATTGGTGCCGGAGCGGCGCGAACTTTTCGCGGACATGACAGTGGCTGACAACCTGTTGCTCGGTGCCTTCTCGCGTTATCGGCGAGGACTGCGCGATCACTCTTCTACTCTCGAGCACGTTTACCGTATCTTTCCTCGTCTCAAGGAGCGTTGCACGCAACTTGCCTGCCAACTCTCGGGCGGAGAGCGCCAAATGCTCGCGATGGGTCGCGCACTCATGGCCAAACCGAAATTGCTGTTGCTCGATGAACCCAGTCTTGGTCTGTCGCCCTTGGTGACACGAGAGATATTTCACACCATTGCTCAGCTGCGGGATCAGGGGGTGGCCGTGCTTCTGGTGGAGCAAAATGCGCGCGCTGCGCTCAAGGTGTCCGACTACGGCTACGTGCTGGAGTCCGGGGAGATCTCTTTGGAAGGATCCAGTGCCCAGTTGGTTGACGACCCGCGTGTCATCGAGAGTTACCTCGGGTTGGGTGGAAAAGGAAAATTAACTACGACAACGCAAGGAGAACCCACATGAAACTCACAAATTGGGTAGCGGCCTGCCTGGTGCTTGCCGCTGCTCCCGCGCTCGCCGACATCACGATCGGTGTAACGGTCTCGGCGACCGGCCCAGCGGCCGCTCTCGGCGGGCCGCAGAAGAATACTGTGACCTTGCTGCCGACGTCTGTCGCCGACGAAAAAATCAACTGGATCGTCTTGGACGACGCGACCGACCCAGCAAGCGCGGCGAGGAACGCGACGAAGTTCGTAACCGAAGATCATGCCGACCTCATTGTCGGCTCATCTACGACCGCAAATACTGCTGCCATGGTCGACACGATTACTGACGCTAGGACGCCCCTTTTGTCACTGTCACCGATCGACCTGCCCGCAGACAAAGGCCGATGGGTGTTCAGACTGCCGCAGCACAACGCTTTGATGGCCAAGGCGTTGATTGACCACATGAAGCGCAACGGAATTAAGACGGTAGGATTCATTGGGTTTGCCGACGTCTACGGCGAGAGCTGGCTGAAGATCGTCACACCGATGTTTGAGGCCGCCGGAATTCGACTCATTGCGACGGAGCGCTACAACCGGACCGACACATCGGTCACCGGTCAGGTTCTTAAGCTTTTGGCCGCAAAGCCTGATGCCGTTCTCGTGGCCGCGTCCGGCACTCCCGCCGCACTGCCGCACACGACCCTAGTCGAACGCGGCTATTTAGGCAAGATTTATCAGACGCACGGCGCGGCTTCCAAGGCCTTTTTGCAAGTCGGTGGCAAGAGTATCGAAGGCGGTATCTTCGTCATTGGCCCGGTGTTTGTTTGGGATCAACTACCGGACTCGGCTCCGACCAAAATGACGGCCGCTGAGTATGCGCACAAGTACGAGCAAAAATTTGGCGCCGGTTCCCTTTCACCTTTCGGTGGCCACATGTGGGACGCGTTTACGCTGATCGAGCATGCCGTTCCGGTTGCGCTGAAAAAAGCTCGACCCGGTACAGAGGCTTTTCGTAGCGCATTACGTGATGCGATCGAATCGGAACGAGATGTGGTTGGTGTGCATGCCGTCTTCAATTTGAGTCCTACCGATCACTTCGGACACGATGAGCGTGCCCGAGTACTGGTGCGCTCGGAAAACGGCCGCTTTGTGCTGCTCAACGAAAAGTAAGCCGACACAGCGAGTGTGACCATGCAGAAGGTGGTGCGTAATACCGATGAGCTTTTCGCCGATCCGGACGTCGTCCTCGAGACTCGTGTCGACGGGAGTCGACGCTTTCGCTCAAGGATAGAGCTCGGTTTGGATTACGGGCGATGCACCGGCGAGTGGTTCGAGCATTGGGCCCGCAGCACACCGGAGCGGTTGTTCCTGGCCGAACGTAGTACCAGTGGTGAATGGAGCACACTGCGCTACGGCCAAGCTTTGGACCGCGTCCAGCGCCTTGCCACTTGGATGCTCGGACAGCGACTTTCTGCCGAACGGCCTGTTGTCATTTTATCGGACAACAGCATTGAACATGCCCTACTCGCACTTGCGGCGATGCATATTGGCGTTCCGTCCTGCGCCATCTCGACTGGCAATTCGCTGCTCTCCAAGGACCACGGAAAACTCAAGGCAAATTTCGAGCTGTTGCGACCGGGAGTTGTGTTCGCCGACGCGCTGGAGTCCTTTGCGCCAGCGCTTTCGGCGGTGCGCACGCTGCACGATGGTGTAGTAGTGGCGGGCAGTCGCAGCCGTTCCACCGATGGCGCCATCGCTTTCTCTGAACTGGAGGCAAATCGCGACGAAGCGGCAGTGGCGCGGGCCTTTGCCACGGTTACACCCGACACGATTGCCAAGTTCCTGTTCACCTCTGGATCGATTAGCAACCCCAAGGCGGTCATCAACACGCAGCGAATGTTGTGCTCCAGCCAAAAAGCCAAGGCCCTGGTTTGGCCCTTCGTTACCAAGACGCCACCGATTCTGGTCGATTGGTTGCCTTGGAGCCATACGTTTGGCGGAAATCACAACTTCAACCTCGTGCTGCGCTGGGGTGGCACACTGTACATCGACGATGGCAAACCCGCGCCAGCGTTGCTTGGCAAAACGGTGCGCAACCTAAAGGAAGTGGCACCGACACTTTATTTCAGTGTGCCTCGGGCATACGACATGCTTGTGCCCCTGTTGCGAGACGACCCGGAGCTGCGCCGCTCATTTTTCAGCCGCCTACAACTGATTTTCTACGCTGGAGCTGCTTTGCCCCAGCATCTATGGAATGACCTTGGGCGGATATCGATTCAGGCGGTCGGCACTTCGATCGCGATGGTCTCGTCCTGGGGTTCGACCGAAACCGCCCCGCTGGCCACCGATTGTCATTACCAGGCAACCCGTTCGGGCGTCATTGGTGTACCCGTACCCGGAGTGGAGCTCAAACTGTTGCCTGCGGCCGACAAGCTTGAGGTGCGGGTCAAAGGCCCCAACGTGTTCCCCGGCTACTGGAGACAAACGGAACTGACACGCGAAGCCTTCGACGAGGAAGGCTTTTATCGGATTGGTGATGCAGTTGAGTTTGTGGATTCGTGCCGACCCGAGCTGGGATTATTGTTTGATGGTCGTGTTGGCGAAGACTTTAAGCTGCTATCCGGAACGTGGGTGCATGTTGGTTCCTTGCGCGTAAGGGGCATTGATGCGATGTCGCCCATAGCGCAGGACATCGTCGTAACGGGCCACGATCGCGACGAAATCGGATTTCTCGTATTCCCCAACATTCCGGAGTGCCGCAAGTTCGCGCAAATCGCAGCTGATGCAGCAGTTGAGGCGGTGCTGACCCATCCGGCAGTCGTGCGCCGAGTGCGCGAAGCGATGACCATTTTGTCTCAGGCAGGAGGCTCCTCTACGTACCCGGCTCGAGTAATGTTGATGGCTGAACCGCCCTCGGTAGAGGCGGGAGAAATCACCGATAAAGGCTACATCAACCAGCGCATCGTACGCACGCGTCGTACCGACCTTGTGCAGTGGCTCCATGCAGATATTCCCGACAGGAACGTCATTACGGTGCATGCACCCTAAGACAGACTAACCAAACATTGCAAGGACCCCACGTGAGTGATTCGTTGGTCAAGACCGCGTTTGAGGATTGCATCTACACCATTACGCTCGCCCGGCCGGCAAAACGAAACGCCGTCAACGACCTGCTTCTGGCGGCGCTGGAAACAGCCTTGAATAACCGACCCGAGAGCGCGCGCGTTATCGTGTTGGCGGGCGAAGGAAATCATTTTTGTGCCGGTTTAGATTTGTCCGAGCACCAGCACCGTGACCCATATGCCGTGACCCAGCACTCACAATGGTGGCATCGGGTTTTCCATCGTATCGAACACGGCGGCGTGCCGGTTGTTGCGGCGCTACATGGAGCCGTTATAGGGGGAGGACTGGAACTTGCCGCGGCCACGCACGTGCGGGTGGCCGAGCCCGACACCTTGTATCAGTTGCCGGAAGGCCGTCACGGGATTTTCGTCGGCGGTGGTGCATCGGTGCGTGTCGCCAAAATTATCGGGCCGGGTCGGATGTGTGAAATGATGCTCACCGGCCGCATTGTCAATGCCGAAGAGGGTCAGCGCCTTGGCTTGTCACACTACCTGGTCGGCAGACGGGAGAGTCGCGACAAAGCTCGCGAGCTGGCGCAGCGGATCGCGCAGAACGCTGCGCTGGCGAACTGGGCAATGGTAACGGCAATCGACCACATTCATGACATGGCAAGCGATCAGGGCCTATACGTCGAGTCGCTTACTGCTGCACTGACCCAGACGGGACCTGAGGTGCGCGAGCGCATCGCCGGGTTCTTGCAACGAAAGGGCAAAGGGCCGCAGACATGAAAGTCGACACGCTCGTCGCCATCGACACTCACACCCATGCCGAGGTGTCATGCTGCCACGCCCCAGACCCTTTCGGCGAGGAATACGATCGAGCAGCCGATAAGTACTTTCGCAATCGTCGACGCCCGACGATCGATGAAACGATCGCGTATTACCGAGAACGTCAAATCGGCTTAGTGATGTTCACCGTCGACTCGGAGGCGCAGATTGGCAGGCGGCGCATTCCTAACGAGGAGGTCGCCGAAGCCGCGGCCAAGAACGATGACATCATGATTGCCTTTGCCAGCATCGATCCGCATAAAGGAAAGATGGGGGCACGCGAGGCGCGCCGCTTGGTGCAAGAGCATGGTGTCAAGGGCTTTAAATTTCATCCGACGGTTCAGGGTTTCCACCCATACGACAAAATGGCTTGGCCAATTTACGAGGTCATCGCCGAGTACCAGATGCCGGCGATTTTTCATAGTGGCCACTCTGGTATCGGAAGCGGCATGCGAGCGGGTGGCGGACTGCGTTTGGAAAATTCCAACCCTATGCATCTGGATGACGTGGCAATCGATTTCCCCGACATGCAAATCATCATCGCCCATCCGTCTTGGCCCTGGCAGGATGAGGCTCTGTCGCTGTGTCTGCACAAACCCAACGTCTGGATTGATCTATCGGGCTGGTCGCCCAAGTACTTTCCGGCGCAGCTAGTGCAGTACGCCAACACACTACTGAAGGACCGGATGCTTTTTGGGTCCGATTTTCCCTTGATTGCCCCGGACCGCTGGCTTAAGGATTTCGCGGAAGCCGGATTCAAACCGGAAGTGCATCCGCTGATCCTGAAACATAATGCGATGCGGCTGCTGCACCTCGGCACGAAGGAGTAGCCACATGCAACTGAACGATCTTAGTTGTGTCGTCACCGGAGGAGCGTCGGGTCTGGGGGCGGGCACAGTGCGGCATTTTCACAAGGCCGGTGCGCGGGTTGTAATTGCCGATATCAATGTTGATGCCGGCGAACAACTCGCTGCGGAATTGGGCGCGAGAGCGGTATTTCAGCGCACTGACGTGAGCGTCGAGGCCGACGCAAAAGCGTGCTGCGATCTCGCGCTCTCACGCTTTGACGGTTTGCAAGTACTGGTGAACTGCGCCGGTATTGGCATCGGAGAGAAAATCCTTGGCAAGGAAGGACCTCACCGCTTGGAGAGCTTTACTCGAACGATTCAGATCAACTTGATTGGCACCTTTAACATGATTCGCTTCGCTGCCCAGGCAATGAGTCTGGGCCCAACTTCGGCATCGGGTGAGCGTGGAGTAATTGTCAATACGGCATCGATTGCGGCCTGGGATGGTCAAATCGGCCAGGCCGCATATTCGG
>CAZSOI010000293.1:0-2659 GCA_964608115.1 uncultured Burkholderiaceae bacterium | reverse complement strand
CTTAAGCTTCCCCGCGGTGCGGTTACCGACGACACGACGATGTCCCTCGCACTGGGCCGGGCAATCATCGATCGCCAAGGGTGGAACACAACGGCCGTGGCCGATAGTTTTGTTGCTTGGCTACGTGATAAGCCCGTGGATTGCGGCAATACCTGCCGGCGCGGCATACAGCGCTACATCACAAGCGGAACCCTCACTGCCGCGCCCAACGAGGCCGATGGCGGAAACGGCGCCCTCATGCGCAACCTGCCGGTGGTGCTTGCGAGCCTAAATGACGAGCAATCGCTTGCCGGCTGGACGATCGCCCAGTGCCACATCACTCACCATCACCAGTTGTCGGATGCGGCAACGCTCGCAATTTCGCAAATGGTTCGCAGCTTAGTACTGGGGCACCCGAAATCGCGCTGCCAGACCCTGGCCGATGCGCTCGTTGCTGCGCATCCGGTCTTTCGTTTTGCACCCTACCCCGGCCGTGCCAGCGGCTACGTCGTTGACACGGTCCAGACCGTGCTCCATTACTTTTTCGCGCGCGAGGATTTTGAAGACTGTCTTGTTGCGACGGTCAATCAGGGAGAAGACGCGGACACGACAGGCGCCGTGGCCGGGATGCTGGCAGGCGCGCACTGCGGCGCGCGAAAGCTCCCCTCCCGTTGGCTACAGGTGCTCGACCGCTCGATCGAGGCACAAATACGCGCCCAGACGTTAGCGCTACTTGCCCTCGCAACGCGCCATTAGACCGCGAGCTTCGAGTGGACGGTGGCCTCGTGCAGCCGCGCGGCAACCGAGCCCAGCGGCAGCGCGATGCGCTCGATGCGTTGTTCTTCGAGAAAGCGCGCTTCCATGCGTGTGGGCTCTTCGGGCAGCACCGCCCAGTGGCAATCCGAGGAGCGCTTGGATATCTGGCGCGCAAAGCTGCGCGTGAGCTGGTCGTTAAAGCGGCATCCAAGATAAAGAAAGTGCCGGCCACGGCGCAGCGCTTGCACCACAGGCGGAATGGGCGTCTGGATGTCGATTTCGGTGAGCACCTCGACAAAATCCGAATCGGAGACGAGGTAATTGCCCGCGGGGCTGTGCCCTCCCAGCGGGCGGTAAAGCAGCGTGTGCCAGTTCGGATCCACGCCGGTAGTTGCGGTACCCAGGGCATCGTAGCAACCGGTCCAGTTGCCCGGATGTTCAGATTGCGAAAGGCCCTGGATCTGGCCCCATCCGCCGTCGCCCAGCTCGCCTCGCAGGGCCGCCACCATGGAGTCGTCGTACCACGCATCGACAATGAGTGGCGCGCCGCTGGCGGCAATTGCCCAATGCAGTTCGGAAGGCTCTGGCGTGTCGGCAAATGCCGCGTTCATCGCGCCGACCAGCGTCTTGCGATGCTTGAAGTTTTCGATAAATTGCGCGGCCTGCGTTAAGCGCTTGCGGATCTTGTGGGGTACCGCAACGCGAGCGGTTAAAAATGCGGCCAGCGCCTCGGGCGTGGACGGAACCTGGGTCTCGGGCTCAAGTGCCAGTGCATCGGGGCCAAGGTACGGAATTACACGGCCCGCTTGCAGCGCTTCGATGGCCACGCTTAATCGGCGTTCGTCTTCATTACTCATCGCAGCACTCTTGATTAGAGGTAAATCGCGGCACCAGCGCCGACATTCACCGAAGCATCCTTTAGGCTCTTGACGATGAACCTGACCTGATTCTCGTCCAAATGCCCGTGCAGCGGCAAGGCGAGCGCGCGATCGCCGATGCGCTCGGTGTCGGGCAGCTGCCCGCGGCGGCACCCGTAGCGCTCGTAATGAAACTGCTGGTGCAGCGGCACGCAGAATGCGGCCGATTCGATGCCGCAGGCCGCAAGATCCTCGACGATTTGCGCGCGGGCGCTTGCACCAAAGCGCTTGCCCAGGTGCGCGACGTACAGCATCCAGTGCACTTCGTCGACGTCGGCTCCCAGATACGGCGGCTTGATGCCCTCAAAGAATGCCATGTGGCTCAAATACCAACCTTCGACCTGCTTGCGCCGCGCAAGGATGAGGTCAATGCGCTCGAGCTGTGCGAGGCCAAGCGCCGCAGAAAGTTCGCTTAAGTTCGCCTGCAGCGGCACACGGCTGCCAACCGATACCGAATTGCGGTCGCAGACATTGCGCATGCGAAGGTAGGAAAGTTCGCTGGCAAGATTCGCCTCATTGGTCACCACCATGCCGCCCTCGCCCGTGCACAGGGCCGAAGGCTGAGAAAAATCAAACACCGCAATATCGCCAAAGCTTCCGCACAACCGTCCTTGGTAGCGCGATCCCACGGCCTCTGTGCTGTCCTCGATGAGCGCCACCCCGTGCCGATCGGCGAGCGCGCGCAGTTCGCCCCACGCCGCCGGGTGTCCGTTGGCGTTGCCCGCGATGATTGCGCGCGTGCGGGGCGAGATACGCGAGGCGACTTTGGCGGGCGAAATGCAGCCGGTCCAATAATCAATGTCGGCAAACACCGGGGTCGCGCCAACCAAAGCAATCGCATGCGCGACCTGATGCCAGGCATAGGCCGGTGCGATCACTTCGTCGCCGGCTGCCATCCCCAGTGCACGAAGGGCAAGCATGGTGCCCAGCGTGCCGCTTGCTGTCGCAATTGCATAGGTGCGGCCGACCCAGTCGGCAAATTCTGACTCGAAGGCCTCCACCAGAGG
>CAZSOI010000292.1:0-2349 GCA_964608115.1 uncultured Burkholderiaceae bacterium | reverse complement strand
ATCGCCCTGAAAGCCTGCCTGCAAGACTCCCTCGGCGGCCTGGTCGGCTTTTACGTGTCCCTTCCCGGCTAGTTGCGCGCGTGTGACCCGCAGATTGACCCGATCGGAAAAAAGCGGCTGCACGGGCAGCAGATTCAAATCGTCGATCTGCACGTCAAGGTCAGCGTGCAGCGGCGAAATTGCCGTTTCTCCGACCACGGCAACACGCCCCGAGCGCTCGACGGTTACTGCGGCATCTAGGTGCCCGGAGGGCAAATTCACGTCGGTAATCGACAACTCCACCTCTGAAAGCTTAAGCAATGGTTTGCGGTTCGGGCTGATGAGCTCGAGCGCCTTTAGTGTCACCTTGCCAGCAAGGTGCAGCTGCGGAGCTTGATCCTTGGGTAACTGCGCGTTGGCTTGTATGTGCAGATCGAGTCGGCCGCTAGGCATTTGAAACGGCACAGTGCCTGGCAAGTATTCGATGTAGTGGGTCAGATCGATGTCGTCAAAGTCCAAATTGACGATCGCCTCGCGGGTCGACGCAAAAGGCAAGGCCTTGCCACCGATCTGCAGCGGCGCACCGTTGATGAGCGCGCGCAAGTGCGGTTCAACAAAGACCTCTTCCTGAGCAACAAAGCTTGAGATAAATGGAATTCCGAGGGCAAATTCGGTAACTGCGTGATGTGCGCTCTTGGGGACGTCATCGAACTCAAAGCGTCCGCCGTCGACGTGGATGTTATGAACTGCAAAACGCGCAGGTGCGCTCGGTGGCGTGGGCGCGGGCGCGGGCCCTGGTGCCGTGAGCGCAGCGACAATATCGTCCGTGCTGTATGCATTCGGAGCACTACGAACCAGGTGAACGAAGGGACGAACCACGTGCAGCTCGCGAACAACCGGCGCGAAATACACCACGGAGGAGGGAGAAACACGCAGCTCGAGCTCATCGATGGACGCAAACACGGTTGTGCCATCGCGCTCCATCAGCCGTGCACCATGGACAAGGACGGTCAAAGTAAAAGGATGTACCTCGATGCGGTCAATGATCAGCCGGCGGTGCAGGGTTTGCTCTGTGATGCGTTCGGCCTGCGCGATCGCGATAGGTGGCACGGCGAACTTGGCAAAGACAACGAGCGCTGCAAAAAGGCCCAGGACGCTCAGTACCGAGCGTCGCAGCCATGCCTTCTGCAGCCAAATTCGGCCTAACCAAAAGCGTCCCGCAAATTGCGCCACGCGGCCCGTGGACGCTTCTGGCGCTGTGGCTTGCGCCGCCGGATTCTTATTCGAGATCAAAGCCATCTTCGACTTGCTCCGCCGCACGCAGCACCGCGCGGGCCTTGGCCTCCGTCTCCTTCCATTCCGATTCCGGAACAGAATCGGCAACAATGCCGGCCGCCGCCTGAACGTATAGAACATTTTGCTTGACGATACCCGTTCGGATCGCAATCGCAAGATCCATGTCGCCTGCAAAACTCAGGTACCCAACCGCCCCGCCATAGATTCCGCGCTTGACGGGTTCGAGTTCATCGATAATTTCCATCGCCCGCACCTTGGGCGCACCGGAGAGTGTCCCGGCGGGGAAGGTCGCGCGCAGGACGTCGAAATTCGTCAGGCCCGGCCGAAGCACACCTTCGACGTGGCTGACCAGGTGCATTACGTGCGAATAGCGCTCGATGACCATCTGTTCGGTTACCCGGACGCTGCCGATCTTGGCAATTCGGCCGATATCGTTGCGCGCCAAGTCGATCAGCATCAAGTGTTCCGCGCGCTCCTTGGGATCGGAGAGCAATTCGGCAGCTAAGGCAGCATCCTGCTCAAGCGTGCCGCCGCGAGGCCGCGTGCCGGCCAACGGTCGAATCGCGATTGCGCGCTCCTCCCCACGGGCCTCCGACCGCACCAGAATCTCCGGCGAGGCGCCCACGATGTGCGTGTCGCCAAGATCGTAGTAGTACATGTACGGCGAGGGATTGAGCGTGCGCAATGCACGGTACAGCGACAGCGGCGAATCCGCGAATTGTTTGTGAATTCGCTGGCCGATCTGTACCTGGAACACATCGCCCGCAACGATGTACTGCTTGGCTTTGGCGACGGCCGCGAGATAGTCTGACTTCGCAAAGTCGCGCTGCTCCGGTCGGCGCATACTGGCGCGCGTGTGCGGTGGCTCCACGTGGCGCAGCAAACGGGCCTTGAGCTCACGCAGGCGCGCGCGTGCCCGCTGATAGCCTTCGGGCACCTGCGGATCGGCGTAAACGATCAGGTATGCGCGGCCGCTGAGATTGTCGATGACCGCAAGCTCCTCGGTGAGCAGCAGCTGAATATCGGGCAATCCCAAATCGTCGGGCGGCACGTGCGTCAGGCGGTGTTCAAACA
>CAZSOI010000291.1:0-1860 GCA_964608115.1 uncultured Burkholderiaceae bacterium | reverse complement strand
CTAAAGATCGACGGGCTCACCGCCAACGTCTTGATCGGCGCCTCGCTGGTCTTGGGCACGCCATTTTTTCTTCTGTTCGGTGCCCTGTCGGACCGGGTCGGGCGCAAGCCCATCATCTTGGCCGGATGCCTGCTTGCCGCCCTGACGTACTTTCCGCTCTTTGGAATGCTCACGCACTACGGCAACCCCGCACTGGAGGCGGCTCAGGCTAAGTCGCCCGCGATCATCATCGCGGACCAGGACACTTGTGCGGTGCAGTTCAACCCCGTTGGAACGGCCAAGTTCACGGCGCCATGCGACATTGCCAAGAGCACGTTGGCAACTTCCTCGGTTAGCTACGGCAACGAGGGCGCGACTCCTGGGTCTCCCACAATCGTGAAGTTCGGCGATGTTACGGTGTCCTACGCGGACATTCTGGCCGCCAACGAGAACGATGCGGCCAAAGCGGCGCCGGCCTTCAAAAAGGCGCTGGGCGATGCAATCAAGGCGGCCGGTTATCCACCGAAGGCGGATCCCGAGCAGATCAACAAACCCATGATGGTCATTATCCTGACGATTCTGGTCATCTACGTGACGATGGTCTACGGTCCGATCGCTGCGATGCTGGTGGAACTGTTCCCGACCCGCATTCGCTATACCTCGCTTTCGCTGCCCTACCACATCGGCAACGGCTGGTTCGGTGGCTTTTTGCCCGCCACGGCCTTTGCGATCGTTGCGGGCACCGGCAACATTTATTCCGGCCTGTGGTATCCGATCATCGTCGCCTCGATGACTTTCGTGATCGGAACACTGTTTCTCCCCGAAACGAAGGATCGCGACATCTACGCGCACGATTGATCGGGGCATCGGGCACTCGGCGCTGGCCGCAACAAGCGGCCAGCGCCGCGGCCAAAATCCATCGCCAAGGCTTTTGCAAAAATCCTGCCTGAAGTCCCCTCGGCAGGCTCGCAGGCCTGAGCCGGCACCCGCCGGCTTTTTTTTGCGCAAATGCGCTCGCGTATACTGCGCACCCTCGGCGGATTAGCTCAGCTGGTTAGAGCAGAGGAATCATAATCCTTGTGTCCGGGGTTCGAGTCCCTGATCCGCCACCAGATATCGCCTGTGCAGCCTTGAGACATGGGTTACAGGCCTACCTAAGACATAGCTGACAACCTCGGGCCGAACGGGTTATCCAGGGGTTGCAATGTCTTTTGTTCCAGGTCGATAAAGCCCAGAGGTATATACCGATCACATCGTTTTCAGTCTATACCGACCTCCTGTGTCAGCATAGTTGTCGCTTCGTTCCCTTTAGTGCGGCAATGGGAGGGACAACATGACCAGGCCGTCCTCGGAAGCCTTCAAGCGAAAAATGATTCAACGGCTCACCGGGAAAGAGGCCGTAAGCGCCTTGCAGGGTTTGGTGATTCGGCTATTCGCCACCCGTACGGCCGTGTTGATTCCCGGCCCGAATTGACCCGGTTGGGCCGCGAAGTTTCGTCCAAATTCGAGCCACGCGAAACCATTACCCGGCAGAATCTTTGGGCGGGGAAGGCTGGAATGGATCACGCTAGGGACGCTTGCCAAGAAATGACGGGCGAATTTCTCGCAAGCGGCTGCCTGTGCGCAAAGTCGGACGCGGCGCTGGGCCGATCGCAGGACCCATTGACCCGGCTACCTTCACGCTAAAATGACCGCTCCTTCGCCCCCGGATCAACCCCGTGCCCGCGAACAAGGTCTACTTGCGCACCTTCGGGTGCCAGATGAACGAGTACGACTCGGAAAAAATCGCCGATGTGCTGCATGCCGGCCAGGGTTGGACGCTCGCAAAAGCACCGCAAGATGCGGATCTGATCGTCTTTAATACGTGCTCGGTTCGCGACA
>CAZSOI010000290.1:0-2584 GCA_964608115.1 uncultured Burkholderiaceae bacterium | reverse complement strand
CGGCAACGAGATCGCCGCCACGTCCCGCCGGCGCAGCCGGGAGACGTCCAAACCATGATCGCATCCGTACACGAATAAGCGGCTGCTTCCATGCAAAGTTGCCAGTGCCCGATCCGTCTCAGCACGGATCACCGCCAGTGGCAAGCCCGGCAGTTCCAGGCCACTGACCAGCGTACCGCGGCGAAACGGCATCGAGAAGGGACAAGATCCGACGCAAATGCCGCAACTTGCGCAAAGGTCGGGCTGTACGAAGGGTTCCAACTCGTACGGACGACCATCTTGTCGTGGCCGCATCGCGATCGCGGAGTAGGGACAATCTTCGTAGCAACGGGTGCAGCCGTTGCAATTGTCCAGGTGCACTTCTACAGGCTGTCTCGGAGGACGTCTTAAAAGCCAGGGCAAAGCCACTAACAAGGCGGTGCTCGCAGCGAGCAGTACCCATAGTGCGCCAGGCGATACGGCGTACAGTACCGGATACGGTGCAAGGAAGAACCAATCAAGGCCGATATTGCCAACAAATCCCAGATCGGCGGCACCTTGGCTGTTCGCCGGACGCAGTAGCGAAAGTACAAGAAGCATCAGTGCGACACCTACGGCCAAGGGCCTGGGAGGAAACGTCTCGGCGCTGTTGATTCGCTTCGTGTGCAGCCACATGAAAAGCAGCAACAAAAGGGGAAGCGTGACATGCGCGAAGGACAGCAGCGTGAAGAAACGATCGCTGACATTGGCCTGCACCAGAAAGTTGCGCTCAAGCGGTTCGCTAAACACCGGTAGCCAGCCGAACCACTCGGTCGTTGCCGCCGCGATGAATTGGCCCAGACGATCCCACACGAGCCAGTAGCCATTTATGCCGCAGGCATATACGAGCCAAATCAGCAAGACGCCGCTGACCCAAGAGAACCAGCGAAAGTGTCGAAAACGCCCGGTGCCAAAGTTTCGCGCTAGGTGCAGCAGCATGGTCAGAACCATCCCGTCTGAGGCGTACCGATGCACGCTGCGCATCAGTCCGCCCGCGTACCACTGCGTGTGGGTCAGGTTTTCAACCGACTGGTATGCCTCATGCACACCGGTGCGATAAAAGATATACAAGTACGCGCCGCTGATGGCGACGACCCAAAACAGGTAAAAGGCGATTGCGCCCAGGTGATACCAAGGGTTGACGGACTGCCCAAAGGCTGTGCTAAACGCATCCTCCAGGCGAAGCCAGAATCGACGCAGCTGGTCGTACATCCGACAAACGCCGAGCCGCTAGCGGGCGCGCCCCTTCATGGCTCGAAAGACGATAAAGAGAAACATCAGGCCGCCGACAACGGCAATCAGACCGCCTATTCCCATCAGGCCCATGCCGGCGATCTGCGCAAACCCATGCAGACCTTGGTCCGCACCTGCAACCTTGCGCTGCACGCCGTAACCGCCGGACCAGAGCAATCCAACGATATGCAAGAGCTGTCCCGTACCGTAAATAGTGGGCTGCCAGCGAGCGAGTTTGGCATCCACAGAGCCAAATCCGATGCGGGGAAGCAGCGCGTAGGCCGCACCCATAAAGGCGACACTTACCGCGCCACCGGTCGCATGGTAGTGCGCGGTGATGATCGTGTTGCTTTCTCGAATAAGAAAGCTGATTGCACCGCCAAAGCCAAACAGGAGCAACGACCACAGAAGGGAAGCGAATTGCGGATGGCTGGCCGGATCCGGCCGACGACGCTGCCAAACGGCCATGGCGACCGCAAGGCCGATTGGCATCGCGGCAAACCCTCCTCCAACTCGCATCATCTTGGTAAACGCCTCCATGTTGTCAAAGGAGTGCGTGGGGTACGACAGATAAATCACTGGAGTCGCAAGCACGGGCGCCACGCCAAGGGCAAACAGCAATATGCACACGCGCGGAGTCAACGGCACTTTCGCACCGATTTCCGTTGCCAGCCACAGCCACGCCACGAGCATTAAGCAGGTGTAGGCGAACTGCATCACGTGGCCGCCACCCCAGAAGAGCGACTCGAAGTACGCCAGGCCGTGAATGAAAAACGGAATGGTTGCAAACGCCCAGCTGTAGGCAAGTAGCGCCAATGCGGTCGCGAAGGCGGCCACGTGCAGCCCGAAATGAGGCGCCCGGTGCAAACGCTCGGACCCGGTCCAAAGACCTGGCAAAGTCACCAGTCCGCGGAACGCCGCCAAGCCAACGCCAAAGCCAAAAAGGAGCAATGCCGCAAGAAACACCCGGTTCTGTAAGACCGGAACGTAGTTATTCATCAACGGCGCCCCCATCGCGACGAAGGGAGAGAGCACTAGCAGCAGTGCACCGCCGCCTGTAGACACGAGGGCGACCCAACCCAGTGGCAGCCACTGCGGCGGGGAGGCGACACTCCAGAGCACTCCCGCGAAGGCGAAGAACCACACCAACACTGACAAGTCGACGTGGACAACAAGGGCGCTGCGAAAAAAGTCCACGGTGGGAAATAAGTTCGAGACATACGGAGTGCGCGCCAACACAATCAGCAAGGCGAACAGCCCCGCCCCGACCAGTGCCGAAAAGCTCACCCACATCCAGCCAGCCGCAAGCCGCTGGCAGGCCGGGTGCGCAGTG
>CAZSOI010000289.1:0-17153 GCA_964608115.1 uncultured Burkholderiaceae bacterium | reverse complement strand
CATGCGCCCCAAGAAGCGCTCCCGGCCCCATCGGCCCTTGCCGGCGCCGGCTAAAGCAGCGCCCCAAAACCCCGGCGCTGTTCGTCGCCCCCAAAAGCCACAAGCCAATTTGGCCCATCGGCTGCGGCCGACCCTTTTTGCCCTAGCGCACCCACAGCAGCGCCAGCGCAATGGCCGCCGGCGCGGCCTGAACCAAAAAAATCCTGCGACTGGCCGAGCACCAACTCGCGGTTTGCATTGTCATCGCCGCCGTGACGGACAAAAGCAATTGGGCCTACGTCAAAAGCCTTTGCGCGCGCTAAAAAAGAAAACGCAATACTCGCGCGGACCGTCCTTTTGCTCCTTTCGAATTACGAGCAGCGTTTGCGTGCGCACATCGACAAAGCCGGCATGCCGCGCGCGCTCGGCCAATGCGTCGCGCTCAAAGCCGTGATGCACTGGCACATCGGCGCCGTGAAAAGAGCCGTCTTCGCGGTCTAGGTCTGCCAGACAAAGCCAGCCGCCCGGCTTCAAATGTGCCGCGAATTTGGCCAGAATCGCGTCGGTGTCCACAATATGATGCAGCGTCATCGAAGACATGATCAGATCAAAACCCACCTCAGGCAGATCTCCGGCGGCGAAGTCCAGGAGCTTAAGTGTCAGATTGGCAATGCCTTGCGCACGGATCTTTTCATCGAGCACTTCGAGCATGCCCGCCGAAGTATCGATACAGGTGATGTGTCCGAGAGCATCAGCCAGCGGCACACTCAGCAGGCCCGTGCCGCATCCAACATCAAGGGCACGCATCTTTCGCGTTAGTGCAACGCGGGCGCGAATCGCCTCGGCGGTCTTGCGGCCGCGCTCAACGATTTCAGGGTTGCTATCCCACTGGCGCGCCTTGCTGTCAAAGTCGATCATCGTTCATACGCCCATCCACCCTTGATTTGTAAGCTAGAAAGTTACCCATCACTGCAAAACCAGATTCGGGATCGTGGCACAGCCGCGCGGTACACAAAATGGCAGTTCAGATTTGCTCGAGCGCCGCAAATCCCGCTTCGCAGCCATCGAGGTACGCATCACCGAATAGGTTCAAGTGATTGAGGTAATGGTACAAATTGTAGATCCGCCGCTTTAGCGAGTAGGTCGAAGACTCGGGCCGCTGCGCCCGATAGGCCATGTAGAACGGCGTGGGGAAGCCACCGAACATTTCGGTCATCGCAAGGTCGACATCGGGGTCACCGAAATATGGTGCAGGATCGATCAGCCAAACACGACCATCTTGCCCGCACAGCACGTTGCCACTCCAAAGATCGCCGTGGACAAAGCTCGCGAACTTCAGCTCACTGTCGAGAAAATCGCGCAGCCGCGCCGTCTTTTGTTGCAAACGCTGAAAATACCGGTTTCGCCTCTGCGGATCGGCAATCAACTCGACCTGAAACCGTAAGCGCTGCTGCAGGAAAAAGCTTCCCCAACTGTCACTAAACCCATTGGGCTGCGGGTTTAAGCCGATGAAGTTATCTTCATCAAAGCCGAAACGCGGCTGGGTTTGCGCGTGGATCAGCGCCAAACCATGTCCTAGTCTGGTCCACTGTTGCGTCGAACAGCGCGCCGATCGAATAAAGGAGATCGTCATGGCCTCTTGGTCGACATGAATGACCTCCGGAACATCGATGCCAGTGCCGCTCGCCGCGCGGCGCAGTGCCTCCAAGCCATGAGCTTCGCGCAGCAGGTGGTCCGCATACCGGCTGTGGTTTCGCTTCACAAACGGCGCACTCATGCGCTGTGCCGCATGCTCTTAGCAGCGGCAACTGGTGGGTCGCAATGCGCCACATTTTCCCGAGCACTTGGCGCGTGCGCTTTTGCCACGGTCGGGTCAGTGCTTTGGCTAGCGATCACGGCCCGAGGCCAAAGAACCTGTAGCGTGCGCTTGGCTGGCGGCATGCGAATCATCTTCGCCTGCAATCGTTCCCCTAGCGACGAATCGCCGCTCGAGCCGCCAGAGAGCCCAGCAGCGCGCCAAATAACGAGGCGCCAAGACAAAACAAAGCGCCAGCCCAAATCGGCAGGGCGGCCGGCGTCCAGCGCAGCGCGTACTGCTGCGCGGCAGAATTGATCAGTGGTTCGAGCCAGCCGCCCGCCGCCGTGACCATCCACCATGCCAGCGCCGCGGCCAGAAGCAAACTCATTGCACCAGCGTAGACATATGGCCGCCGCATCACAGGGGGGTCGGCGCCCAACAAATGGAGCACCCGGACCTCGTCTTGGTCGATACGAACCCACAAAATGGCAGCAAGCGAGACTCCGATAATCAGCGACGCCCCCAGGGGCGCCGCGAGCAACAGGCAAATGCGCGCCAGTAGTTGCGAGAGCAGCGTCATTCTTCGATACAGCTCAGCTTGATATTCCACGCTTTCGACGTTCTTGATCTTGCGCATCTCCGCAACTGCGGTTTCCACAGCCTCGGGTTGGGCGCCAGCGACAAAGCGCACCAAGAAAGCATCTGGCAAGGGATTGGGGCGCAAATCGGTCAAACCGATCGCAGACAGACTCTTACGCTGCGCAAGCTCAGACAGAGCCGCATCGCGCGCTAGGAAATCGGCGGAAGCAACCATTGCCACGTGGCGCAAGGCACTCTGGAGCGCCGCCAGGTCGATCTCCCCTTGCGCCCCAGCCGCAAACACCAGAGCCTGCGGGCGCATCCATGGCGGCTGCTCCAACGGGAGGGCGCGCCAAAGCGTCAGCGTGACAAGCGCCAGCGCCGCAAGCAACGTCGCGCTGGCACCGACCACAAGACCAAATTCAACCGGTCGCCCAAAGGTCCGACGCAAGGCCTCGGAAAAAGCCGAGGCGCGGCTGGTGGTGTAAGTCACTGCACAAGCTTCCCGTCAACCAGCTGTAATGTGCGCGCGCGGGCCGGCCACGGCGTGGAGGAAGAATTTGTCGGCGCCACGCCGCTTCGCATTGCGGCCACGACGGTCACCCCGGCCGTCGAGAACTGGTCGAGTACTTGCAGCACGCGTGCGGCAATGGCCTCGTCGAGCGGACAAAGCAAGTCGTCGAGCAACAGCAGCGCAGGCCGGTTGACCAGGGCACGCGCCAAGGCTGCGCACTGACGCTGTCCGCTGGCAAGCTCGGCGCCGCTGGCCGCACCATAACGCTCCACATCCAGCCCCACAAGCTCCAGCGCAGCGCGCGCGCGCCGCATGCCCTCCTCGAAGGCGCTTCCCGCCACCCAAGAAGCCAGTGCGACGTTTTCCAGAACACTGCGCCGACCAAGCAGCGAGTCCCCGGGCGGCAGGATGCCCATCGAACGGCGAAGCTGCGCCAGAGCCCGGGGCCGCATCCGCGCCAAGTCCTCGCCGGCAATCTTGATGGCTCCGGCCGAGGGCGCTTCGAGCCCTGCCAGCAATCTGAGCAATACGCTCTTGCCGCAACCGGCCGGCCCCTGTACCACCACGAACTCTCCGCGGCCGATCGCAAGGTTCAATCCCATCAGAGCGGGACGAAATTCCCCATAGCGCTTTTCCACCGCCTCGCAAGAAAGCAGCGGCGCTTGCACCGAGGTTTCGGACAGGTAAGGCTCAGTTCTCACGGATGGGGACGCGAGCGCGGCACTAGGATCGGCTGCATGGCTGCCAGTAAAATTATTTCTCGGCGACGCATTGCGCGCGCCGCAGCGGCGCGCGTCATCTGTCGCCGCCGCGATTGTACGGCCCTGTGTGACGCGTCAAATGACGGTCATAATTGTCGCCGATGCTTCAGCCGGCATATTCCGGGCGAACGAGCGATAAGGAATCAAGATCACTACAGTTCACGGCGCTTCGCAGCGGTTCCTAAACCGGGAGCTATCGCAACTTGCTTTTAATGAGCGTGTGCTCGCCCTGGCGCAGCGCGCGAAAGTTCCGCTCGGCGAGCGTCTTCGGTTTTTGTGCATTGTCTCGGCCAACCTTGACGAGTTCTTCGAAATCCGGGTGTCGGATCTGATGGACACCTTACGCGAGTCGGGGGAGATGGGCGCCGCCTCGCCACAATGGGAATCCTTCGTTCAGATCTCCGAGCGCGCGCACGCGCTCGTCGACCAGCAGTACGCGCTATATAACAACAAGATCATGCCGGCGTTGGCGCGGTCGCACGCCGTCGTAATCAATCACCAGCAGCGCACGCCTCGGCAGCGCGCGTGGGTCCGCGATTATTTCCACCGCGAGGTCTTGCCGCTGCTCTCACCAATTGGGTTGGACCCTTCGCACCCATTTCCGCAAGTGATGAACAAGGCGCTGAATTTCATCGTTCAGCTCCAGGGCAAGGATGCATTTGGGCGCCCCTCGGCGATCGCGATCGTCAAAGTACCGCGCACCTTGCCACGCGTGATTGCGATGCCGCAGGCGCTTTGCCCAGGTTACCAGGCCTTTGTGCTGCTCTCTTCGGTGATCCGTGCCCACTTGGTCGACTTGTTTCCCCGGCGCCGATTGGTCGGTTTTTCGCAATTTCGAGTCACGCGTGACTCGGATTTATGGGTCGATGAACGCGAGGTCTCCAATCTTCGCGAGGCCTTGCAGTTTGAATTAACGCAACGCCATTTTGGAAACGCGGTGCGTCTGGAGGTGCTGCGGACTTGCCCACCCCACCTCGAAGAGCTCTTGCGCCAGCAGTTCCAATTGCCGCACGAAGCGGTCTATCGAGTTGAGGGGCCGGTGAACCTCGTGCGCATGAACCAACTGGTCGACCTGCTCGCGCGGCCCGACCAGCGTTTCGCTCCGTTGCTGCCGGCTTGGCCAAAGCGCATCGCTAAGGGCGAAGACATTTTTGGGGTGATTCGACGCCGCGATGTACTGCTGCACCATCCATTTGAGAGCTTTGAACCGGTAATCGAGTTCTTGCGCCAGGCGTCGATCGATCCACAGGTCGTCGCAATTCGTATGACCTTGTATCGCACCGGCACGGGGTCGATTCTCGTCGAGCTGCTGGAGGACGCGGCCCGGCGCGGCAAAGAGGTCACGGTCGTGGTCGAGTTGCAGGCGCGGTTCGACGAAGAGGCCAACATCAACTTGGCGGAGCGGCTCGAGGCAATCGGTGCGCAGGTCGTGTACGGACTGGTCGGAATGAAAACCCACGCCAAGCTCCTTCAGATCCTTCGGCGCGAGCAGCGCCGTGGGCGCACGCGCCTGGTTCCGTACGTGCACTTGGGGACTGGCAACTACCATCCGACCACAACAAAGCTATACACGGATTTCGGCATGTTGACGGCCGAGCGGGCAATTTGCGCTGACGTGGAGAAGATTTTTATGCATCTAACGAGCCTGACCCCGGTGCAGCGTCTGCGGCGCCTATGGCTTGCGCCCTTTACCTTGCAAAAGCGCATCATTGGCGCGATTGCCGAGGAGGCGCGTCTAGCCCGAAGCGGCAAGGCAGGGCTGATCATCGCAAAGGTCAACGCCCTATCCGACGAGGCCACCATCAATGCGCTGTATGAGGCATCTAAGGCAGGGGTGCGGATTGACCTGATCGTGCGCGGCGCTTGTTCCCTGCGGCCGGGCGTGAAGGGCTTGTCGGAGAACATTCGGGTGCGATCGGTCGTCGGCCGCTTTCTGGAGCATCACCGCATCTACTACTTCGGCGCGGGCGGCGCCGAGCTGGTCTATCTGGCCAGCGCCGACTGGATGGGGCGCAACCTGCTGCGGCGGATTGAAATTGCCTGGCCGGTGCTCGATCCGGTATTAAAGGCCCGCGTCATCGACGAAGGTCTTAAGCCGTACTTGCACGACACGGCTTACGCTTGGGTGCTGGGTTCGAGCGGGAACTACAGGGCGCCACGAAATCCGGCCGCTGGCTCTAGCGCGCAGGCCGCCTTGCTCAAAGCGCTTGCACAACCATCGGAGGGCACGTAATGGACCTTTTGCTCTGGCGGCATGCCGAGGCTGAGGACGGCCTGCCGGATCTGGCGCGCGAACTCACCGGCAAGGGAGAAAAACAGGCTCGCCGCGTCGCCCAGTGGCTCAATGACCGGTTGCCCAACTCGGCGCGCATCCTCGCCAGCCCCGCGCTGCGAACCCAGCAGACGGCACGCGCGCTCACAGAATTGTCCGGTCGCAAGCTCAAGATACTGTCACAGCTGGCGCCCGGATCGAATGTCGAGGAGTTTTTGCACGCGGTCGACTGGCCGCACGCGCGCGGCGCTGTCGTTGCCGTCGGACATCAGCCCATGCTGGGCCTCGTTGCCAGCAGGCTACTTACCGGAATCGAGCAGCCCTGGGTAATCAAAAAGGGGGCGCTTTGGTGGTTTAGTTCGCGTCCCGAGGAGGCCGACTCCTCCGCAATCTTGTTGATCGCCGCGATCAGCCCCAATTTACTGTAAGCCGCCAACTTGCGCGGCGCCACGCTCAGAGGCGCTGCACGCCGGCGCTAGATCTCACGCACGTAAAACGAAATGCCCACGCGCGCCCATTGCTGCGCTTCCTCCTCAAGCAAGTGGCGCGTAAGGGGTCGGCGCGCGATCCAGGCGCGCTCGATGCCAAATTCGATGGAGCGATGCGCTCGCAGGCTCCAGCGCGGCAGACGCACGGGGCGACGTGCGTGGTGCAATATGGTCGCCAGGCGCAGGGCCAGTAGCCGTCCCGCGCGCAGTGGGTCCCAAAGAGCGCTCAAAACCTTGCGCAGATTCCCGCGCTGACCAAGCACCAGCTCGGCGATACGTTCTTGGTCAGAGGTCGAAAAGCCCGGCAGATCGCCGTTACGCACCAAATACGCCGAGTGCTTGTGGTAATCGCTATGGGAAACGGCAAAACCAATTTCATGCAGCTGGCAGGCAAAGCACAGCGTACGGACGGCATCTTCGGGGGCGTCAGGCAGCAGGGCCTGATAGAACTTTTGCGCCGTGCTCGCCACCATGCGAGCCAGCGGTCGATCGGCGCCGTAGCGCTGCTGCCAGCGCGATACCGTCGCATCGCGCACATCGTGGCGAGCGCGCCGCCCGAGCAGATCGTAAAGCAGTCCCGCGCGCAAGGCCCCTTTGGCGGGTCGCATCTCGTTGATGCCGAAGGTCTCGAAGATCGCCCAAAGCGCCGCAATACCGCCCACAAGCACCTCGGCGCGCTCGGTCTTGATCGAGTCAAACTGCACCCGCCGGATTTCACCAAAATCGAGAAGAACCTGCCGCAGTCGAGCCAATCCGGAGGCCGTAATCGTGCCATCGCCCCAGCCGTGGTTGCGCAAAATCACCGCCGCCGCGCCAATTGTGCCGCTTGATCCGTACGCCTCATCCCAGCCGTAGTTATGGAAAGCCATTCGGGCCTCTTCTAATTCGGCCGCACAGGCCACTTGCGCGCGCCGAAACGATGCCCGGTCGATCCGCCCGTCGGGGAAAAATCGCAGGGTCGTGCCGACACAGCCGATCTTGAAGGATTCGGCGTGGGCCGGGGTAAAGCCACGGCCGACGATCACCTCGGTAGAAGCGCCGCCGATATCGACCACGAGGCGGCGACGTTTGCTTGGCGGCAAAGTGTGCGTGCAGCCCTCAAATATGAGTCGCGCCTCTTCGCGCCCCGAAATGATTTCGATCGGGTATCCCAATGCCCGATGCGCCTGCTCCAGAAACTGATCCGAATTAAGCGCCTGTCGCAAGGTCTGCGTGCCCACCGCGCGAACCTGTGCCGCGTCCATGCCCTGCAAGCGTTCATGCATTCGCGCCAAGCAAATGCACGCGTTATCGATCATCCTGCGGCTCAAGCGATTATCGGCGCCGATCCCAGCGGCCAGACGCACCGTTTCTTTCCAATAGCCGCGTCGAGCGATATGCGAGCCCATCGCCTGACCGATTTCCAGTCGGAAACTGTTGGAACCCAGGTCGATTGCCGCCAGCAGCGTCATCGGCGATAGCGTCTTTTAGCGTTCCGCGATCGGCGCGTCGCGTTCGGCCGCCGATCATGATGGGGGTGGGCAGAGCGCATTTTATGGGAACTGCGCATTTGGCGTTGCGAAATCTCACTCCTCCTCAAGCAAGGCAGCCGCAAAATCGGCAGCTGCGAACGCTTCAAGATCCTGCAACGATTCGCCGACCCCAACAAACAAGATCGGGATCGGCCGCGCCTCGCGCTCGCGCGCCAGCGCCACGATGATGCCGCCCTTGGCGGTGCCGTCGAGCTTGGTGACGATCAGACCGGTGACACCAATAGCCTCGTCGAAGGCACGCAACTGGGCAAGTGCGTTTTGGCCGTTGGTGCCGTCGAGTACGAGCACGACTTCGTGTGGTGCGCCGGACAAACTCTTGCTAATCGCGCGCTTGATGCGTTTGAGCTCCTCCATGAGGTGCGTTTGCGTTGGCAGCCGCCCTGCCGTATCGGCAATCAGCACGTCGCGCCCTCGTGCGCGCGCTGCGCTCACCGCGTCAAATACCACCGCTGCAGGATCGCTTCCCGACTGCGCAATGACCTCCACGCCGTTGCGTTGCCCCCACACCGCAAGTTGCTCGCGGGCCGCAGCGCGAAACGTGTCGCCGGCAGCCAGCAAAACCGTCTTGCCATGGTCGCTGAGCCAATGGGTTAACTTACCAATGGAAGTCGTCTTGCCCGAGCCGTTGACGCCGGCAACCATCACCACGAAGGGTTTGGCGGCCGAAACGTCCCATCGCTTTTCGCACGGCGCGAGCAGCTGAGCAAGCTCCTGCTGCAAGGCCGCGCGTACACCCAGCGCATCGCGCACGTTACTGCTCCGCACGCGTTCGCGCAGCCGCACCAGAAGAAACTGCGTGGCCGGCATGCCGACATCGGCACTGATCAAAGCGGCCTCGAGCTCCTCAAACAGCGCTTCATCGAGCGTTGCGCCCAAAAACGCCCCACTGATTCGGGCGCGCGTGCGCGCCAGACCCGACCGAAGCCGGCCAAGCCATCCTGTTTTCTCCGAAGCTACCATTTCTGTAATGATGTGATGGTCCGCGGCCGCGCAGTGTAGTGGATCAGGATGCGTTCGCGTTTGAACAAGGACAAATGAACAAGCGTCCCCGCCACAGCGCCACAGCCTCGAGAAGCGCACGCTCGCCGCCCGGGCGCATACGCATTATCGGCGGTCAGTTTCGGCGCACAGCCATCGTGGTGCTTGCCGCACCGAATCTGCGGCCTACACCCGACCGGGTGCGCGAAACCGTATTTAACTGGCTTGAACATCTGTTGGGTCATCGGTGCGGCATCTGCGCCCTGGACCTATTTGCCGGCACGGGCGCCTTCGGATTTGAGATGGCCTCGCGCGGCGCTCGCCGGGTGGTTCTGGTCGAAAACAATGCCCGCACGGCCCAGGGACTTCGCGCGCTACAGCGACGGTTAGGGGCAGCAGCCGTGCAGGTGCTGCAGGCCGACTGGCGCTTGGCCCTCGCGCGCCTGTCGCCCGAAGTCTTTGACGTGATTTTCTTGGATCCGCCGTATGGATCTGGCATCTTGGTGCCAGCGCTGGATGCTGTGCACTCGCTACTGGCGCCCGGTGGACTGGTCTACGCCGAATCGCCCCAGCCTCTGGAGCTCGCGCACCTGGCTGAGCAAGGCTGGGAGCAGGTGCGCACGGGCAAAGCGGGGGGCGTTTATTTTCATTTGCTGCAAGAGCGCTCGTGTTGAATAATTGCCGGCCCCGAAGTCGGCGTGCGCGCCGGGCGGGCGCGACGAGCATGCGGGCGAAAGCGCTGCGTTTATCGGCGCGCTGGCCAATCGGATGCGATGTGTTCGACCACTGAAGGAATTGACCATGGTGATCGCCGTTTATCCGGGTACTTTCGATCCGCTGACTCGGGGGCACGAAGACATTGTGCGGCGCGCCGCGGGGCTGTTTTCCAAGCTTGTGGTCGGAATCGCCGACAGCAGCGCCAAGAATCCGATCTTCACGCTCCAGGAACGGCTCGATATCGCGCGCGAGGTACTGGGACACTATCCCAACGTTGAAGTCGCCGGCTTCCATGGTCTGCTAAAGGACTTTGCGCGTGAGCAGCAGGCGCGCGTAATCGTTCGCGGCCTGCGGGCAGTGTCGGACTTCGAATACGAATTTCAGATGGCCGGTATGAACCGCTATTTGCTGCCCGAGGTCGAGACCATGTTTCTTACGCCCTCGGATCAGTACCAATTCATTTCGGGCAGTATCGTGCGCGAAATTGCCTTGCTGGGTGGCGATGTGAGCAAGTTCGTGTTTCCGTCTGTGGAGCTTTGGTTAAAGACAAAGATCGCCCGGTTGCGCAACCCCAACCAGGCAAGTTGACACGCGCGACCGATTCCGATCGCAAAATCGCGTCGTGGTACTCATCAGCGCCGGCAAATGCCTGGACGTGAGCTAAGCGACTTCGTGTGCTCCAAGATGGCAAATCCAATAGCAAGCGCAAGGTGCGTGAGCAAGCGAGCTGCCCGAAGATTTTGTGCACCTCACGTCGCCGAAAACCCGAGGTGCGTCGCAAGGCACGGTGCCGGCACTGCGCAAGATCGGCGGCAACGCGCGGCCCGCGAGCTCTCGCCATATGGGAGCATGCGGCACGCCCGGTATGCCCACAGCTTGTGACAGTACGGGCTGTGTCCAGCACGCAAGATCCAACCAGCGGTCCCGCAAATCCGGGCTGGCGTATCGAGCGCATCGACGCGCTGCGCGGGATGGCCCTAATGGGTATTTTGCAAGTCAATATTCAATCCTTCACTTGGGGTGCCGGTGAACCCCTGGGCTATCTGTCCCGTCCGCCCAGCCTCATCGAAGCGCTGCTGTACTTTTTGCAAGCGGCCTTTATCCAAGGTAAGTTCTATCCGATTTTCGCTTTCTTGTTCGGCGTTAGCATCGCCCTACAGTCGCGCAAAATTCGACAACGCAACCGCCCCAATGGGGGCACTGTGGCGTCGACGTACCAGCGCCGATTGATTTTTTTACTGGCGCTCGGAATCGGGCACGGCGTTTTTTTGTACTGCGGCGATGTGCTGACCGCCTACGCAATTTGTGCCCTTACCTTCGTTTCCTTCGCCCCCTCGCGGCTTCGGTCGCTTGCAGCTTTCAGCCTCTGGTGCGGCGCGGCAGCCGTGCTGAGCATTTTTTTGCCCGTCCTATTGGCCAGCATGCTCGATCTGGACAGCAGCGGAAGCGAGATCCCGCCGAGCATCGTGCAGGCGCACGACATCTACTGCTATGGGGGCTTTATTGCGCAGTTGGGACAGCGTTGGACGGACGAGCTCTGGCAACAAATCGCCAGCATCCCGACCTTCTGGCCGCAAGTAATCGCTCTGTTGGCTTTTGGTTCGCTTGCAGGCCGATTGGGCTGGTTGCAACATCCCGCGCGCCATCGCCTGGCATGGCGACGCACGTGGGCGATCGGTCTCGGAATTGGCTTGCCGACCGCATTGCTTGGCGCCGCGATGAGTTACGTTCGCGCTCGCGATCTGCCGGGCACGGAAGCCGGGTGGGACCAGGTCGTGCTGGGGGCAAGCAGTGTTCTGGCGGCGGCCTACGTTGCGGCGGCGGTGCACGCGTTTGACCAACCTTGGGGTCGGTCCGCCCAGCGCTGGTTTGCCAGCGCCGGGCGCATGTCATTGAGTAACTACGTGGGCCAGTCGTTGCTCATGGGCGCACTGCTGTCTGGATGGGGATTGGGTTTTGGCGCAAACGCGAGCCGCGGCCAACTTGCGATTTTGGCCTTGCTCATCTTCATCGCTCAGGCCACCCTGAGCCACTGGTTTTTGGCGCATTTTCGACAAGGGCCGCTGGAAGCGCTTTGGCGGCGCTGGACCTATCGAAACGCGTCTTCGAACGGCTAAGGACGATCGCCCGGATCGGGCACGACGCGCACCCAAACGCTGGGTTGCGAGGGTGGTTCGGCGGTAATCGTCAGGCTCTTGCCGGTGGAGACAAGATCCTCGTCCCCAAGCGCGATCCATTCGCCGACGCGCCCGAGCAGCGTGACGGCACGCGGCCTCTCAGCGCCCGAGCCAGCAACAAACGGCGCGGCAACCCCCCCGGTCTGCAAGGGCACAAGATCGATACGTACGTTATTTCCCATCAGTGCAAATCGTGCGGCAAACGAAGAAATTGCTTCAAAGTAAACCACGGCCGAGGCCGCTGGGCGCGGAGCACCGACCGCAGTCTTGCTATCGCCACCGCCGGTTGCAGCAGGTGTGCGCGATGCGGTGCCAGCTTTGCCGACCGGAACGTGAAATTGCAGCGTTTGCATCGATGGAAGTTCGACCCGGACGGGCTCCCCCTCGCGCACGCGCACCAAGTGAACGCTATTGGATGTGGAAAGGACGGTTGCGTTGTTCGCGCCAGGCTCATTGCGCTCGTCTCGATCTCCCCCCGTGCCCGTAGACACCGTATAGGAGCGGTCGCGTCCATGCTCGAAGTTGGGTCTTGCGCCTGGCGCCGTATCACGAACCTGGACCAGCAAATTGCGCGGTTGGGGAGCAGTTTGGGCGGTACCGTCTGCGGCAAACCCCAGCATGAGCGCCGCGCAAAAAATCAGCCCGCCAACGGGTCGGCAACTGCGATCCCACATTGGGGATGGATCGGCGCGAGCTAGACGAAAAACCATGGCAAGGCGCAGGGCCCAGGCGGAAAAATCAAAGAGCATTATTTGCATACGATACCCGAGCCGCAGCACGCTGCGCTGGCTTCTCTAGCGGCGAATCTGTCGGGTAATTCGAGGCAACTGTCCTGGTTGAGAATCGGCTTTCAGGGCGCCAGAATGCGCGCGTCGGTTGCAATCTGGACGCATTTAGACGTTAAAGCGAAAATGCATCACGTCGCCATCCTTGACGACGTAATCTTTGCCCTCCAGGCGCATCTTGCCAGCCTCCTTTGCGCCCAGTTCGCCCTTGCAACGCAGGTAATCCTCGTAGGCGATGGTTTCGGCGCGGATAAAGCCTTTTTCGAAATCGCTGTGTATTACACCCGCCGCCTGTGGTGCCGTGGCGCCTTTGGCAACGGTCCACGCCCGTACCTCTTTTGGCCCGGCGGTGAAAAAAGTCTGCAGTCCAAGCAGTGAGTAGGCCGCACGAATTACACGATCAAGGCCTGGCTCCTGCATGCCCATGTCTTGCAGGAACACCTGCTTGTCCTCGTTCGACAAATCGGCGATTTCCGCCTCGATGCGGGCGCAGACGGCCACTACGGGGGCATGCTCGCGTGCGGCCCGCTCACGCACTGCCTCGAGCAACGGGTTGGCCTCGAATCCGTGTTCCGTGACGTTGGCAACATACATCGTGGGTTTCATGGTCAACAAAAACAGCGGGCGCAGGACTGCGCGCTCCTCCGGATACAGATCCACGGATCGCGCCGGTTGCGCCTGGTTGAGCGCCGGCAATATCTTTTCGAGCGCCGCGACCAGGCGCTGCGCCTCCTTTTTTTCCTCGCTCGCAGCGCCCGTTTTCGCTACTTTGGCGTAGCGATTTAACTGCTTGTCAACGGTCTGCATGTCGGCCAGCGCAAGTTCCGTGTCGATGACTTCGATGTCGCTGACCGGGTCGACCCGGCCAGCGACGTGAACAATATTCGGGTCCTCGAAGCAACGAACGATATGGGCAATTGCATCGCACTCCCGGATGTTTGCCAGGAACTGGTTCCCCAGGCCCTCACCCTTGCTGGCACCGGCGACAAGGCCGGCAATGTCGACGAACTCGACGGTCGCCGGCAGCACGCGCTGCGGATGGGCGATCCGCGCGAGAGCCAGCAAGCGCGAATCGGGAACCTCGACAACCCCGACGTTGGGCTCAATCGTGCAAAACGGATAGTTCTCGGCGGCGATTGCCGCCTTGGTGAGCGCATTAAATAGGGTCGATTTGCCAACATTGGGAAGCCCGACGATGCCGCATTTGACAGCCATGGATGAGTCCGCTTTCTATCGAAGCTGGTCGTCGCGCGAGTGCATCGCGAAAAGGATTCGTCCGCCGCGTCGGGTCTCTAAGCGCAGCAGGTGCTCACGGATTCCGTCGCCCACGGAGATCTGTGGCTTGGAAGGCTCCAGTCGCTGTTCGGATTCACGCTCCGCGATCCGCCGGTTCGCGATTCGAAACGCCCCCTCAAATGAGGCCGCCTGCGCAAGCGCCTCACTGAAATACGCGCGGCCAAAATCCGTCCACTCCGCACCATCGCGGCAGCCAAAGGACGCGCGCTCGGCGCTAGAGGCGGTAATCACCATGGTGTCGGGACCGGCCAGCGGTGCGATAAACGCACCCGAGTAGCACGCGGAAATGATGATTACCCGATAGCGAATGCCCGCATCATCGAGCAAATCACGCAAGCGCTCGGGGGTCAGGTCCTCAAAGTCAAAAGGCGGAAGCGTCACAACAAGGTGATGATCGGGCGTGCCATGGGACGTGATGAACAAGGCCAGCACGTCCTCGTCGCCGTTCATGCGCTCGGCCACGGTGGCAAGGGCACGTTGCAGCGAACTGATCGTCGCAAACGGTTGTTCCTGGGGATGAGCCTGGCTGTTCGCCAGCACGATACTGTGCGCGCCGCTATCAAAAACGTCGGCCATCACCGAGTCAGCGCCTATTGCCTCGCGCAAGAAAACTTCCTGCGTGCCGTCGCCCCCAAAGCTGATGGTGAATAGCTCTGTCACGCCGGCCTGGCCTGGAGTAACCGCCTCGAGCGCGTCCTCAAGCAAACCAAACTGACTGTAGAAGGTTTGTTCCGATTGCGGCGCATCCGGGCCCGTGGCTTCGTTTTCCGCAGCGGATTCCGCATTCCAAAGCCGCGCGGCCGGATCAACAGCCAGTTGCGGCATCAGCGCAAGGGCAGCCGCCAAGAAAAAGACCCCGGCGCGCCCGCGCGCCGCAAGTGCTCCGTCCATCCGAACCGCGCAGCGGCCGTACGCAAGCGCCATCCACAGGGGCGGTACCCATGAGAGCAACGGATACTGGCGATCGATCGGCGACCAGATATCGGCCGCCGAGGCCAGTCCATAGGCGGCCAGCGACTGCCAGCAGGCCAGGGAAAATCCCGCCGTCGCCAAGGGCATGAGCAAAGCGCCTTGCCCTCGCATCGCTGCAACGAGCCCGGCGCACAGCAACAGCGGTAGCGCCCAAAAACTTACCGCCGGCAATGCGAGCACATCAAAGTGGCCTGATGAGCCACCCACGGAGTACAGGTCGTAGGCCACTCCAAGCAGCAAATCCACCAAAAACAAAAGCAGCAGTTGCACGCCGCTGGCGCGCAGCGACTGTGGCGCACAGGGGCGAAATAGCGCCAGGGCCAACCCCGTGCGCAAGTTCGCGCTAAGGTCGCGCAGGGCGGTAGTGCGCACTCGCGCGCGTGGCGCCGGCACGCGCTGCCCGCCGCTTTCAGCCTCAGTGGGGCTATCTTTCTGCGCTTCGGACGAATCAGGCTGCGTCATTGCTCGCGTTCCGGGGCCGCTGCGCGCAGCCGCATCGTAGCCAGGTCAAACCGCCCCGTGACGGCCAGCTCCAACACCGTTTGCGCACGCTCGATCGCGCCATCGATTGCCGCCTCCTGGTCCCGGCGCGGCCGATGCAATACGTAGTCGGCAACCTGTTGCTGCAGCTGGTAATCGCGCGGATGTCCGATGCCGATGCGAAGGCGCCAGAAGTCGGCACTGGTTAAGCGCGCGCGCACATCCTTCAGCCCGTTGTGGCCCGCGATTCCGCCGCCTTTTTTCAGACGCACGTCGCCCGGAGCCAGGTCCAGTTCGTCGTGTGCGACGAGTATCTGCTCGGGCAGCAGTCGGTAAAACAACGCGGCGGCAACCACCGCCTGTCCCGAAAGGTTCATGAAGGTCCCGGGCTTGAGAAGCCAAACTTCGACCTGACCTATCGAAGCGCGCGCGAGCTCGCCGAAGAATCTTTTTTCCGTGCGAAAGCGTGCGCCACAACGCGACGCCACGCCATCGACAAACCAAAATCCCGCGTTATGACGGCTGCGCTCGTATTCGGCGCCGGCATTGCCAAGACCGACGATCAGGCGAATGCCCTGGGACTCCGCGTTACATGCAGCCACGGGTGACGTTGTTCCTGATCGCCGCCCCGCGGGCAGGCGGCCGGCGATCGCGACGTAACCGCGATCGGGCCGCTGCGCGGGGACCAAAGCGTATGGCGTCGCCTATTTCTTCTTGGCCGCCGGCGCCTTCGCCGCGGGCGCTGGTGCAGCCGCGGGCGCCTTCGCCGCCGGTGCAGCCGCCTTGCCAGCTGCCGGTGCTGCCGGGGCCGCTGCCGGCGCTTTTGCGCCAGGGGCGCCAGTCGCCGGCGCAGCGGCCGCTGCGGGAGCAGCCGCGGCTTCCGCGACCGGTGCGGCTTCCTCCTGCTGCACGCTGGGCAAGGAAACGCTCACCACGACCGGGTCGTCCTTGCCGCGCCGGACCAGCGTCACACCCTTGGGCAGTTTCAGATCTGACAGGTGCACGGTTTGCTGGGCCGTCAGGTTGGACAGATCCACTTCAATGAACTCTGGTAGATCTCGCGGCAAGCAGGAGATCTCGACCTCCGACAGGACGTGACCAATGATCGCAGCCGACAGTTTGACCGCGGGGGAGTTTTCTGCGCCAACAAAGTGCAGAGGCATCCGCATATGGATTGCTTGATTCTCCGCGACACGCTGAAAATCGACGTGCAGGACAAGAGGCCGGTACGGATGCATCTGAAAATCGCGCAACAGGACCCGTTCTGGCTTGCCGTCAACTTCCAAGTCGAGAATTGAAGCGTGAAATTTCTCGCGGCGCAGCGCGTGGAACAAGGGGTTGTGGTCAATTTCGATGTTTACCGGTGCGGCGCCCGCTCCGTACAAGATACCCGGGACTTTGCCCAGATGGCGCAGGCGGCGGCTCGCACCAGTGCCTTGCGCGTCTCGTTTGTTGGCCATGACCTTCATTGCTTACTCCATTTTTGCGTTCAATGTATTGCGGCAGCTCGCCGACCTGATCCCAATTGCGATACAACCATTACTGCACTTCCTCCCGCCGGTCGCGACCAACCGCGCGGGACGATCCTTACTCGTTACCCGACGGCTTCGCCGTCGGGGCAACCTCATTCGATAAACAACGAGCTCACCGAATCTCCGCGCGCAATGCGCGAAATCGTCTCCCCTAGCAGTGCCGCACAAGACAACTGTCGGATCTTGGGGCAGGCTGCGGCCTGCGCGTTTAATGGAATTGTGTCCGTAACTACAACCTCGTCGAGCACCGAGTCCATGATGCGTTCGACCGCGCGCCCCGACAGCACCGGATG
>CAZSOI010000288.1:0-1908 GCA_964608115.1 uncultured Burkholderiaceae bacterium | reverse complement strand
CCTGGTAAAGACCACGCCGAAGGTCACGGGCTTTTTGGGTGGCAGCGCTAATCGGCCCTCGCCCCTGTCACAAAAAGAGGTCGACGAGATTTTGCAAAGAATGCAGGAGGGTTACGAAAAGCCGCGTCCGAAGGTGCTCTTCGAGGTCGGCGAAATGGTGCGCATCAAGGAGCCGCCGTTTACGGATTTCAATGGCAATGTCGAGGAAGTCAATTACGAGAAAAACAAGCTGCGTGTCTCGGTGACCATCTTCGGGCGTTCGACACCGGTCGAGCTCGATTTTGGGCAAGTTGAGAAGGTTTAATCGTTTGCCCCGCGCCAGACGGTGCTGGGTAGTGTCCCGCGCGAGCGCGCGGGCGAGTTGTAATGCGGGGAGGGCCTCGCCGCAGCAAGCGGTTGCTTGCGCAAGGTGCAGCCCGTCGGTACCCGAATAGGAGCCAAGATGGCGAAGAAGATTGTCGGATACGTCAAGTTGCAGGTACCGGCCGGCAAGGCCAATCCCTCCCCGCCGATCGGTCCTGCCTTGGGCCAGCGGGGCCTGAACATCATGGAGTTTTGCAAGGCCTTTAACGCGCAAACGCAGGCGATGGAGCCCGGAATGCCGATTCCGGTTGTTATAACGGCCTATGCCGACAAGAGCTTTACCTTCGTGATGAAGACGCCGCCAGCCACGGTGCTTATCAAGAAGGCGGCGAAGGTCGAGAAGGGGTCGGCAAAGCCACACACCGATAAGGTCGGCAAGATCACCCGTGTGCAGGCGGAACAAATTGCCAAGACGAAGATGCCCGATCTTACGGCCGCAGACATGGAAGCGGCGGTGCGCACGATTGCCGGATCGGCGCGCAGCATGGGCATTACCGTGGAGGGCCTCAAATGACGCGCTTATCCAAACGGGTGAAAGCCAACCGCTCCAAGGTAGCGGAGAACAAGACGTATGCGCTCGCCGAAGCGCTCAAGTTGGTAAAGGAAACGGCTACGGCGAAGTTCGATGAGTCTGTGGATATTGCAGTGGTCTTGGGAATTGACGCGAAAAAGTCCGATCAATCGGTGCGTGGTTCCGTGGTGCTGCCCGCGGGTACGGGCAAGAGCGTGCGCGTTGCAGTTTTCACGCAGGCCGCCAAGGCCGAAGAGGCCAGGGCTGCGGGTGCCGACATCGTGGGGTTTGATGACCTCGCGCAAAAGGTAAAGGAAGGATTTTTGGATTTTGACGTTGTCATCGCTTCGCCCGATGCGATGCGCGTGGTCGGCACACTGGGACAGGTGCTCGGCCCGCGCGGTTTGATGCCCAATCCCAAAGTCGGAACGGTATCAGCCGATGTGGCGGGCGCGGTGCGCGCCGCCAAGGCGGGTCAAGTGCAATACCGTGCCGACAAGGCCGGGATCGTGCACTGCTCGATTGGTCGGGCTTCGTTCGATTTGGAACGCTTGCGCAGCAATTTCACGGCGCTCATTGACGCGCTGAACAAGTCCAAGCCGGCGACGGTCAAAGGCGTATACCTGCGCAAGATCGCGGTTTCCTCAACAATGGGCATTGGTGTGCGTGTTGATCCGGCGAGTCTGAGTGCATGAGCGCGGGTCGTGGTAATTCCCGGGGCGGGGCCGGGTAGTTAAGGTTGGCAGATCCATGTGCGCTGGTCGCAATCTGGCGAGCGCAAGCGGATCATGAAAGGCTTTGGGCAGTTGCGCGGTTCGCCGCGCCACCGCTGTCAAAGACCGTCGGGGCGCAAGGGCTTGCGCAATTGTCGTTCGCAAAGCCCGCGGGCTTAAACGAGTCAAATGCAAGGCGATGGATTCCGGTGTTTAACGGATCCGGTGGTTCGCAGTGCATCGCTCGCCCTACGCAGACGGCGTAGCCGAAGAGGGCGTATGTGTCGTGCGATTCCGGTCAACGGGGTGCGCGGTTCGGGC
>CAZSOI010000287.1:0-6937 GCA_964608115.1 uncultured Burkholderiaceae bacterium | reverse complement strand
CGGCACGAGCTGCATTCGATCGAAATACTCGCGCCACTTCTCCGGGATCGACCCAGGGTTATCCAGGTAGCGTTCGTAGAGTTCTTCTACGTACGGGCTATTGCCGCCAAACAGGTACGAATTGGCCTCAAACTGTCGCATCATGGTGTTGCCTGCCCTTTCGAACGAGCTTCTCGTCAAATTGCTCGACCGACAATTGCCGGTCGACTCACGTGCCTCCGGATTCCGGCAGCACGGATTGCCTCACCGTAGCCGCATCACCGTTGGCTTGATCCCTCGGAACTTCGAGTCGGTCCCAACGCGCGATGCGCACTTTGCATCCTAGCACCGGGGCACGTTGCCTCCGCACAGCATGATCGGAAGAAAAAAGGGGCCATTGCGGAAAGCTGCAGGCCTCATCGCTTTTCGATTGGCCGGACGTCACGGCGGTCCGGACCCACGTAGAGCTGTCGTGGCCGCCCGATCTTGTACTCCGGGTCCGAGATCATTTCATTGAGCTGGGCGATCCAGCCTACGGTGCGCGCCAGCGCGAAAATTGCGGTAAATAGCGAAACGGGAATGCCAATGGCCTTTTGCACGATCCCCGAATAAAAGTCCACATTCGGGTAGAGCTTGCGGCTGACAAAATATTCGTCCTCAAGCGCGATCTTTTCCAGGGCCATGGCCAGCTTAAACAGCGGATCCTCATGTAATCCTAATTCGTTCAGGACCTCGTGGCAGGTTTCGCGCATCAAGCGCGCGCGCGGATCGTAGTTCTTATATACGCGGTGCCCGAAACCCATTAGCCGAACGTTGGAATTTTTATCCTTAACTTGCGCAATGAATTCGCCAATCTTGGCGACCCCACCTTGCCTCTGCACGTCGTAGAGCATGTTCAGCGCCGCTTCGTTGGCGCCGCCGTGGGCCGGTCCCCACAGGCACGCCACGCCCGCGGCGATCGCTGCAAAGGGATTAGTACCCGAAGAGGCACACATGCGCACGGTTGAAGTCGAGGCATTTTGTTCGTGATCGGCGTGCAAGATCAAAATCCGATCCAACGCGCGGGCAAGCACCTCGTTGAATTTGTACTCCTCGCACGGGGTCGCGAACATCATGCGCATCAGATTGCCCGCGTACGACAGTTCGTTGCGTGGATACATGAACGGCTGGCCGATTGTGTACTTGTACGCCATTGCGACCAGGGTTGGCATCTTGGCGATTAGGCGAATCGCGGAGATCTGCCGCTGCGCCGGATCGTGAAGATTCATCGAGTCGGGATAAAAAGCCGACAAGGCTCCCACCAGGCCGGTCATGACTGCCATCGGATGCGCATCGCGCCGAAAACCGCGCAAGAAAAACTGCATCTGCTCGTGCGCCATTGTGTGCTTGGTGACTGTGGCCACAAAATTCGCACGTTGATGCGTATTGGGCAACTCGCCATAGAGGATTAGATGGCAGACCTCGAGAAAGTCGCACTGTGTAGCCAACTGCTCAATGGGATAGCCGCGGTAGAGGAGTTCGCCTTTGTCGCCATCGATGTACGTGATCGATGAATTGCAGGAGGCAGTCGATAGAAAACCGGGGTCGTAGGTGAACTTACCGGTACGCGCGTACAGCGAGCGGATATCGATGACATCCGGGCCGATCGAGCCGCTGTACAGCGGCAGTTCGAGGGAGGCCGTGCCGTCGCTAAAGCTCAGCGTGGCTTTGTGGGTCGATGGTTTTAATACCATGAAAATTTCCTCAAGGTGCAAGCGGCTTTATCAACGGGTAAAACTTCGAGCTCCCCGCGCTCAACGTGATCTTAGGACGAGCGCAGCAAAGTCAGCAGCTCGCGTACCGGGGCGCAATCCAAAGCGCCTTTGGGTTCCGCACGTCCCAACACGAAATCGAGCAACTGGCCATCGGGCAAATCGAGCAAGCGCGCAAGCGCATCGAGCTCATTTGAACCCAGCCTCGCAGTATGCCGTTCAAAAAACCGCCCAAGCAACAAATCGTTCTCCAGCATGCCCCGGCGGGCGCGCCAACGCAGCCGGCGCAGCGCAACGCTCGCCGGTGCATCCGGATCGGCCACAGCCCGCGGTTGCTCGCAGCAATTTTCCCCGCCCATCGGCATCAGATCTCCCGTCGAACCATCATTTCCTTTATTTTGCCGATCGCCCGCGTCGGATTTAGACCCTTGGGACAGACGTCAACACAATTCATAATCGTGTGGCAGCGAAAGAGCCGGTAGGGGTCCATGAGATTATCGAGACGTTCCGCGCCAGCCTCGTCACGGCTGTCAGCAAGGAACCGGTACGCCTGAAGCAGTCCGGCCGGCCCCACGAACTTGTCGGGGTTCCACCAAAAGCTCGGGCACGAAGTGGAGCAACAGGCGCACAAAATGCACTCGTACAGCCCATCGAGCTCGTCGCGTTGCTTAGGCGATTGCAGGCGCTCGCGTTCCGGCGGCGCGGTGTTGTTCACGAGGTACGGTTTGATGGAGTGGTATTGCTGGAAAAAGTCGGTCATGTCGACGATCAGATCGCGCACGACGGGCAGTCCAGGCAGCGGCCGCAGCACAATCGGCTGGCGCAGGTCGCGCAAGCTCGTAACACACGCCAGGCCGTTTCGCCCGTTGATGTTCATCGCGTCCGATCCGCATACACCCTCGCGACAGGAGCGGCGAAACGAAAGGCTATCGTCCACTTCAGCCTTGATTCGCATGAGCGCATCGAGCAGCATTTTGTCGTGCGCGTGCAAGCGCACCTCCAAATCCTGCATTCGCGGCTTGCGGTCGTATTCGGGGTCGTACCGGTAAATGCGAAAACGGGCCGTGCCTGCTTGCACCGAAGGTGTCGGCGCCAAAACGCGACTTTCGGCAGTCATTGTTTTTGATCCTTCAAAAGGTTCTCTTCTTGGGCTCGAAAGTCGCAACGCTTAGCGGTTTGAGGTGCACCGGTTTGTATTGCAAAGGTCGGCCGCCCGAAAACCACAATGTGTGCTTGATCCAATTGGCGTCATCGCGTTGCGGAAAATCGTCCCTTGCGTGCGCACCGCGGCTCTCGGTACGCGCCAGTGCCGACTCGATCGTCGCCTGTGCCGCCGCGATCAGATTGGTGAGCTCGATTGCTTCGATGCGGGCCGTATTAAAGATGCGTGATTTGTCCTTGATCGCTACCCGCGCCGCGCGATCGGCAAGCATCGCCACTTTGCGAACGCCCTCCGCGAGCAGCGGCCCGGTGCGAAATACCCCGCAGTGCGCCTGCATGGTTCGACGCAAATCTGCAGCCACTTCCTGCGTGCGCTCGCCATCGGATCGCGCGTCTAGTTGCGCCAGGCGCGAGAGCGTCGCATCTGCCGCATCGCGCGGCAAGGGCTTGTGGCTCGCCCCTTGCCCGAGCGCGCTAACGATATGGTTACCCGCAGCCCGACCAAAGACGATCAAGTCCAGCAGGGAATTGGTACCCAATCGATTGGCTCCATGCACCGACACGCAGGAGCACTCGCCGATCGCATACAGGCCTCCGACGACCATTTCGAGATTGCCATTGGCCGGCACGATGACCTGCCCATGGTAGTTGGCGGGAATTCCACCCATTTGGTAGTGGATGGTGGGAACAACCGGGATTGGTTCGCGGATCGGATCGACGTTGGCGAACTTCATGGCGATTTCCCGAATCGAGGGTAATCGTTTCATGATGGTCTCGACGCCCAGGTGATCGAGCTTGAGCATGACGTGATCGCGTTCGGCCCCGCAACCACGCCCTTCCTTGATTTCCTGGTCCATGGAGCGCGAAACAAAATCCCTGGGCGCCAGATCTTTAAGCGTAGGCGCGTAGCGTTCCATGAACCGCTCTCCGAGCGAATTTAGCAAGATGCCGCCCTCGCCGCGCACGCCCTCAGTGATCAGCACGCCGGCCCCGGCCACGCCCGTCGGGTGAAACTGCCAAAACTCCATATCTTGTAGCGGCAGTCCGGCGCGTGCCACCATGCCGAGTCCATCGCCGGTGTTGATGTACGCGTTGGTTGAGGCCGCAAAGATGCGTCCTGCGCCGCCGGTAGCAAGAACGGTGACTTTGCTCTCAAGCAGTATCGGTTGGCCGGTTTCCATCTCCAGTGCAATTACGCCGAGGCAATCTCCATCGGCATCGCGCACCAGGTCAAGCGCCATGTATTCGACAAAAAACTGGGTCTTGGCAGCCACGTTGCACTGGTACAGTGTGTGCAGCAGCGCGTGGCCAGTGCGGTCGGCTGCGGCGCATGCCCGCGGCACCGGCTTTTCGCCAAAGTTTGCCGAGTGGCCCCCAAAAGGCCGCTGATAGATCGTACCGTCGGAGTTGCGATCAAACGGCATGCCCAGATGTTCAAGCTCATAGACCGCACCCGATGCTTCGCGGCACATGAATTCGATGGCGTCTTGATCGCCCAGGTAATCGGACCCCTTGACCGTGTCGAACATATGCCACAGCCACTGATCCTCGGTCATATTGCCCAGCGAGGCACCGATTCCTCCTTGCGCCGCGACGGTGTGTGAGCGGGTAGGAAAAACTTTACTGAGCACCGCTACGCTCAATCCAGCACGCGCCAGCTGAAGCGCACAGCGCATGCCCGCGCCGCCGGCACCGACAATGACGGCGTCAAACCGGCGGTGAGCCAGAACCATAATGGTCAAACGCTCCAGAGAATTTCAATGGACCACAGCAGGCAATATGCCAGCCAAAGGATCGTCACGACATGTAGCGCAAGGCGCACTGCCACGGGTTTGATATAGTCCATCCAAATATCGCGTACGCCAATCCAAGCGTGGTAGCAAAGCGCCCAGATGGCGAGCACAGTGATGAGCTTCATTGGAACTGGGGCAAAGATCGCCGACCACGCCGCGTAGTCCAAGTGTCCGGCAAAGGCCACCCCAAAGGCCACCAATAGAACAAATATGGCCAGCACCAATGCGGTGATACGCTGGATTAACCAGTCGCGCAAACCGTAGTGCGCGCCGACGAGCACGCGTCGCGAACCAAGGGCCATCAGAGGACTCCAAAAACGTACAGTGCCAACAGCAGCGTCAAGGATCCGCTGACGGCCAAAACTGCCATCGAGCTCTTAAGCGCCGCGACGCGGTCTACTCCCAGGTGCAAGTCCAGCAGCAAGAAACGCACACCCGCGCAAAGGTGATGCAATAGAGCCCAACCCAGTGCGAGCAGCGCGATGCGCGCCACCCAGCTCTGGGAGATCTGCACAAAACGCTCAAAGCTGCGCTCCGAAGCCAAGCTCAGTTCGAAAAGCCACAACAGCAAGGGCAAGCACAAGAACAGCAGCAGACCACTGATTCGGTGCAGTATTGAGACAATGCCGGGAAGCGGCAGGCGGTAGTTGCCCAGTTGATCAAAGCGGATGTTGCGAATCTGCGATCGGGGCGTGTGGCGAGTGGAATTCGAGTTCGTCATGTTCCGTTCCGAGCCATAGGTACGACGATCGGATCGCGAGGTCGCGCCGCTATTCTGACGCAATTCACGCGCCGGAGGAAAGCACCGCTCGCCCACGATAAAATCATCGTTCATGCCAGGACGTTGTGGTAATAATGCTCGCGCGTAACGCATAGGCCACGTCGCACCTCGACCGGACGATCGCCATAGGTATAAGAGACGCGCTCAACGAGCAGCAGCGGAGTGCCCGCAGGCACCTGCAGCAGTTCGGCGCTGCGCTCATCCGCCCCAACTGCGCGCAAACGTTCATCGGCGCGAGTCATAGGAACTCCGAACTCGGACTCAAAAAGGCCGTACAGGGGGCCTGTATACGCTGCGAGACGCTCGAAGTTCAAGCCACGAAACATGCGAGCCGGCAGCCATATGTCATCGAGCACGACGGGCGCGGACGCAAAACGCAACAATCGGCGGATAAAAACAACGCCCGCGCTGGCTTTTAGGCCAAGACGCGCGGCGATCTCTGCCGGTGCACGCATCCGCCGGCATTCGATGAATCGGCTCTGCGCGATAGGCATTTGGCCGTCGTCGCCAAGCAGCCGCAAGAATCGATACTGCGAACGCGGTTCCAGATGGGTGGCTACGTACGTGCCCTTGCCTTGGCGGCGCACGAGCAAATTTTCGGCGGCCAGCTCGTCGATTGCCTTGCGTACTGTTCCCTGGCTGACCTGAAAGCGGGAGGCGAGCTCGAGCTCGCTGGGTATTGCCGCACCGGGCTTCCAATCTCCCCGGCGCAGCCCCTCCAGCAGCAAACGTTTGATTTGCTTATATAAAGGCGAATACAGGGCCGCCCGCTTGGTGCGGCTGGGCGCCGTGCCGGCGGAGGCCGTTTCGGAACTCATGAGCAAATCCGGTAGCGTTTGCCATAGTGAACCAGAACGCGCAGGGAAGTGCAAGATAATCTTATGTCTTATATATGAGTTGCCGTATACTAGCTGCATCAATGGCGCTTGCGAGCGCGCCTATTGGGGATATGCCTGCCAGAGCATAAGGCGGGATTAGACTTTTCAGCGGCAGCGCGCGTTGATCAAGGTACAAGCGATCTGCAATTGGTTTCGCCACCGGGAGAACCGTGATGAGTCCACAATCCGCCGCACCGATACGCGTTGCAGTCACCGGCGCAGCCGGCCAGATCGGGTACTCGCTGCTTTTTCGCATCGCCTCGGGGGAAATGCTCGGCCCCGACCAGCCCGTGGCCTTGCGCCTGCTCGAAATTCCGGACGAGAAGGCGCAAAAAGCCCTCAAGGGCGTGATGATGGAACTGGAGGACTGCGCATTTCCGCTGCTGGTCTCACAGCAGGCCTTTGCGGACGCAAACGCCGCCTTTCGCGACGTGGATATCGCACTGCTGGTCGGGGCGCGGCCTCGCGGCCCGGGAATGGAGCGCAAGGATCTGCTCTCGGCCAACGCCCAGATCTTCACTGTGCAGGGCAAAGCCCTCGATGCCGTGGCAAGCCGCAACGTCAAGGTACTGGTTGTTGGCAATCCGGCCAACA
>CAZSOI010000286.1:0-2437 GCA_964608115.1 uncultured Burkholderiaceae bacterium | reverse complement strand
CCCGAGGACGTAGACCTGATCATCGTCGGCACCGACACACCCGATTACATTACGCCCGACACTTCCGTGGTGCTGCAATACAAGATCGGTGCAAAGAACGCTGGCACCTTCGACGTTGGCTGCGCCTGCGCGTCGTTTCCGGTGTGCGTCGCCATTGCTTCGGGACTGATCGCCACCAACCCGGCGATCAAAACGGTGCTCGTGGTCGGCGTGTACATGATGCATCGATTCGCCGATCCGATGGACCCGATTTGCTTTTACTACGGCGACGGGGCTGGTGCAGCCGTGCTTGAGGCGGGTAACTTACAAGGCTTCATCGGTGCCGCGTTTCAATCCGACGGTCAGTACGCAACGTACTGGGGCATCTTCGCTGGGGGCACAGTCGAACCGGCGAGCGTGGAGGCAGTAAAAGCTGGCCGCACGCAGGTGCGCAGTCCGCGTCCTTACCCACGGGAGATCAACGACGAAGGCTGGCCGCGGCTGTTCCTGCGCCTTGCCAACGAAAACGGTTTTACCGCCAAAGATGTGGATCAGTTGCTGCTGACCCAGGTGAAAAAAAAGACGATCGTGCTGGTTGCCGAGCGCTGCGGTGTGCCGGTCGAGAAGGCCCACACGACGATGGAGCGCTATGGTTACACGGGATCCGCATGCCTTCCGATCGCATTAGATGATGCAATCGAACAAGGCAAGGTCAAGCGCGGCGATCTGGTCGTGATGATCGGTGCGGGTGTTGGGTCCATTCAGGCAGGCGCAGCGCTTCGTATGACAATTTGACTTTGCTGATGCAAGCCACAGACGGTTTGAGAGGGTAAAAAGGCATGGCTAACGGCCGCGATTACCTGCGGGAGAAGCGCATCTCGGTTGAAGAAGCGCTAAGCAAGGTCAAATCTAATGACAGCATCGTCTCGGCCCTAGCGGCCGCCGAGCCGGCGGGTTTTCTTGCGCAGCTGCACACCTTAGCGCCGCGCGTGCAAAACGTCACAGTGGCCACGTGCCTGCCGATGCAACCCTATCCCTATTTCACGGATGCGGCGATGCGCGGACATTTTGTGCACGATGCATGGTTCTTCACACCGCCGGTGCGCAAGGCCCACGAGGAAGCAGGTACCACCTCCTACGTTCCCAACCATCTGCACCGCGCCGGGCTGGATCGACTCATTTACCAAAAACCAACGATCTTCGCGGGCACCTGCTCGCCACCCGACCGTCTGGGGTATGTCTCGCTATCGCTCTCGGTTACCTATGAGCGCGAGCTCATGGAGGCGGCGGACCTTGTGATTTTGGAGATCAACGAGAATTTGCCGCGCACTTATGGCGACACCATCATTCACCTAGAGGAAGTCGACTTTGTCATCGAAAACCACCGCGCGGTGCCCGAATTGCCGCCGGCACCCACGGACGAAAAAGACCGCCTCATCGGCGGACACATCGCCGAGTTAATCGAAGATGGCGCCACCTTGCAGATTGGCATCGGCGGCATCCCCAATGCGGTGACATCGATGCTGCTACATAAGCACGATCTGGCGATCCACACTGAGATGTTCACCGACGGGATGATTGACCTGTATGAGGCCGGTTGCATCAGCAAAGCCGCGCACAGCTTTGGCAACGAGACGCTCACCGGCAAGATGGTGGGAACTTTTGCATTGGGCACCCGACGCTTATATGACTTCCTGCACCGCAATCCGGCCGTGGCACTGATGCGAGGCTCGTGGGTCAATAACCCCTACATCATTGCCCGCAACAAAAAGCAGGTCTCCATTAACACCGCACTTGAAGTCGATCTCACGGGACAGGTTTGCTCCGAATCGCTTGGCCCCCGCCAGTTCAGCGGCACGGGTGGGCAGTCTGATACCGCCACCGGGGCACAAATGTCCGAGGGGGGCAAGTCCTTTATCGCGTTGTATTCCACAACCACCGTCAAACAGGCCGACGGCTCGCGCAAGACAATTTCGAAAATCACTCCGACACTTACGCCAGGCGCGGCCGTCACTTTGCACCGCTCGGACGTCGATTACATCGTTACCGAATACGGCACCGTTCGTCTGAAAGGCGCACCCGTGCGCGAGCGCGTAAAGCGCCTAATCTCGATTGCCCATCCCGAATTTCGGGCCTGGCTAGGGGAAGAAGCTCAACGGCTTGGCCTTTCCGCCTAGGGCAGAGCTTGATCTAGGTCAAAAAAAATGACCTCTACGGCTAAGCAAGTTTCGGCCCGTCCTAAGTTCTTATTTTTGGGATGCAACCATATGCCGGAGGTGTTGTTTTATGCGCTGTTGTATTCACCCCACAGGGCCGCTCCAGGGTAACCTCCCCCTTCGGAATCTCGTGCCGCTGGGCATGTTTGACAGCGTCCATTTTTATAAGAAGGTCCCTTAGGAGAGCGATCTATGAAGAAGCAACTAGTTGCCCTTGCTGTCGCCGGCGCATTCTGCGGCCT
>CAZSOI010000285.1:0-2395 GCA_964608115.1 uncultured Burkholderiaceae bacterium | reverse complement strand
GATACAAGACGACGGCAGGAGCTCGGGGGCGTCTATTAAGGTCGTCGCCGTGCCGAAACGCCACGGGGCCATCGTCGCCTCAACTTAAATGGTTTTGCCTACGGTCGGTTAAAGCAGACAACCGCGGAACAAAAGCACGCTGAATCGCGCCTTGAAGGTCGTGCAACGCAGCTTCGCCCGTGCGTGCAGCACAATTTGAGCTGAGAGCCTTCTCGCTTCGCGCTGAACGGGCGATTTGCGATCCGTCCGCATTTCGCCGCCACGCTTTGTGCCAAGCGCGCCGCAGACGATACCTTTCTGACAAACCTACCCGGCCGTGCTTTTTGAGGTCGGGGCGGGGGGGTTAGCCATTGTTTCGCGCAGCGCAGCATTATCCGACTAGCGTCTTTCCGATAAGGGGTGCATTTCCAAAGGTCGAAATTCCTTTTTTTTGACACAAATATTGCATAATACAAATGCGTCTCAATGAGTAATTTTTCCATGGCACGGGTGCCCGGTAGCCGGGGAGCTGAAAGGAGCCGTTGGATGAGAGGCGAAAGAACTGAAGCACCGTCCACCGCAGCATTGGAAGACCTTTATCGTGGGCCGGCCTTCCTGATTCGACGTGCACAGCAGATCGCTACCGCGATTTTTGCAGAAACCTGTGATGAACTCGATTTAACGCCTTCTCAGTACTCGATGTTGTTTGCCATGCGCCGCTGTGGACCAGTTGGGCAAAACGAACTTGGGCGCCTGGTTTCTCTCGATCGGTGTACCGCAAGCGTGGTGATCGGACTGTTGTGTGATCGCGGTCTGGTTGCCCGCGTGGAACATCCGAACGACCGGCGCAGATCCATGCTGTCCCTTACCAACCCCGGTCGGTTACTGCTTTCCCGCGCCGAACGTCTTTCGACGCGGGCGACCGAAAAGCTCTTGGGCGTTCTCAACCACGGGCAAGCTCGTACTCTCGTCGGCTTACTCGAAGCCTTGGTAAAAGCGCACGACAATCAGTGACCGATTGCAGGTTGAGCGGTTTTACAACGAAACGACCGGCTGCACAGCATTCGAGGCGGCAAAGGCGAGGTGACGAGGACCTGCTTTTGCAAAGGCAGATTTTGCAGACAATGGCTTTAGAGTGCGAAGCGCTCTTGAGCTTAAGAAACGCATAGGCAAAATTCCTTTTGCAAATATTTCGTGGTCGCAATCAGAGCTTGCGCCGATCTTCTGAATTCCGCGAAAACACACGATTGCAAGGTCCTGCGCAGTTTAAACGGCGGATAATCGCCGCCGACTTCGATGCGGCAATTCATCTTGGCAAAGTCGCTCGGGAAGCGCTTGGCCCATAATGGGGTGTTTTGAGCCCGGCACCGTATTGGCATTCAAAATGCGTGCGGACTTTGCTTTGGCCTGAGGCAACTTCCGCAAACCCGCAACTGCGTCGGGTCCGCAGTCTCCTCGAAACTCGGAAGCTATAAATTAGACTGGGCGGCGGAGTGGCAGTGACTCGGGACGCATCAGGAGTTTACGAAGCACGTCAAGCGGCGCCGCGGGTGCTGCCGCGTTCAGGTAAACAAACTCAAAGCTTTCTTGCATCCCGAGGGCCATGGTGATTTGCAGTCTCAGCAAAGTCGTTCACGCGTGGCACCTACCGGCTTGTCCCTCATGTGATTTACGACCTCGCCCAGTTAAATCTTTGGCTTACACCTCGTCTGCCCCCTGCTAAGCTGCGAAAACAGCCGCATCGCGAAATGGCGGCCGACCAGCAGCATCCGAAGCGAGCGTTCCTTGTCACACGTTTCCTTATTCCATCGGCTAGGAGATGCCCTCGCCTGTCCGGACATCGAACAAAAGCTCATCCTGGTCGGCGCCCTAGCAGTGGATTGCCGCGCGGCAAGGATCAGTATCAACCGCGAAGACTGCGCCCCACCCGGCGAACGCGGCATTCCCCCACAGCTAAGATCCGTGCTGCCGCTGCGCCTGCCCCGACGTGGCGTTGGTACTGGCGCGGGTCTTGCGGCCCTCTTCCATTCACTGGCGCACATTGAATACACTGCGATCGATCTTGCACTCGACCACGCGCACCGCTTTCGTGATTTTCCAGATTCGTACTATCACGCCTGGGTCCATGTGGCGGACGAAGAGGCCCACCATTTCTCGCTACTGCGAGAGCGCCTTCGCAATTACGGCCATGACTACGGCGACTTTCCGGTGCACAACAGTCTTTGGGAGATGGCCAAAAAAACAGCGCATGACGCGCTGGCGCGCATGGCACTTGTGCCTCGTCTGATGGAGGCAAGGGGACTCGATGCGACCCCGCCGATGCAGGACAAGCTCAAAACGGCGGGCGATCGCGAAGGAGCACGGATCCTTGAAATCGTCCTGCATGATGAGATTGGGCATGTAGCTCTGGGCGATC
>CAZSOI010000284.1:0-1633 GCA_964608115.1 uncultured Burkholderiaceae bacterium | reverse complement strand
ATTCAGAGTGGCCAGTATCGCCACCGCGCCGACCACTGGGAGTTGGTGAGGTGGGAGACCGCATTGCCCAGCCGCATCGAGACCACACTCCCTCTGAACATCACGGAACAGATCGCCGAAGCACGCCAGACCCACCATCGGTTCGGTCAGTTTGCTGAGGCCCTCGACCGGGTTCGGGATCGCATCGAGTCGGTGCCAGTGGAGAGAGCCGACCTGCAGAAGCTCTGCGCCGGACTAGGCATTCCTGGTGATTTTGACGTCGCGTTGATTACATGGAAGCCGGACTACGATCCCTTTTACTACAAGCAGCTCTCGAAGCGTGCGCGTCGCATCTATCTGTTTCGATCAGAGTACATCTTCGAACTTGAGAAGGCGGTGGTCGTGGAAACTCCGCAGCTTGGCCATGCAACTTATCTTTTCTGCAAGCCCGCGGCCATGTCTGAATTCCTCGCGACCTATTCGATGGTCACCCGGGAGGACATCCTGCGGAACCGCAGCAACGTGGCAGAGAAACTCGGCTTCTTAGGGCGTCTCGTCCACGGCCTTAACCCACCGGCTTGGCTGAGCGAATTGAAAGCGCGCCTCGGTGAGTCAATTAACTACGCGGAGGCTTCCGCCAGCTAAGAAACCAAAGGTAGCCATGAAACTGCGAATTGGCGAAAAAGACGTGGGCGGAGCAAAGAAACACTTCCTCGCGCCACTCCTCAGCGATGTGGCGATCTAAATCTTAGCCTCCCAATTGATTACATTCGTGGATGGTTCGATACCGAGGGTGGCTCTCACCAAGCCGACCGGTATTGTCTCGATGCTGCAAATTGACACGGTCTGCCCTTGTCTTAAGATCCGTCATGCCATGGATCGCCACGCGTGGTTGCGTTCGAATTACCACACCATTCTTTAAATGACCTAAGGCGCATCTTTAGATGACCACACTCGAACTACTACAGGCCCGTAGGGGATTGCTGACCGCGGAGGAGTTAGCGGCATTACTAAATGTTTCCGAGAAAACCGTCTACCGCTGGAGCAAATCCGGTGTGCTTCCAAGTGTGCGTATCGGCACATTGGTTCGCTTTGAGCCAGCGGCAGTCAGCGGTTGGCTACGCGAGAGAGGAGCCGCCGCCTGAAAGAAGCCTGCCGACCTAAAATCCAAGAATCTCAAGCCGAGCGCCGGGCTGGAGCGGCGCGCCTGTGTGATGCTATGCGCACAGGGGGCTTGCTTGCGATATTGGCCTCCGATTTAGTCGCTTGGTCGTCGGCGTTGACAAGCTCGCGGATTCGCTCGTCTTGCATATCCTCTGCAGCAAGATATGCGAGCGTTGTCTCTAGGTCTGAATGACCAAGCCAAGCTTGGATCGTGCGAGCGGGAACACCATTGCGGTGATGGTTGCACGCAAAAGTGACCCGGAATTTGTGTAGGAAGACTCTGCAGTCCAGACCTGCCTTCCCTGCAACGCGCTGCAACTTTTTAAGGAAGTGTCCGTCCGGTTCATTCCGAACGTTTGGGAAAATCAACTTGCTTGTCGCGGCTTGCCGGCGATGTGCTATGGCTCTTGCCAGGGCGTCGGGTATTGGGATCATGCGCTCTTCACTATCCTTGGGATGAAACCCGAAGCCCGGCTTGTCGGCGACACGG
>CAZSOI010000283.1:0-1976 GCA_964608115.1 uncultured Burkholderiaceae bacterium | reverse complement strand
TCAGCGCGGGCTGCAGCGACAGTGATGAAAATCAAAACGAAGATGCCGCGCTTGGGCGGGCGTCGCCGTTTGATCCGGGGTCCTGCCGCTCCGCAGCACGTCACTCGTCCAAGGGTGGCGGGATGCTATTGATGCGCGTTTGCGTTGCGATAGCAGCGACACGCGCGCGGCATGCCGGACTGGCTGGACCCTCGGCGAAGCTGCCTGCCAGGGGCGTATTCACAGGACTTCTGGCGCACGAATTCGGAGGCTCGCTCGCAACGCTCAGTCTTGCGGGCCGTCGCCCCTTTTATCTTTGGGCGCGTCGGGGGGCTTGGGTGCTGGCGGGCTGGAGGTATCGAGATCCTTGCCCTTCTTGTCGGAGGGTTTCGGTCCAAGCGCTACCAGCACAATGCCCAACAGCAATAGCGTACCGATGATGGTTTCAATCATGGAAGTTCCTACGGATGCCTCACTGAGCCTTATAGAAAGCATCGGGCTTCGACGAGGCTAGCCAGCGCCCCGCACCCGCCGAGGCAATCCCCAGAAATGATACATAACTGGAAGTGGTGCACGCCAAGCCCATCGCTCCACAAACCGCAGCGGCTAAGCGCTGAGCCGCCGTACGATTGCACGTCCGGCGTTCAGGAGGCGGGTCAATGCGAGTGCAGTGGTTCGAGTCGACCATGGATGCGGCCAACAGGCTTTTGCATCTATTCATGGCGCTGGCATTACTCATAATAAGTATTCTTCTGATCTGGCAGTTCGTCGCCGATGTGCTGCACACGTTCCGGACCGGGCTGTTGGCGCAGGGCTTCTTGCAAGCGCTGGGTCACCTTTTCATCCTCTGGGTCCTGTCATCGCTCATTTCGGCCGAGGTGCGCTACATGCAAAGCGGCCAGTTCCCTGTACTGGTATTCATTGAGGCTGCACTCATCACGCTGCTGCGCCAGCTCATCATTATTCCTGTGGAAAGCGCCGGTCACCTTGAAGCCGCGGCATGGAGGTACGGACTCATCACCGCCGCCGTCGTTGCAGTGGGCTTTACCTATTACCTGGTGCGGCGCACGCAGGCTTCCAGCGATGGAAACTAAGAGAATGAACGGCTTCGACGAAGCCGCCGATGCGGGAACGCACCAGTTCAGAAGAAGCCCGACAGATATCGATGGACCGCGGCGGCGCGCCGATATAGGTAGACGGACACGTCCGCGAGGATTGGCAGCCAGACGAAATTCAAGCGGAACAGGACGATGATGAGCAGGTTCATCATGCAGGCGAACTTGAAGCCATCCCAGTCCTTGTAAGAGGCCTCGGAGGCCACCACCAGGTTGAGGCCACCGAGGATCGTGTACACGGTGGCGAAGCCGCCGTTGAGCCAGCGCCATTCACGGTTCGAGAGCGCGAAATAGGTGCCGAGAATGAACTTCACCGGGTAGCCCCAGCCGAGCAGCGGAGCCATCATCATGATGGCCGCGAGGGTCCAATACAGTACCGTGGGCTTCAAGAAGGCAAAGCCTGCCGGTTCGCCGGAATGGGCGTAGAGGCCGAACCAGAGTGCCCAGGCGCCGAGCACGCCAAAACAGACGAGCAGGATCAAACCGCCGGGACTCGCGGACCGACGCGGTCGCCAAAGCCAGGCGATCAGCAGCGGCACAGCCCAAAGGACGGTGGCGGTCACCGGGCTCATTTCGCCCACCAGTAAGCGATTAACAGGCCGCTGATCCAGAGAATCTCCAGGGCGATGGCGTTGCGCGTGGAGATCGGTGCGGGTGGCGCCAGCTGCACCAGCGTGAGCTGCGCCTGTGCCAATGCGGCCTGGAACGGCGAGCTATGGGTCTGTCGAAGGGTCTTGTGCACGTATCTCAGGGTGCGGGCCGGCGCAGTCTGTACGCGTGCGAGGAAGCTGCGGCGGCGCACTTCGGCGCCCTCGATGAGAGCATCCCGCATACAGGTGGGGCACGGGCTGCCGGAGAATCGCAGATGCGCCTTGTTGCAGG
>CAZSOI010000282.1:0-8615 GCA_964608115.1 uncultured Burkholderiaceae bacterium | reverse complement strand
GACCACCGTGCCGATTCCCGTGAGGGCGAACGAGCGGTCGACCGCAAGACGGAAATGCTCCTTTTGCTCGGGGCGCTCAGTGCGCTCGGAGCAATCGGCAAGATGCCTTCTTAGAGCTTCCACCCCCAGACCCGTGCGAGCAGAAACGGGAAATACTGGGCTTTGGGCCAGACGGGTTGGCGCAACCAGACTGCGAATGGCGCGCTCGACTTCCTCCACACGCGTTGCTTCCACCGCATCAATTTTTGTCAGAGCAATTGCACCCTGTTCGACGCCCAATAGTGTCAGGATGTTCAAGTGCTCGCGGGTTTGCGGCATGACTCCGTCATCGGCCGCGACTACTAGCAGACCAAAGTCGATGCCGGTAGCACCGGAGAGCATGGTGTGAACGAAACGTTCATGGCCCGGGACGTCGATAAATCCCAATACTGTCCCGTCCGTAAGAGGCATGTAGGCATAACCGAGTTCGATGGAAATTCCGCGCGCCTTTTCTTCCGGCAGACGGTCCGTATCGATGCCGGTTAAGGCACGCACCAAGGTCGTTTTGCCATGGTCAATGTGCCCAGCGGTTCCGACAATCATGAATCGGGCGCCATGGCGTGGTCGTCGGGTGCCAGTGTGGCCCCGAGCGATGCAAACTGCGCGATAAAGGCCGCCTCATCCGTCAGTGTGCGCAAGTCCATAATAAGCGCACCTTCGGCCATTCGACCAATTACCGGTACGGGCAAGGCGAGCAATCTGCATGCGAGTCGCTGTAATTGCTGTGCCGAACCCCGGCCTTGCTTGCAACAACGCACAAGCAGCGCCGCGCTTGGCAGCATCTCCCCTGGAAGAGATCCGCTGCCAATCTCGCTCTTGACGGCTCCGTGCGAAACGATAAACCGCGGCCCCAATGTGCTCGCCAGCAAGGGGGCTAAGCGCGAAGCAAGAGCGGCAATTTCCTCTTGCGACCGCGTAAGCAGGCGCAAAGTCGGTAGACGAACGGGAAGCTGTTCGGGGTGCCGGTACAGTGCCAGCGTCGCTTCCAGCGCCGCCAACGTAAGCTTGGACACACGCAGTGCGCGTCGCAGGGGGTGCTTCTTAATTTTTTGTACCCACTGGCGCTTACCAACAATCAAACCGGCCTGCGGGCCACCCAACAGCTTATCGCCGCTAAACGTCACGACGTCGGCGCCGCCCTTGAGCATCTGCTGTGGCAGGGGCTCGTGGGGCAGTCCAAATTTCGCCAGATCAACCAAACTGCCGCTACCAAGATCGACGACAAATGGAAGTTGAGCGCGATGTGCAATCTCGGCCAATATTGCTTCGTCAACCGACGCCGTAAAACCCTTCACAACGTAGTTACTAGTGTGTGCCCGCAGGATCAGCGCGCTCTTGGGTCCAATTGCTTCAATGTAGTCATGCGCATGGGTACGGTTGGTAGTTCCGACTTCGACCATTTTCGCTCCGGCACACTTCATCACTTCCGGCATGCGAAACGCCCCACCGATTTCCACCAGTTCGCCCCGCGAGACAATCACCTCACGTCTTCCGGCTAATGCAGCAATAGTGAGCAACACCGCGGCAGCGTTATTGTTGACGACGCTGGCCGCCTCCGCTCCTGTGAGCTCGCACAGTAAGTCCTCGATGAGAGAGTCACGGTCTCCACGCTCGCCCTTTTTCAGATCAAACTCTAGGTTCGTCGCACAGCGTGACGCCCACGCGAGTGCTTCTGCTGCTTGCTCCGCCAGTTGAGCACGTCCCAAGTTTGTATGTAGGACTGTGCCCGTCAAGTTGAAGACCTTTTTCATTCTGGGCGCAAGACGATCTTCAATGCGAGCTCGAAGCGCGCGGGTGAACGCTTGCTGGCCCGCCGCAGCACTGTCCGACAGCGACCGCTCGCGTCGCTCCGCCAAAAGTGCCCTTGCCTCGCCTTTAACAAACGTTCGGCCGTATTGCGCGATCAAGAGCAAGACATCAGGCCATTCGAGCACGCGATGCACGGATGGCAATTGGCTGCGCTGCTCCCGACTTGGGTCAACTGCAATCGTATCGCCTGACGTGGTCATGCGGATTCTGGTTCGCCGTGAATAAGCAACAAGTTAACTCCGGAACAGGATTTTCCCGTGGCAGTGACCAGCAGATCCAGCGCGAGCGAGGCCAGATCGTCCGCAACCGGCTCAACGAGCGGATCGCGGTCCATATAGCAGATCTTCAGGTACGTGCCGCATTCCTCGCAAACCTCAACTGCCACTGCAGGCTTTCGCACTGCAGATCCATCGTCAAGATGCTGATACGAAATACCGCGCGTGCTTTCGCAATTACTGCATTTGATTCGCACCATGTGCCACTGCAGATTGCACAAGGAGCAATGCAAGAATCGATAACCCCCATCTGCACCGCCAATGCGTATTACGCTTGCCGTCGGCCGGCTGCCACAGTAAGGGCACAGTGTCGCAATGAGGTTTCGCGCAAACGCCTGCTCGCCCAACTCGATAGCCAAGTGCGTGAAATATGCTTGCAACGCCGCCCCAATGATCGGTGCGCATGCCACGTCCAATCCTGCGCGAACTCCCGCGAGGAGCTTGCTAGCTTGCGCCTCGTAAAACTCGTCGCGCTGACGCTCCAGCGCACTAGCGACTTCGTATTGCCTTCCCGACGTGCGCTCGGTAAGCAAATGCAGCATGCGCCGCAGCCCGATGCGCCACTCGGCACTGCGCGCATGAACCGAAAAGTCCAGGGGCGGCCGGCCAGGGACCAAGCGCTGAGGCGGCATTTCCGAATAAGGAGGCGCCCCCGGCGCTTGCTCATCGAGCAGCGATTGCTGCGCTTGGGCCAGGAGCGCGCAAAATTCCAGATACCCGGCCATGGGGTGGTTTGATGCCAGCGAGCGCAAACGGGCCGCACGATCGGCAAATACGCTCGAACGCTGGGGTAACCGCAGATCAGGAATCGCCGTCAGCGCTTGAGAGGCGATCTGTTCGGGCGTTAATAGCTTTTGTTGCATGAAGATCCCGTGCGACACGCGCAACAAGACTACGGCGAGGACCCGCGAACGGGTCCTGGCACAAAGCGGTACGGATCAACCCTGCTTGATTTTTTCCTGCGCCCACGCGCGGTGGTGCTTCATCGCCCAGCGGGCCGAAACCGTACCGCGCATCATGGCGCGAACCGAACCCTTCGTCCAGATCGCGGCATAGATGTGAATAATGACAGTAAGAATGAAGACGGTCGCAACCGCGGCATGTATCAGTGTGGCCAGGCGCACGAGAAAAATCGGGAAGTAGTCGGCAAACCAAGGGCGCCAAAACACCACGCCGGTGATCAGGAGCGCGAGCATGCATACAACCATCACCCAAAAAAGCGCCTTCTGGCCGCCGTTATATCGACCCGTCGCCGGGAGCTTGTGCTCCCGATTGCCCAAGACGTCACGCCACTGGCGAAGCCATTGCCGGTCATGCTCTTCGATCCGGTTATCCCCCCAAAAGCGCACCATCTCGACGAGAAACGCCGCAACCACGGCCACCCCGAGAAAAGGATGCAAAATACGCGTCCACGGTCCACCACCAAATAGATTGGTTAACCAAAACAGTGCTGGGTGAAACAGGCTCAACCCTGAGAGGGCGGCCAGTACAAATAAGATCGCAACAGCCCAGTGATTCATGCGCTCGCTATCGGAGTAGCGCTGAATCAGCGCATTTGGATCAACGCTCATCGCTCCTCCTGCTTGACTCCCGCGCCCGCACTCTCAGGCTTCGTGTCGTCACCTTCGTCTGCGTCCGCGTCGTTGGGCCCGACTTTCACGTAATGGAAGAAACCGGTCAACACCGCGGCTCCCATCGCAAGTAATGCAATCGGCTTAAGGGCGCCCTTCCACAGGCTAACCAGAGGACTGATGTGTGGATCACGCGGAAGACCATGGTAAATCTGTGGTGTGTCGGCGTGCTGCAAAACGTACATGACGTGAGTGCCACCGACACCCTTCGGATCGTATAGACCAGCGTTCTGATACCCGCGCTCATTCAGATCCCGTACTCGCTCGGCGGCGTGTTCAACCATGTCTTGCTTGCTACCAAAGGTGATCGCTCCCGTCGGACAGGTCTTCACGCACGCAGGCTCCATCCCCACCGAGACCCGGTCAGAGCATAAAGTGCACTTGTACGCCTTGTTGTCTTGCTTGGATATGCGCGGAATATTGAAGGGACATCCCGTGATGCAAGAACCGCAACCGATGCAATGCTCTTCGATGAAGTCAACGATTCCGTTGGCATATTGAACGATCGCTCCTGGCGACGGGCACGCTTTAAGACATCCGGGGTCGGCGCAATGCATGCATCCGTCCTTACGAATAAGCCACTCGAGCTTGCCGCCCTCGGTCTCCCGCTCGGTAAAGCGCATCACCGTCCAGGTGTTTGCCGTCAGGTCAGACGGATTGTCATACACCCCGACGTTATGGCCGACCACATCGCGTATATCGTTCCATTCGCCACAAGCCACTTGACAGGCCTTGCAGCCGATACATTTTGAGATATCGATTAGCTTGGCCACCTCCACAGTCGAACGAATCGACGGTGAGGGCGACGTGGTGGCCGAGCGCTGCTTGACATCGAGAGTTTGCAAGGATGACATGGTGGCCCCGGCTATGCCCTATCGATCGTCACTACAAACGCTTTGAACTCTGGCGTTTGCGTGTTGGCGTCGCCGACAAATGGCGTTAAGGTGTTTACCAGATATCCGATCTTGGCAACGCCCTTAAATCCCCAGTGGTTCGGAAGCCCGACCATGTGCACGGTTTGTCCGTCGCAATGGAAGGCCTTGATGCGTTTGGTGACAACCGCAACGGCCTCAATGTGTCCGCGATTGGAACGCACGCGCACTTTGCTCCCGTTGCTGATCCCCTTCTCCCTGGCCAGCTCCTCTCCAATTTCCACGAACTGCTCTGGTTGCAGTATCGCGTTGGATTCCACATGCTTGGTCCAGTAGTGGAAATGCTCCGTCAGGCGATAGCTCGTCGCTACATAAGGAAAGTCCTTGGCGGTGCCAAATCCTTCGCGGTCGGCCGCGAAAACCCGGGCCGCTGGATTGCTCTTTGCCAAAGGATTTTGTGGGTGCATCGGGTTGACCCCGATAGGTGACTCAAACGGTTCGTAATGCTCTGGAAGCGGTCCGTCCGCCAGACCCGTTGGCGAAAATAGTTTTGCCACGCCCTCAGGGGCCATGATGAAAGGTCCGACCCCCTCTTCTGGTGCCGCATCCGGACGCATGTCGGGGACATCGGCTCCCGCCCATGACTTGCCATTCCAGAACACCAGCTTGCGCTTGGGATCCCAGGGTTTGCCGGAAAGATCGCTCGAAGCGCGGTTGTACAAAATTCGCCGATTGGCCGGCCACGCCCACGCCCAATTCAGAGTCTGTCCATCGCCGTACGGATCGCTGTTATCGCGGCGCGCCATCTGATTGCCCGCCTGGGTCCAGGCGCCGGCATAAATCCAGCAGCCGCAGCTCGTTGTTCCATCGTCGCGCAAAACACCGAACCCCGGCACCAACTCTCCTGCCTTGACGAGCACTTTGCTTGGGTCCTTTGGATCGGTAAGGTCGGCAAGTGCCCTCCCGTTATATTCCATCGCCAGCTCTTCGGGCGAAGGACTCGCCGGGATCTTGTATGTCCAAGTAAGATTGATGATGGGATCCGGAAAAGCGCCACCCTCCTTAGCGTAGAGCTCGCGCACTCGCGTGAACAGCTCCGCTATGATCTCCGGGTCCCCGCGTGCCTCGCCCGGAGGCTCCGCCCCCTTCCAATGCCATTGCAACCAGCGGCCCGAGTTTGTCAGCGAGCCGTCCTCCTCGGCAAAGCAAGTCGACGGCAGACGCAGCACTTCCGTTTGGATTTTGGTCGGATCAACGTCGTTGTAGGGTCCGAAGTTTCGCCAAAACTCCGACGTCTCAGTTGCCAGCGGATCGATGATGACGAGAAACTTGAGCTTTGATAAAGCCCCGACGATCTTCGCCTTATTCGGGAAAGAGCCCACCGGATTAAATCCCTGACAGATATATCCGTTCATCTTTCCCTGGCTCATTAGCTCGAACGCCTGCAAGACGTCGTAGAGCTTGTCAATCTTAGGTAGATACTCAAACGCCCAGTTGTTTTCCTTGCTGGCCACCTTGCCGTACCATGCCTTCATGAGACTGACATAGAACTTCGGAAAGTTCTGCCAATAACTCATTTGATTCGGTCGAAGTGGCTTGAGCGTGCGGGCCTTTACAAATTCGTCGTACGACTGCTCTTTTTGGGACGGCAGATTGAAGTAACCAGGCAACGCATTGGAAAGCAGACCCAAATCAGTCAGTCCCTGGATATTGCTATGCCCCCGCAATGCATTCATACCGCCACCCGAAATGCCGATATTGCCGAGCAATAACTGCATGATGGCTGCGGCTCGAATCATCTGCGACCCCGTGGAATGTTGCGTCCAACCAAGGGCGTACATGATCGTCATGGCGCGGTTTGCCGGCGCCGTCGAGGCGATTGCCTCGCAAATCGTAAGAAACGATTCCTCGGGTGTGCCGCAGATCTTCGACACCATCTGCGGCGTATAGCGCGCGTAGTGCGCTTTTAATACCTGGAAGACACAGCGCGGGTGCTGCAGCGTCTCGTCAATGACCGCGTACCCGGATTTGTCCTTTTCGTAGCCCCAGCTGGCGCTGTCGTAGCGCCGCTTAGCCTCGTCGTAGCCGCTAAAAATGCCGTCGACGAAACGGTAACTCTCTTGCAGCACAAACGAAGCGTTCGTATACGACTTGACGTATTCCTTTTGGATCTTGTCGTTTGAAAGCAGATAATTGATAACGCCGCCCAAAAAGGCGATATCAGTGCCGGGCCGCACGGGCGCGTAAATATCAGCCATCGCCGCGGACCGGGTAAAGCGTGGGTCAACGACAATTAACTTGGCCTTGTTGTGTGCCTTGGCCTCGGTAACCCACTTAAAGCCACATGGGTGCGCTTCCGCCGCATTTCCACCCATGATCAGGACGACATCGGCGTTCTTGATGTCAACCCAGTGGTTTGTCATCGCTCCTCGGCCAAACGTCGGGGCCAGACTGGCCACCGTCGGGCCGTGTCAGACACGGGCTTGGTTATCGAATACCAGTAACCCCATGCTACGCATCGCTTTTTGCGTGAGGTAGCCAGTTTCGTTACTTGAAGCGGACGCCGCCAAGATGCCCGTCGTGAGCCAGCGATTGACCGTCAACCCGTCGCTGGTCTTGCTCACGAAATTCGCGTCGCGGTCCGCCTTCATTAACCGGGCAAACTTGTCAAATGCTTCGTCCCAAGATATGCGTTTCCATTCACTCGAACCCGGTGCACGGTACTGTGGGTACTGCAGTCGGTTCGCGCTGTGAATGAAATCAAGCAGACCGGCGCCCTTCGGGCACAGGGTGCCCCGGTTTACCGGGTGATCAGGATCGCCCTCCAGGTGAATGATCCGCGACCGTGCATTCTTGGCCCTGTCGCCGAGGCTGTACATCAAGACGCCGCAACCGACCGCGCAGTACGGGCAGGTATTTCGCGTCTCGATCGTGCGCGCCAGTTTGAAATTGCGCGTCTCAGCCAACACCGCCTGGGGTGAAAACCCAAGAAGCGCGAGGCTTGATCCGCCAAGGCCGGCCGCACAAGCTTTAAAGAACTGCCGACGATTAACGTCCATAAACGTCACCTCCAGCAATCGTCATATCTGTGCCATTTTATTGTTCGCACTGCGCAATTGCGATCCCAAGATTAAAAAAACAACGGTCGCTATCAATTTTTCGTTAGCCGCATTGACCACTATAGGTCCGCCTTTCTGCATTGACAATTGAATGTGCAAACAAATTATGGGTTTTCAGAAAGGCGGCTCCACCTTGCAGGTATTGCAACGCACCACGAATGCGTACTACTCGATGCGCTCGTGGCGCCCTGTGCCCTCGGCGCCGTACCGGCGCGCGGCTAAAGCATGCATTTGCGGTTAAAAAGGGATGGCCCTACAACTCTCCCAAGCCAGGACACCGTATGCGTCCCTATCCGTCTTTTGTCGTTGCAATAGCGCGCGAGAATCGGTCGCGCGATCTTGTCTCCTGCTGCGGCGAGCTCGCAAAACGCCTACGCGCCAGCGAGCCGCAGTTGTCCCGGCGGTACAGCGCCAGCGGCTGCGCTCCCCGCAAGGGCGCAGTCATTGCGTGAAGGCGAACAAGGCTTGGAGATCATGCGCAGACCTCGAATGACCTGCGCTCTTTGTCTTTAGCAAATGCGTCTTTTTCGAGTCGCGTCCGGGGTTGTTCCGCGGTCGACACATTTGCTTGCGCAGCGTGGGCGGCAAGGCCCATCATCGTGTCGCCGCCGCAGCTTCTACGACCGCTAAGTTGATGCACCCATGTTCGACCATGGACATTAGTTCATTGCGTCGATCCAAGTCGAGGCCGAGGCGCCCAATCTCGTTTGACGCCAAGCTCTCGTGGGTTTCAGTAGCATCCTTTTTAGGTCACGCTCGTGTGCCAGAATCTGCCTACGCTTTAGAACATGTAGCGCGGCGGGCGGCATGACATGAACGCAACAAAAAATTTTGACGTCACATTGCGCTGGATGGCTTTTCTTTTAATAG
>CAZSOI010000281.1:0-5010 GCA_964608115.1 uncultured Burkholderiaceae bacterium | reverse complement strand
CTTTTGTCGGCGCTCCTTGAGCTGCTCCTTGGCGCGCGCTACGAACTGCAGTAACTGCTCGATCTCGTGCACGTGCGCGAGCATCGGCACAAGGATTCGGACCGTGCCTTGGCTCGAAGCACGCAAAATCGCGCGCAATTGGGTCAAGAACAGCTCGGGGTAGGCCAGACAATAGCGGATTGCGCGCAACCCGAGTGCCGGGTTGGGCTTTAAGCCCTGGCCATCGCCCTCACGGCTTAAACCCAAACTTTGGCGCGCCGCGTAATTCAATACCTTATCGGCGCCAATGTCGAGCGTGCGCACTACGACCGGCTTGCCTTTCATTGCCCGAGCGACTTTCGCGTAGGACTCGAACTGCTCATCTTCCGTTGGCAGCTGGTCGCGATTCATGAATAAGAATTCGGTGCGAAAAAGCCCTACCCCGTCGGCTCCCGCATCGAGCGCATCGCGCACATCCTCAGGCATCTCGATGTTGGCCGATAGCTCGATCGGAATTCCGTCTTTGGTACGCGAGAGTTTGCCGCGCAGTTTGCGCAATTCGGAGCGCGCCTGACCCTGCGCCAGGATCTGGCGACGGTAGTCGGACAGTGCCTGGTCGTCGGGCTGGATCAGCACGCGTCCCTGATCGGAGTCAACAACCAGCAAGTCACCCTCGACGATTGCCGTACGCGCTTCAGCTACTCCGACGATCGCAGGCAGTCCCAGGCTGCGTGCCAGAATCATTGTGTGCGAGGTGGGACCACCGAGCTCGGTAATAAAACCGGCCAAGGTGTCGCTGGCGTCCTCGCGAAAGTGCAAGATATCGGCGGGCGCCAAGTCGTGCGCCACGAGTACCAGGCGTTCACCGTCCTTGGGCTTAGGTGGCAGCGCCGCAGTCGAAGGACGCCCCCCAGCCAGGCGGCGTAGCACGCGCTCGACGACTTGGCGTACGTCCTGCGAACGGCTACGAAAATATGGGTCCTCAATGGCCTCGAACTGCCGGCACACCTCTTCGAGCTGGATTTGCAATGCCCATTCGGCGTTAATCAGGCGTGTGCGAACCAGATCGCGCGGCGCATCGCAAAGCAGCGAGTCGTCCAATATCATCCGGTGCAAATCGAGAAACGCTTTGACCTCCGGCGGGGCATCCTCGGCGACGTTGGCTCGCAGCTGCTCGAGTTCGGCGCGCACGAGAGAAAACGCATTGTTCAGGCGTGCGACCTCGTGCAGTACGTCGCCGCGCTGAATGTGGTACTGCCGGATGTCGAGCTCGCTGGGTGCGAGCAGGTGCGCGCGACCGATTACGATCCCGCGCGCCACCCCCTGTCCGATCAGCTGCTTGCTCATCGTCACGCTCGCATCGACAAATTGTTCCCTACTAAGGACCCAGGTCACAGCGCCTGCGTCCGGTCGCCGCCAAATGCACTACGGCCTTTAATCAGCCGCCGGCAAATCCCGCCCCCTGAGCCGAATCAAGCGAGCTCTTCGCCGAACCCGCCCTCGATCAGTGCACCCACCGCGGCCATTGCCAGCTCCTCGTCGCTGCCCTCGGTCTCTACCGTGACCACGGAGCCACAACCGGCCGCGAGCATCATCACCCCCATGATGGACTTGGCGTTGACCCGTCGGCCGTTCTTGGCCATGAACACTTCGCTTTGAAAGCGCGAAGCGGTCTGGGTGACCTGGGCGGAGGGTCGTGCATGTAACCCGAGTGTATTGCGGATGGTAAAGGAACGGGAGAGCATCTTGAGTCGATAAATGCTTAACGGGCCTTTTGTGTCGGATCGACCGGCGTCGTGGGCGCTAGATTTTGAATGCCACCGGTACCACCCGCGAGGGCCTTGCCGACAAGCTCATCCAGGCTCATTTCGCCATAGCATAGTGCTCGCAAAAGCATCGGCATGTTGACTCCTGCAAGGACGGCCACTTGCCCGGGTTGCGCCAGGCGCGCGGCAACGTTGCCCGGCGTGGCCCCAGGGATGTCCGTTAATACGAGAACTCCCCGTCCTTTGTCGACTCGCTGCAGCAAGGCTTTCGCCTGTACCAGCGAGGCGCTGGCGTCGGCCTCCGGCGGCACATCAAAGCCCACAAGTTCGCGCGAGGCCGCGCAGGGGTCGCGGCTGTAGACGTGCTGGGCAGCGGCCACCAGTGCGCTGGCAAGGGGCTGATGGGCGATCACGACGATGGCTACCATGTGATTTAGCCTCCCAGGCGTTGCTCGAGCGCATCGACGAATGCGCGAGCAACATCAAAGCCACTTTGCTGCTGGATCTCTACGAAGCAGGTCGGGCTCGTCACGTTAATCTCCGTCAGATACTCTCCGATGACGTCCAGACCGACAAGCAGCAATCCTCGCTGATCCAAGACCGGACCAAGGCATTGGGCAATCTGGCGATCGCGTGCCGATAGGGCTTGCACGCGCCCCGTACCACCAGCGGCCAGATTGCCGCGCGATTCGCCGGGCTTGGGCACGCGCGCCAGTGCGTAAGGAACTGGCTCGCCGGCAATTAGCAAGATGCGCTTATCGCCCTGTGCGATCTCGGGGACAAAGCGCTGAGCCATCACCGTGCGCGTGCCGTATGAGGTCGAGGTCTCGACAATAACATTGGTATTCGGATCGCCGGCGCCGATGCGAAAGACGTCTCTTCCACCCATGGCGTCAAGCGGTTTGACAACGATCTCGCCCTGCGCCTGCCGGAATGCCAGGATTTCGTCAGGGTCGCAACTAACGAGCGTAGGGGGAATGAATTGGGAGAATTCGGTGATCGCGAGTTTCTCGTTGTGGTCGCGCAGTGCATCGGGGGCGTTGAACACACGCGCCCCGCCGCGCGCAGCATCCCCGAGAAGGTGCGTCGCGTATAGGTACTGGGCATCAAACGGCGGATCCTTGCGCATGAGCACTGCGCGAAAGCTGGCCAGACGGCGCGTACAGCTGCCACGGGCAACGTACCAGGAGCGATCGATGCTTTGAGCGCCTGCCTGCGATCCGGATGTTGAAACGGCAAGCAAGTCGATCTGGTGCACCGCTGCGCGAACGCTGCCGCTTTCCCAGGTGAGTTCATCGGGAGTGCAGACCCAGATCGCGTTGCCGCGGCGCGAGAGCTCGCGCATCATTGCGATGCTGGAGTCCTTGATGGGCTTTAGCTGCTCAAGTGGGTCGACGACAAACAGGATGTCGCGTTCACCGTCCTTGCTGGCCGCAAGCATTTGCATGAAATAACTTGGTGGCGCAAAAGCTAACCGGCGAGCGCCGGCGCCGTCGCATCCGTGGCGGCGAGCCCCGCCGCGGCAAGGTCATTGAGGGGGTTAAAGCGTTGGAGCTCCAGCGCTGCAGCCAGCAGCGCCAGCCGGCCGATAACACCGTAGATGTAAAAGCGGTTAAGGGCACTGGCCCCTGGTGCAGCGCGCTGATCGGGCAGGTTGCAGCTGCAATGAAACGCCAGGGGAACAAAGTGCATGCCCGGAGCGTTGAGGTTCTCATCGACGCCACGCTCCGGGTGCACCCGGTAAAAGCCGCCGACAACGTAGCGGTCGATCATGTATACCACCGGCTCGGCAACCCCGCGTTCCACCTTCTCGTAGCTCGGAACACCCTCTTGAATGATGACCTCGGAGACTTTCAGCCCCTCCTTTACGATCGCCATCTTGTTTCGCTGCCTGCGGTTTAGCGCCGCTACGTCCGCAGCGTCATAAACCGTCATGATTCCCATCCCGTAGGTACCGGCGTCGGCTTTGACGATAACGAAGGGCTTTTGCTGGATGTCGTAGGTGCGGTACTTTTCGCGAATCGCGGCCAGCAGATTGTCGACCTGGCTTACCAGACATTCGTTGCTGGCTGAATCTCGGAAGTCGACTTCGCCGCAGCGCGCAAACAAAGGATTGATCATCCAGGGGTCTACTTGGACCAAGCGTGCAAACTCGCCCGCAAGCTCGTCGTAACAAGAGAAATGGTTGGATTTGCGACGCACACACCACCCGGCGTGCAGCGGTGGCAACAATGTTTGGGCCGGATCCAGTCCCTGCAGTATTTCAGGGATTCCGGCCGACAGATCGTTGTTGAGCAATACCACGCAAGGATCGAAATTCGCTAGACCCAGGCGCTGTCCGTTGCGAACAATCGGCTCCACAAGCAGACTTTCGCCGCCCGGTAGGCTAATGGCAGTGGGTGCCGTGATCTCTTGCGACAAACTTCCGATGCGCACTTCCAGACCGGTGGAAGACAAAATCCGCAGCATGCGTGCGACATTGAGCAGGTAATGGATATTGCGCGTGTGGCGCTCGGGCACCAGTAACAGCCGCTGCGCGTCCGGACAAATACGCTCAATCGCCACCTGCGTGGCCTGCACTGCGCAGGGAAGCACATCTTCGGACAGGTTGTTAAATCCGCCAGGGAAGAGGTTGGTGTCGACGGGCGCGAGCTTAAAGCCCGCGTTGCGCAAATCCACGGAGCTGTAAAACGGCGGCGTGTGCTCCTGCCACTGCAGCCGGAACCAGTGTTCGATCTCGGGCACGCAATCGAGAATGCGGCGCTCGAACTCCAGGACTGGGCCGGCGGCTGACGCCAGATTGGGCATCGGTGTGGACAATTGCGTGCTCCATGGGTTGGCGTGGTGGATTCTATTCCATGGCCCAGCGCTCGCGCCGTCGCTGCCACCAGTCGTAGATGAGCGGCAGCAAGATGAGCGAGAGCAGGGGGGCGGTCAGCATACCGCCCACCAGGGGTGCGGCAATTGGCTTCATCACGTCGCTGCCAAGGCCCTCCCCGACCATCACCGGTAGCAGCCCTCCGACGATTACCGCGACCGTCATCGCCTTGGGGCGCACGCGCGTGGAGGCACCGCGAATCAGGGCCCGCAGCTGTCCGAAGCGCCCCAGTTTTGCCCCCGCGCGCCTCGCCTGGGCGCGGGCTTGATCCAGGTACAGCAGCATCACGACGCCAAATTCTGTGGCCACCCCGGTTAATGCCAAAAAACCGACCCCAACCGCGACCGACAACCGATAGTGCAGCACATAGACCAGCCAAATGCCCCC
>CAZSOI010000280.1:0-15091 GCA_964608115.1 uncultured Burkholderiaceae bacterium | reverse complement strand
GACGGTCTTTGGAACGGGCTCGAGCTTGGACATTGCCTGGACCGTGCTCTCAAAGTATTTGCTCGCCACTGGCAGGGTACCGAAAATGTACTTGTAGCCTCGGCTGAAAATTTGATCCGATGCGCCGCCGCCCTGGATCATCGGTACCTCGTATTTTTCCGATGCGGAAGAATCAGCCAAGGCGAAATCGCTGGCAAAAGGCCCCAGCAGGAAGTTCACCTTATCTTGCGTCAGTAGCTGCGTGTATTGACGCACACTCAGATTGACGTCGGACTGGTTGTCGAGAATTTTCAGTGCGAGCTGGTAACGCTCGCCGCCAACCTTGATCCCGCCTCGCTCATTGATCGCCTGGGCGGCGAATTCGTAACCATCCCGGTAGTACCGACCGGTGTTGGCCAAACGACCGGTCTCTTGGACGGAAGCGCCTAGTGTGATGACTGATTCTGCGCCGGCTGGGTTCAGGAGGGCAAACGTCGCAATCGCAAAAAAAAGCAACCGTCTCATGTTTTGGCTCCGTCTCTGGGCAACGCGCGGACAACCCCAATTTGCGTTTTTTGGCAAATCAAGCGCCGCGCACGCTGACGATACTCGAAGCGGCGAAGGTCGTCGGATTCCGGCAGTCTATCGTTGTACCCAGATCCTCGAGAGGGAACCGGGCTCGCGTATCTTCGATACTTCTCAGCTGTTGCAACACTAACCCATGCAGTAGCGCCGCCGCCCTGCGATCTTCAGACAGCAGCTTGTTGGCTTGGTTCGCTGTTTACGTCCCCCGGTCAACGCGCGAGATTTCCATGCATTTCAAAGCGTTGGACGCACGCTCTCGTCGCAAGCCACGTCCCGAGGCGAGCAGCTGCTCGGCGCGAGAACAAACGGCGGATCACTTTGCGCCTTTTGCGACGCAAAAATGTGATCATTGTCCTCGATGAGACCGCGAGCCCAAGCGCCCGCGAAGATCGTATTTGGTGTAACTATTTGATTTGCAATGGACGCTCGGTTCGTTGAGAGTTTCAAGCAATAGCGCCAATGGGTTACGTTTTGGGCGATAAATCAGGGCGTAGGCCGGTGCGCGCGGGCCATCCCGCTGGCGGTATCGCTTAATTTGCGTCAAGGCTGACCTTGCCCAAGACGATAAAGTGATCGTTTTTGCGTAAAGACAATATGTGCTAGCGACGTTGCAGTGCGATGATCAATCCTCAAAAGAAGGTCGAGTTGGTGTGTCCCGCGGGCAGCTTGCCCGCGTTGCGCTTGGCAGTGGATAATGGTGCCGATTGCGTGTACGTCGGCTTTCGCGGCCAGACCAACGCACGTAATTTTGCGGGGCTGAATTTTGACGACCGAGCGCTAGGCGAAGCTATCCACTACGCTCGCGCCGCAGGCAGGCAAGTATTCGTCGCCCTAAACACGTTCCCGCAGTCCGCGAGCTGGCCACAATGGACAAAGGCCGTGGATCGTGCGGCTGAACTTGGTGTCGATGCCGTAATCATGGCCGATCCGGGCCTGATGGCATACGCCGCACGCACCCACGGACACTTGCGGCTTCATCTGTCTGTCCAGGGTTCGGCCACAAATCACGAGGCGATCAACTTTTATTACGAGCATTTTGGCATTCGGCGTGCCGTGCTGCCCCGTGTCCTGGCGCTGCCACAGATTCGCCATGTGATCGGTCACACCCCTGCGCAGATCGAAGTTTTCGGTTTCGGTGGATTGTGCGTCATGGTGGAGGGGCGCTGCGCGCTTTCGGCATACACGACCGGAGTGTCGCCAAACTCCGATGGAGCGTGTTCGCCGGCAAAAGCGGTTCGCTGGGAGCAAACTTCGCGGGGCATGGAGGTGCGTCTGAACGACGTGTTGATCGACCGCTTCGCGCAGGGCGAGCGCGCCGGCTATCCCACGCTGTGCAAAGGTCGATTTGATGTTGCCGAAAAGTCGTACTACGCGTTTGAGGAGCCAGCGAGCTTAAATGCGCTCGAACTGTTGCCGGAGCTAGTTCGCGCCGGGGTCAGCGCAATAAAGATCGAAGGCCGACAGCGCAGCCCGGCGTACGTCGCGGAAGTCACGCGGATTTGGAGGCGAGCGCTTGACGTGTGTCTTGCCAATCCAGATGGCTTTCAGGTGCAAAGCGCCTGGATGAGCGCATTGTCCCAGTTGTCCGAAGGACATAGCTATACGCTGGGCGCCTACGACCGCCCCTGGAAATGAAGACATTGCAACTGTCCCTGGGGCCCGTGCAGTATTACTGGTCGCGCGCTCGCGTTACGTCCTTTTACGAGCAAATGGCGCAAGTGCCGTTGGACGTGATCTATCTTGGAGAGACGGTCTGTGCGCGGCGCCACGAGCTGCGCGCGGCGGACTGGTTGGCGTTGGCAAATGATCTGGCCTCTAGCGGCAAGCAGATCGTGCTTTCCACACAGGTACTGCTTGAATCCGAGCCCGATGTCAAAGCGCTGCGCCAACTTGTCGAAAACGGCCGTTATTTGCTGGAAGCCAACGATATGGGCGCAGTGCGCTTGCTACAAAAGCACGCGTCGTTTGTCGCTGGCGCCACGTTAAATCTGTTTAATGGGGAATCGCTGCGATTTTTGGCGCAACTTGGTGCGGTGCGCTGGGTCGTTGCACCGGAGATAGCAGCTGAGAGACTTGCCGCGATTCAAGCGGAGCGACCTGCTGGTGTGCAAACGGAAGTGTTCGTCTACGGACGCCTGCCGCTAGCGTATTCGGCGCGTTGTTTTACCGCCCGGCATTTCAAGCTACAAAAGGACGCGTGCGGATTTCGCTGCATTGAATTTGAGGACGGTCTGAGATTGCGCACGCGCGATGGGGATCCATTCTTGGTATTAAACGGCATACAGACCCAATCCGATCGAGTACAAAACCTAATCGACGAGCTGCCCTCGTTACGAAACGTAGGTGTCGACGTCCTGCGACTTACCCCGCAAGCTCGGCATATGCCTCAAATCGTGCGGCTATTTCGCGGTGTGCTTGACGGAGCAATTGTCGCATCGCAAGCGCTTGTCGAGATGCGAGAGCTCATGCCGGCTGAGCGATGCAACGGATTTTGGCATGGCAAGCCGGGCTTAATGCAGGAGGCGGCTTGAGCGGCACCGATCCGATTGAGGCAGGACCGCGGCTGCCAGCGGCGGTTAGCTGGCTCTCGGCGCGATTACCCCAGTTTCCGCCTTCCGCTGCGCTGGCCATCATGCTGAGCGCGGCGCTGGGGCGACTGCTAGACGAAGAGCCACTGCAGCCGCTGAAAGGAAAGCGCATTGAATTGCAGGTAACGGATGCCGGGCTTCGCCTTCGAGTCATTTTTACCGGACGCGCATTTGCGCCGCTTTGGGATGCGCGCAGAGCCGACGTCCGTATTAGTGCAAGCGCCTATGATTACTTGCTGCTGGCGCGGCGTAAAGTGGATCCGGACAGCCTTTTTTTCAGCCGTCGCCTCGTTATCGAGGGCGATACGGAGCTCGGTCTTTTGATCAAGAACACGCTGGATGCGGTCGATTTTTCCGCACTCTGGAAGAGGCGCCCCGACACTCGTGTGCCTTGAGCACTTGTAGCGCATCGCGTCAGGAAGGAAATAATAATGAATGTGCTTTTGCTTTATCCCCGCGGTCCCGAGACGTTCTGGAGCTTTAAACACGTACTGAGGTTCGTCTCCAAGAAGGCGGCCTTCCCGCCGTTGGGGCTTCTTACCGTGGCGGCACTGCTGCCACAGCAATGGAATTTTAAGCTCGTCGATTTGAACATCGCAGAGCTTTCAGACGATGTGCTGCGCTGGGCGGATTACGTTCTTTTAAGCGGGATGATCGTGCATCGGGAATCTGCCCACGAAGTTGCCGCGCGCTGCGTGCAGCAGGGAAAGACGGTGATCGCGGGTGGGCCGCTGTTTACGACGGGATTTCAGGAATTTCCTGAAATTGACCATTTCGTTCTTGGTGAAGCCGAAGACGTGATCGGCCAACTTGCGACCGACATGGAGCGTGGTGCGTTGCAAAGAATCTATCGCGGCAGTAGCTGGCCCGACGTGCGCAAGACACCGGTTCCGCGCTGGGACCTGATACAGCTAAGCGATTATGTGACCATGGCAGTACAGTTTTCTCGCGGATGTCCGTTTAATTGCGAGTTCTGCGATATCGTGGTCATGAATGGTCGCGTACCGAGGACCAAATATCCGGCGCAGCTGGTGAGCGAGCTCGAAGCGCTGCGCCTTGCGGGTTGGAAGGACATGGTCTTTGTCGTCGACGATAACTTTATCGGCAATCGCAGGCGCACTCGCGAATTACTAAGGACATTGATCGAATGGCGCCGACGTGTCGGCACGAAGATGGGGTTTCTCACGGAAGCATCGGTCAATCTGGCAGACAACAACGAACTGTGCGAGTTGATGGTTCAGGCAGGTTTTAAAAAAGTATTTCTTGGAATTGAGACGCCTTCTACAAGTGGGCTAGTGGAGTGCGGAAAAACGCAGAACAACAATCGTGACCTAGCGGATGCCGTGCGTACACTGCAGCGTTCGGGGTTGGAGGTGATGGGTGGATTTATCGTTGGATTTGATTCCGATCCTCCCGATATCTTCGCGCGACAATTTGATTTCATACAGAAAACGGGGGTGGTCACCGCGATGGTAGGGCTGCTAACAGCCCTGCCGCAAACCGCGCTGTACCAGCGACTTGCTCGGGAGGGCAGACTGCTTGCTGAGACTTGCGGCAACAATACCGATGCGGCAATTAATTTCGTGACGCAGCTGGACCGAGAATTTATTGTGTCGGGCTACAAGGACCTGATGCGCAAGCTGTACGCCCCCCGGTCGTATTACCGCCGCATTCGCGCATTCCTGCGAACGTTTGAGCCGCATGGGCCCGCGATGCGACTATCGCCGGCGGACATTAGAGCGTTTGTCAAATCGTTGTGGCTGCTCGGCGTGTGGCACCAAGGCCGGCGCGGCTACTGGGGGATCTTCTGGTGGGCACTACTGTCGGGTCCGCGCAAATTCCAAGCGGCGATGGAATTATCGATTATCGGCCACCACTTTCGCAGGATCGCCAACACCCTGTGAAACGTCGCGCTCTTGCACCAAGTGCGGGCGCCTTTGAAGTTGAAGTTGCGCAAATTTGCGGGCCCATCGTTCTGCGGCCGCCGAAAGTTTATGTCCTCTCAAGTGCGGTCTGGTTTCCCCGAAAACGACCGACGACCCAAGCCCATGCGCCTTTTTCCGCGATTGCTTGCGTTGGGTAAACCGCCCGCGGCGAACCGCCCAAAAAGTACGGAAGCGCTTAGTCGTGGCGAACATTCTTACCGTCCCCCTTATTTCGAACATCCATTGCTTATGGCGAGGCAACGAGCGGACATCGATGACTGTATAAGAATCCGAGTGTTGGATGGCGGAGTATATGTGTGCGTCGACCATCCGCACTTGGCATGCCGAGACGGCGTTTTTGCGCATTGCGTGCTACGCTAGCCGCAATTTGTAACCTCCCTTCGGGATGGTGTTCGTCAAGCAAGAACTCGCGCGGTATCGCCCGCGAAGATCCGCTCCCGGGATGTTGGCACAGGCAAAATGCCATTTGAGCTGTGCCATGTTGCCATAGGGTCACCGGAGGATCGTTTCGCAAGATCGATGTTATGCACGAAGCGGGTGTCATCCGAAGCATTGTTGCGAAGATTAGCGAGCATACGAGTGGGTGTCTGGTTGTTCGCGTGAAAGTCGGGCCAGAACGCCTCGGCGGTTTCGGGCTCCTTGCGCTGCAATTTTGATTTGTGAGCACAGGGCCGCTTGCCGAGCGCGCGGCCGGACAATCGTAGTGGTCGATCGCGTTGGTCGGCGCACGTTGCGCGGCACTTGGCTTCGCTTAGCGAAATACCAAAAGGGGTGCCGCCGACGCGGTGAGCAGACGACATTAGCAATCGTGGCTAGTGAAAAACTCAAAATCGCGCAAATGATGGTGTTCTGATGAGTGGCACTTGTGGCGGCAGCCATACGTTGGCGCGAAGGGCCACCCCTGGCGGCGATGGTTCACAGCCAGAGGCGCAGGGCTCATGGACCCGGTCCGGTTGGCTGGGCGGCCGTGCGCAAATCCAAGGGAGCGCGGCATGAGTGTCATTGCGCTGCTGTTTTTGGGCGTACTTTTCGGGATGCAGCATGCCACTGAGGCCGACCACCTCGCGGCCGTGGCAACCCTTGTTGCCCGCGAGAAGCAGCTAAGGGCCGCAATCCGCCAGGGAGTATTTTGGGGATTTGGTCACACGCTGACGCTATTGCTCTTTGGAGGAGCCGTGATGGTGATCGGCATCGCTTTGTCGGATCGATGGACGCACGCGTTGGAAGGTGCTGTCGGAGTGATGCTGATAGTGCTCGGCGCGGATCTGGTCCGGCGCCTGATGCGGGATCGGGTGCATTTTCATGTGCACATGCATGAGGGCGACGCGTTGGGAGCGAGCGCACATTTCCACGCACACTCGCACAAAGGAGAGAACATACCGCACGACGTCGCACAACATCGTCACGAGCATCGATCAATTCCCGTCAGAGCAGTCTTGGTTGGCATGGTTCACGGTCTTGCCGGCTCCTCGGCACTTGTGCTGCTGACGTTGGAGCAGATCAAGAGCCCGTGGCTTGGGCTTATTTACGTGGTGCTTTTCGGAATTGGTTCCATGATCGGAATGGGGCTGCTTTCGGCAGTTGTCGCAGTGCCGCTGCGTTTTAGTGCACAACGGCTGACGAAATGGTATCGGGCGGTGAATATGGCCGTTGCGCTCTTTAGTATCGGGCTTGGACTTCACGTCGTCGGCCAACAGTGGCTGTAGCGGACAACATCGCAGCCTTTGCTCTTCTGCCGACCAGTTACTGAGGTGCCGAGCGCTCGCGCCACAGCTGCCAGGCAAGAAAGCCGACCACCAGCAAATTGATTGCCAGCACCGCGATGCCGGCGGCGCTAGTCCGATAAATGAGATGCCGTAACTCGAAAGGCACATATAGTGCGCCGGACAGAGCACCGAGCCATTGCCCCCAGATGCGCTCGAACCAAAGACCATAGGCCTCAAGAAAACGCAACAGCACGTAACCCACGGCGAGCAGCACCAAGGAGCGCAGGTTTGCGTCTTGCAGAACATCGGCCTCATGCAAGATTAGCGAGGGATAGTGATCGCCCGGTTGCAGGCCATAGTGGCTAATCAACACCACCGCAAGTTGGTGCAGGTCGTGATGCAGTAGGCTTAGAAATCCCAGGCTCGCGGCAAGTGCTATGGCGCCCTTCAGGGCCTCGAAAATGGCGATGGTTCGCAACGCCCCACGCCGTACGGGCCGACGAGACGAACGAACCGGCCGCAGATTATCAAGGGCTGCCATAGGTCAACACCATCAACGATAGGTGCACAAGAAATCGCCTCACCTTTGGGCAGGAGGCCCGATTTAGGCGCCTCCTCACGCGAACCGGTCCCAAGGCTAGGTCCTGGTCTGCGGGCCTTGCTCTGTCCGCTTCCCCGGCTGCTGTTTTAACTCGCGGGTTTGCTCGTCGTCGGCAGTGGCAGTTCGGCGATCGGTCGGTCATAAACCGCTCCTTCGGTACTTGAACTTCGAATCGATTGCAAAGTGATTCGCAAAACAATAGTCGTGAGTCCTGTCCATAGGTGTGGCGGCTCCCCGACAGCAAGGGTCTTGCCTCTCCCGCGCGGTGGGCCCGCCAAGCGGCCGGGGCGGTTACACGGCGCAGCAACGATTTGCCGCGCACCAACCGTGCGCGGGCAAACAAGGCTGCATACCGCAGGCGAAAAGGCAACAGTGCCATGCCGCCGATCATCGGCTGCACTATGGCGCCGGTCGGCCGCCGCCCGCAACTTATGGACATCAAAAGGCCGCCGCACTAGGCTGTGGTCATGGTCACGTTCTGCAAGAACTGCTCGAAGGTCTTTGTTTCGATCCCGCGTCCGGGTTTCCTTTCGCTGCGGTTGCTGCGCTGCACGTGCGGGCATTCCCATATCGTGGCCGTTCGATCGCTCCTGGAGAAGCCAGTCGCACCGAGTGACCGCAATACCTTACCGGGACACCCTGGTTCCCCTCCGTCCTGTTAGCGCTTTTTGCTATCGCGTGCTCTTTTTTAAGTGAATACTGCTAGCCTCTGACGCACGGCTAGCACTGGCCTGCGTTGCGAGTTCTACGCCGTCTTCGGCTGACTCGAGTAGCTGTCGCGGACCATCTGGGCACTCGTTCTAATGAGCCACGAGGCAGCCTCCGTCCCGACTGTTTCGTCGAGTACTTCCAATCTCCACGTCATGGTGCTAATCAGCGCCCGAGCCGCGAAGCGGACCATCGCGGCGCAAGACCGAGCCTTGGCCAAGGCAAGCAAGGAAACAAGCAAAGCCGGCAATTGCTTCTCGCAGCCTCGCATGCAAAGTAATATTTGTAGTTAAGCATCCCCGGTCAAGGGATGAGTCTCACGCGCCAAGCGCCAGTCAAAAACTGGGCGAAAGGAAGCCCGTCCGGCAGAACCTAAAAAGGTGCGCAGTTCTCGTCAACGTCGACCTAAGGCGTAGCGAGGATCGCATACGAGAGCATCGAGGAGCGGGCCGAATCAACACGAAATATCGCGCACCTTGGTAGCTCACATTGTGTCGTGAGGTTGAATTCAGAAAAGATCGTCGATTTTCCCTGTCGCGGCGTCATGCAGTTGAATTCACGCCAACCTGACGCCAGCGCGACAGAGGCAAATTGTCCCGCTAGCACAGGCGGCGCCCCCGGAGATTGCCCGCGCACTCGCCTGAAGGCAAAACCCAATCGCCAGACCGCGGCAGTCGGTTCGCCCTTGCAGCAAATCCCTGGGGCACGGTCACCGAGAGGTGCCGGGCATGGGGGCGAAGGGCCTGCACCAAATCCGAAAAGGAGGTGTTTTGCCAATACATCGTTGCTATTACGTAGCAGCTTCGCTTGCAGGCACAGCTAACGGTGCGTTTTTCCACAACGCCGCGAAGCCTTGACACAGCATCCCTGGACACTCGTACAAGGCAGACCAAATCGGCCAGATGCAATACGGTGCGCTCACCGATGTGAAGTACCGCTGATCGTGGGGGCATGGTGCTGCGCAAAGCCACAATGACTGCTTGGTGGCAGGCGCATTCGCGGTCTTGTGATTTCTGACCAGTACTGTGCGCGGCATGAGCGCTTTGGGTTGGCCGCGTATTAGCAGCGGGGGTCAACGACGATGCGCCCCTGAATTGCACCGCGGCGCATTGCGGCCAATACATCGTTAATCTGCGACAACGGCCGCACCTCAACGCGGCAACGCAACCGACCTTGCGCCGCAAGCTGCAGCACGTTGCCAAGATCCTCCCGGGTGCCGACGGCCGAGCCAACGATATGCGCTTCGCTATTAACAAGCGCAAGCGCTTGAAATTGAATCGGCTCCGGCGGCAATCCGACTACACACAATGTCCCGCCGGGGCGCAGCGCCTTGAGGGCCGCGTTGTAGGCCGCTTGTGCTGCCGAGGTGACGACCGCGGCGTGGACTCCGCCGCTTCTTCGCAGCGATTTTAGCCCCTCGGGATCAGCCACATTTACGATATGTTCGGCTCCCAGTTCGCGCGCAAATGTCAGCTTTTCCTCGCTCACGTCCAAGGCGAACACCTCGGCTCCCATCGCGCGGGCGAGCTGCAAAGCCAGGTGACCTAGGCCACCGACTCCGAATATCGCCACACGCTGTCCCGCAGCCACTCCCGCTTTCCTCAGAGCGCGATAGCTGGTCACGCCAGCGCAAAGCAGGGGAGCCGCCTCTTCATCGCGCAGCTCGTGAGGAATACGCACTGCGTAAGCGGAGTTTGCGCACATGAATTGCGCGTAGCCACCGTCAACGGTCATGCCGGTCACCGCTGCGTTTTGGCGACATAGGTTTTCGTTTCCCTCTTGGCATTGTTCGCAGACACCGCAGGCGCGGTATAGCCAAGGCACACCAATGCGGTCGCCAACTTGCAGGCTCGTTACGGACGGCCCACAACGTATCACGCGTCCCACGACCTCATGGCCTGGAATCACTCGATGTTTCGTGAGGGCGCGAAAACCTGGCAAATCTCCGTCGGCAATGTGCAGATCCGAGTGGCAAACGCCACACGCCAACACCTTGATTAGCACCTCGTCGCCGAGCGGGTCGGGGACAGGCACGCTCTGCAGCACCAATGGTTTGCCGTACTCAGTCAGGACTGCGGCGTGCATGTGTCAATCCCCAGGACCCCGGGAAATTGTAGCAATGGGGCGTAGATGTGACGATCGAGCGGCTAGCAAGCATCTCGGCCGGACCAATGCGCAGCGTCCGAGGAAAAGGTACATTTATCGCCGTGCGATTGCTGTTCGGGGTCTGATCTTGAGCGTTGCCTACGTAAGGAAGTTGAAAACAACCCCTACGGGTCTGCGGGTACAAAAAGCGCTTGTCCCGGTCAGCAGGAGACCGAAGCGGGTGTCCGCGACGCGCAAATCCAAAGAGGATCGGCATTTTGTCACCGCACTGGCGCGAGGTCTGCAGTTGCTGGCTTGCTTTCGCACAGGGGAGAGCACGTTAAGCAACCAAGAACTGGCGCAACGCTGCCAGTTGCCCAGATCTACCGTGTCACGCTTGGCGATGACTCTGACCAAGCTTGGCTACCTCATTTATGTTCCTGAAAGCGGGCGTTATCGACTGGGCACTGCCTGCCTCGCCTTGGGAAGCGCGATGTTGACCCGGTTGGACGTTCGCAAAGTCGCGCGGCCAATGATGCAGGAGCTCGCCATTTTTTGTAACGCGACGGTCTCGCTCGGAGTGCGTGACAAGTTGTCCATGATTTATGTCGAGAATTGTCGCAGCGCTGCCGCGTTGGCGTTGACGCTCGACGTAGGCTCCCGCATTCCGGTCGCAACGACCGCGATGGGCCGTGCATGGCTGGCGGCCGCCTCGCCGGAGGAGCGAGACGAATATGTCGAACAGTCGTGTGCACTTGGCGAATTGGCCGCGCGCGGTGTCCGCGCTGGGATCGAAAGGGCGCTGAAGGACTACCGAACGCTCGGGGTGACATGCTCCTTTGGCGATTGGCAAAAAGATGTGAACGGCATCGCGCGAGCGTTTGATCCCGGCAACGGTCTGCCGGTCATGGCGATCAATGTTGGCGGGCCGGCCTTTAAGTTGTCCCGGGAATTTTTGCTTGAACAAGTACGACCGCGCTTAATCGAGCTTGTCACACAATTGCAGAGCGCGCTGCCCCATTAAAGACGCCTTTCGCGGCCTAACGACTTGCGCTGGGCAGTTGCACCACACGCGCGACATGGAAAGCATCGCGTTCTCGCGTCGCTGCGGGAGGCCAATGACTGCGCTTGCACATTGCATCTGGCGATTTAGCTGCCGCGCCGGTAGCGTGCCGTATTGCCGATCCGTCGGTGTTAATTGACGCCTGTTGCGCTGGCGCATCCTGCGTAAAAACTATGTGCCTGCGATTTGCGCGCGAGATCGCCGCGCAAGCCCAGTTACCACGAGCAGTTCGAGCCGCGAAAACGCGATATTGGCTTTGGACAATAGCCCGGTAAGAAACATGACGATCGACTTGCCGCAAGATCGCTTTACACCTCGGAAATGCTTATCTATTATCGGTTGAAAACGGAACATCCGTCTGCACTGCAGAACTGGATTCATCCGACTGCTCTCATCTTGTTCCAGACTTTCGCTCGGGGTCCAACGCTCATGGACAATCTTGCATATGGCATGCGTGGCAATGTCGCTGTGCTCGCGCTTAACAATCCGCCCGTCAACGGACTGAGTTACGGACTGCGCTGCGACCTGCTGGAAGCATTTGATCGCGCCATGAACGATCCGCAAGTGGGCGCGTTGGTACTAACGGGAGGCGAATCCGTTTTCTCAGTCGGGGCCGATTTGCGCGAATTCGGCACTTCCAAGAACTACCAGGAGCCCAACTTACTAAGCGTGATTGCTGCATTCGACGCTTCGTCCAAGCCACTGATTGCAGCCATTGCCGGCAACTGTCTAGGCGGAGGGTTGGAGTTGGCCTTGGCTTGCCACTGGCGCGTTGCCAAGGCCGACGCGTCACTGGGATTGCCGGAGGTGAAATTAGGACTGTTACCCGGTGCCGGGGGCACACAACGACTTCCCCGAGCCATAGGCCTGGAGCCTGCGCTAAACATGATCCTTTCGGGCCAGGCACGCAAGGCAGCCGCATGCGCTGGGATAGGACTCGTCGATGCAGTCGTCGACGGGGAAGTTCTGCCCGCGGCGCTGGATTTTGCGCAACGGGTCATTGCTGAGGAGCGACCGCTACGAAGGTTGCGTGATCAGACGATCGAGGCCTCGGCAGGTGAAGCATATTTGGAATTTGCGCGCAATACTGTGCGCAGCACCGTCCGGAATCTGCCGGCGCCACTGCAATGTGTGGAAGCGGTGGCAGCAGCGGTGAACAAACCCTTTGACGAAGGGCTAAAGCTTGAGCGTGCCGCGTTTGTGCAGCTGATGAACACCCCCGAATCGCGCGCGTTGCGGCATGTATTTGCCGCCGAGCGAGCTGCGAATAAGATCGACGGGCTTGCGACGGAGACGCCGCTGCGCGAAGTCCGCAAGGTCGGCATCGTCGGTGCGGGCACTATGGGCGGCGGCATTGCGATGTCCTTCGCCAACGCGGGGTACCCCGTGATGCTGCTCGAGGCCGGCCGAGCAGCGCTCGATCGAGGTCTGGCGACGATTCGCAAGAATTACGAAAACTCCTTGAGCAAGGGAAAGATTTCGCAAGAGCAACTCGACGGCCGCTTTGGACGTATCGCGCCTACACTGCGCTACGAAGATTTAAGCGATGCGGACTTGGTAATTGAGGCGGTCTTCGAGGAACTGCCGGTGAAGAAGGCCGTGTTCGAGACGTTGGACAAAGTTTGCCGCAGAGGCGCTATTCTGGCGTCGAATACCTCGACGCTCGACCTGAATCGCATCGCGGAGTTCACAAAGCGACCGCAAGAGGTAATCGGACTGCACTTTTTCAGCCCCGCGAACGTCATGCGCCTGCTCGAGGTGGTGCGTGGCCAGCAAACGGCGCCAGATGTGCTCGCCACGGCAATGCAACTGTCAAAACGAATCGGCAAAATCGCCGTTGTTTCCGGTGTCTGCGACGGGTTTATCGGCAATCGCATGCTTGCGCGCTATGGGGCGGCCGCCAATGATCTGCTCAACATGGGTGCAACGCCGCAGCAAGTCGACCGAGGCCTGGAACAGTTTGGTATGGCGATGGGGATCTTCCGTGTTGGCGATCTTGCGGGACTGGACATCGGCTGGGCCATCCGTAAACGCAGGGGTGCCGAGCATCCGGAATTGGATCTGGCGAGTGTGGCTGACAGAATCTGCGAAGCCGGGCGATTTGGACAAAAGACCGGCGCTGGCTGGTATCGCTATGAGGTTGGCCGTCGCGACCCATTGCCAGACCCTGCGGTCGATCAGATCATCGAGCGGTGGCGCAAGGAGCGGGGCTACACGCCGCGCAAGGTCCGAGATCAAGAGATCGTGGAGCGCTGCATCTATGCACTGGTAAATGAAGGTGCGCGGATTTTGGAAGATGGCATCGCGCAACGCGCTTCGGATATCGACATTGTTTATCTAAACGGTTACGGGTTCCCGGCCCATCGGGGCGGGCCGATGCACTACGCCAGCGAAGTTGGCCTGCCAAACGTCGTGCGTGCGTTGCGGCGCATTGCCAAGGAGTCGCCGGCCGACGCCCAAGCTTGGACGCCCGCGCCGTTGCTTGTGCACTTGTCTCAGGAAGGCAAGAGCTTTAGCTGAGATTGGCACCGCAGTCCCTACAAAAGGAGTGCGTCTCATGGTCGACGCTGTCATCGTCTCCACTGCGCGCACCGGACTGGCCAAGAGCTGGAAGGGTGCATTTAATATGACTTACGGCGCGACACTGGGCGCGCACGCTGTTCAGCACGCAGTCTCGCGTGCTGGCCTAGACCCCGAAGAGGTCGAGGACGTGATCATGGGAGCCGCGCTGTGCGAAGGCACCACGGGTGGCAATATCGCTCGGGCGATTGCGTTGCGTGCAGGTTTGCCCTTGACGACGGGCGGGGTTACGGTGAACCGCTTTTGCTCCAGCGGGCTTCAGGCCATCGCGATGGCGGCACAGCGAGTGATGATCGAGGGTGCGCCGGCAATCGTCGCGGGTGGCGTGGAGAGTATTTCTTGCGTACAAAACGACGCCAACGGGAAGATGCTGCGGGATCCCTGGCTGCTGCAACAAAAACCGCAACTGTACTGGGATATGCTGCAAACGGCCGAGCTTGTTGCCAAGCGATATGGGATATCGCGCCAGATGCAAGATGAATACGGCGTGCGCAGCCAGCAGCGTGCCAGCGCGGCCCAGAGGGAAGGAAAATTCCAAGATGAAATCGTTCCGATGTCTACGACGATGGGTGTCGTTGATAAGGCGACGGGCCGGATTGCGACGAACCAAGTGACGATATCCGCAGATGAGGGACTTCGTCCGGATACCACATTTGAAGCAGTATCTAAGATTCGACCAGCGTTGCCGGGCGGTGTGGTTGCGGCGGGCAACGCGAGCCCGTTCTCGGACGGAGCTTCAGCGTGCGTCGTAGTCAGCAGCAAATTTGCCGAGCAGCGGGGCTTGCGGCCCATGGGCATTTTCCGCGGCTTCGCCATCGCGGGTTGCGAACCCGAGGAGATGGGCATCGGTCCCGTTTTCGCCGTTCCCCGCCTGTTGCAGCGCACCGGTGTGCGCATGCAGGATATCGGTCTGTGGGAACTTAACGAGGCCTTTGCCTGCCAAGTGCTGTACTGCCGCGACAAGCTCGGCATTCCCGACGAACGGCTCAACGTCAACGGTGGCGCCATTGCCATCGGTCATCCGTACGGTGTTAGCGGTTCGCGCCTCACTGGGCATGCGCTGATCGAAGGGAAACGCCGTGGGGTCAAGTATGTCGTCGTGACGATGTGTGTGGGCGGGGGGCAGGGCGCGGCGGGGCTGTTCGAAGTCTGCTAAGGAGGAGCTGCAATGGCCGTTATGGATCTATTCCACCTTAGCGGACAAGTCGCGCTGGTCACTGGCGGTTCGCGCGGCCTGGGACTGCAGATCG
>CAZSOI010000279.1:0-9497 GCA_964608115.1 uncultured Burkholderiaceae bacterium | reverse complement strand
ATCATGCCCGCGAGCACGGCGAGGGCTACGCCCGCGGCAAATACCACGCGGTAAAGGAACGTGACATCGATGCCAAGCGACTGCACCATTTCCCGGTTGGTGCTGCCGGCGCGAATCATCATTCCCAGTCGCGTGTGCTTGAACACGTAGTACATGCCTGTGGCAACAAGCAGGCACACGGCGGAGATAAAGAGTCGGTAGACGGGGTAGGTCATCAAACCACCCAGGGGCAGGGACCCAGAGAGCCACTGCGGCGGCGCGACGCCGTGCGCGTCGTTATCGACCAGTATGCTACGCAGCTCTTCAAAAACCAGAATCAAACCATACGTCATGAGCACCTGTTGCAGGTGTTCGCGTTCATACAGGTAGCTGAAAAAAGCCCACTCAAGCACATACCCAAGCAGCACGGAAAGTGCAACTCCGACGAGCAAGGTTGCAAAAAACCCCCCACCAAAGCTTGCTCCGACGATCGGCGCCAGCACGTAGGCCATATAGGCACCGATCATGTAGAAGCTGCCGTGCGCCAGATTGATGACGCCCATGATGCCAAAGATCAGCGTCAGCCCGGAGGCAACGAGAAAAAGCAGCAGACCGTACTGCAGGGCATTTAGGCATTGGACGAAAAAGGCCGTAGCGTCCATCGCGAAGACTCATCGGATCGGCCGAGCCACGCCTTGCAGCGCGGGCCCGGCCTAAAATGCCCGGCGCCTACAGCGTACAGCCTCGGCCTGGATCGGCCAGCGCCTTGCTGGCCACACCGATCATCTTGTTTTCTTTGCCCACGACCTGGCGCAGGTAGATGTCTTGTACCGGATTGTGCGAGCGCGAAAGCGTAAAAGCTCCGCGAGGGCTGTCGATCTTTGCCTTCTCGATGGCCATTGCAAACTCCGCCTTTTTGGTCAAGTCGCCTTTGACCGCGTTTAGCCCGATGGCGAGCATTTGCGCGGCGTCGTAGCCTTGCACCGCATAGACATCCGGTTCCGCCTTGTAGGCCTTGGCATAGGACTGGCGAAAGGCGTTATCACGCGCGGTACCCAGGCCATCGGCGTAATGCAGCGTGGTCAAAAGTCCCTCGGCATCGGCGCCCTGCGCTTCGAGCGTGCCGTCGGTCAGAAATCCGGCTCCATACAGGGGAATGCTTTTCTTCAGTCCCGCGGCCGCGTAGTCCTTGACGAACTTGATCGCACCCGCTCCCGCGAAGAAGGTGTAGACGGCATCGGGTTTGATTGCGGCAATCTCCGTCAGCAGGGGTTGGAACTCGACGTTGGGAAAGGGCAGATTGAGTTCCTTGACAACCTTGCCGCCCGCCTTCTCGAAAGCCTCCTTAAATCCACGCACCGATTCGTCTCCCGCGGCGTATTTCCAAGTAATCGTGACTACATTCTTGTAGCCTTTGGCCGCCACGACTTCGCCCATGGCATAACCCGGCTGCCAGTTGGAAAACGAGCTACGGAAAGTAGTCAAAGCACACATCGAACCAGTAACCGCGTCGGCACCTGCATTCGGATCGATATAAAGCGTGCCGGTTTCCTTGGCGACTTTCGCCATTGCCGTCGCGACCCCGGAGTGCACGGTGCCAACCAACACGTCGACGTTATCGCGCTTGAGCAGCTTGTTGACGTTGTCGACGGCCTTGGCGGGGTCGGACTCGTCATCGATACGGGCATACTCGATCTCGCGGCCACCGAGCTTGCCGCCTTGCTCGGCCACGTAGAGCTTAAAACCGTTTTCGATTGCGCTGCCCAGCGCTGCGTATGTGCCTGAGGCAGGCAGCATCAAGCCGACCTTGATCTTGCTGGCGGTCTGGGACGAAGCCAGCGGTGCGCACAGCGCCAGCGCGGTAGCGGTCAGCGCAAATCGGATCTTTTTCAAGGTATGTCTCCTCATGTGTACTGTCGTAGGAATTTTGTTGCCGCCTCGATCAGCTGCTCGGGCTGGTCGCGATGCGGCGAATGACCACATTGCGCCAGTTCGAGGGTTTGCGTCTGCGGCACCCGTCGTGCGATGCCATGAATCTGTTCGAGTGTGCCATATTCATCGTCAAGACCTTGCACGGCGAGCAGGGGACAGCGTACCGAATCGAGCTCTGCTTCGATGGACCATTCCCGAAAAGGGGGGTGCAACCAGATGTCGTTCCAACCCCAGAAGGCCGAGTCCGGGTCGTCGTGGTACTTTGACAGGCGCTGGCGCAGGTCGGTCTGCAGATACGCCGTGCGAGCCTTCTGGATGCTGGCCACCGACAGGTCCTCGACCACGATGTGCGGTGCAAGCACGATGGCTCCTGCCAAATGTTGTGGGAAGCGTGCTGCATAAAGCAGCGTTATTGACCCGCCGTCGCTATGACCAAAGAGCCACGGTGGATGCGCGTCGACATCGATCCCCAGCGCCAAAAAAAGTGCCGGCAGTACCTCGTGTGCCTGCCGGTGCATGAAGTCCAGACCCCATGCTTCGTTGGCCGCGCGCGGCGTGGATCGTCCATACCCAGGGCGCGAATACACGAGCCCGCGACAACCCGCGGCATCGCACATGCGCTGCGGAAAATCGCGCCACATCGTCAGCGAACCCAGACCTTCGTGCAAAAAGACGATCAGAGGTGCATTCAGCTTGATGCGATTGATCCACTGATGCTCGACCCGCACCTTGCGAGAGGCCCAGTTGATGTCGACAAACTCAATGCTGGTCGTCACTTTGCCGCGGTCTCGCGCTCTCGCAGCTTAAAGCGCTGGATCTTGCCGGTGGCGGTTTTGGGAAGCTCGCTCACAAATTCGATCAGCCGCGGGTACTTATAGGGCGCAAGCCGACCCTTTACGAACTCCTTGAGCTCAGTCTCGAGCGCACGCGCTCCGGTTTTGAGCACCACAAAGGCCTTGGTCTTGGTGAGTCCCTGTGCATCGGGAACACCAATTACCGCGGCTTCGAGCACCGCAGGGTGCTGAATGAGCGTGGCCTCCACCTCGAAGGGCGAGACATATACTCCGCTTACTTTCAACATGTCGTCCGTGCGCCCGGCGTAGGTGTAAGTGCCATCGGCGTTGCGCACGTACTTGTCGCCGCTCTTAGTCCAGGCCCCCTGGAAGGTTTCGCGCGATTTCTCGCGGTTGCCCCAATATGCCAATGCGGAACTCGGACCTTGGACAAACAAATCACCCGTTTCACCGTCGGCCACAAGGTGGCCGTCTTCGCCCCGCAGCTCGATCACATAGCCCGGGACCGGGTAGCCGGTCGTGCCGTAACGCACTTGACCGGGTCGGTTCGAGAGGAAGATGTGCAGCATCTCCGTTGAACCGATGCCGTCAATAATTTCCACACCAAAGTGTGCCGTGAAGCGCTCGCCAAGCTCTGCTGGCAGTGCTTCACCAGCTGAAGAAACTAGGCGAAGCGAAACCTCGCTGCGCGCGGGCAGTTTGGGGGAGGCAAGCATGCCCGCAAATCCCGTCGGTGCACCAAAGAAGATGGTTGGCCGGCGCTCGATCAAGCGTTTGAAAGTGGCCTCTGGCGTTGGCCGCTCGGCCATCAGAACGACGCTTGCCCCCACGCTTAGCGGAAAGCTCAGGGAGTTGCCCAGCCCATAGGCGAAGAACAGTTTGGCTGCGGAAAAGCACAGGTCGCGCTCGGTTAGTCCCAAAATCGGTGTTCCATAAAGCTCCGCCGTCCAATAGGGATTGCCGTGCGTGTGCACCGCGCCCTTTGGGCGGCCCGTGGAGCCCGAGGAGTACAGCCAAAAACCCGGATCGTCGGGGCCGGTATCCGCGGCCTGCCGCAGTGGTGCATGACGTTCGAGCAAGACCTCGAGCGCATCTGCGCCTTCGGGCAACGCGGCCTGTGGGCGTGAGACGATGAGTCGTTTAACCTCGTGCCCGCCGATTTGGGCCGCCTCGGCGAGGGCGGCCTGAAACGTGGGCAAAAGCGCCGCCGATACCAGCGCGGCCTGTGAGCGACTGTGTCGCAGCATGTAGGCGTAATCGCTCGCGGTCAGCAGCGTGTTCACAGCAACGGGTACGACACCTGCATACAAGGCCCCAAGGAATGCGACAGGCCAGTCGTTGCAATCGTGCATCAGTAACAGCACGCGCTCTTCGCGCCGCACACCACTTGCGAGCAGCGCCGCGGCCGTGCGGCGCACGCGCTCGGCCAAAGCGCCGTAGCTCAGTTGCCCGCTATCGTCGATATAGGCGATCTTGTCTGGTCGCCCTGTATTGCGATCGAGAAGGTGCTGCGCAAAGTTAAAGGGTGTGCCCGGTGGGGGAACGTGGCTCACGGCGTTCAAGGTCTTCTCCCAGTTGCCGGCAAGTGACTCAGATCGGTGCCGACGGCAGGTGCGAAAATAGGTTCGTGCTCGACTGTAAGGCGCTGCGTCGATGGTAAAAGGTAAGCGCTCGCATTGCGCCGAGTTCCTCGCCACCACCCGCGCGGCCCGGCCCGCCGTGTAGCGATTGAGGCATCACGTTTCCGTGTCCGGTTTGCGAGGAAGCAACGTCGGGCGAGATGACGTGTACGCGCCCATGGCTGTCGGCGAGCTCAATGGCACTGGCCGCCAGCGCCGCCGGGTCACTTCCGTAGATCGAAGCAACCAGCGAGCCTTGGCCGCGGCGGGCTAGTGCCATCGCGTGGTCCACATCGCGATACGCGAGCAGCGTTGCGACAGGACCAAATACTTCGGTTTCGTGGACCGCTTGGGCGTGGTCGGCGTCTCGCGTGCCCAAGAGAGTGGGTCCGATACAAGCGGCAGTGGCGGGATCGGCGTCGATGAAGGCGTGGCGTGCCCCATCGTGCAGCGTTTTCGTATGCTGCTGCAAAAGCGCCAAGCCATCCTGCACGGATTTAAGTTGCGTGCGACTGACCAGCGAGCCCATGCGTACGGAATCGTTACGCGGGTTGCCCACTGTAATTTGCTCCAACCGGGTGCTAATTGCTTCGGCCGCCGCGGAGTACAGCGACTCGGGCACCAGTATGCGGCGGATCGCGGTGCATTTTTGCCCGGACTTTACGGTCATCTCGCGCGTGACTTCCTTGACGAACAGATCAAAGGCGCTGCTTGCTGGCGTCTCGCCCGGAAGCAGCACCGCGGCGTTGAGGCTGTCGGCCTCAATGTTTACGCGAACCGAGCGCTGTGTCACCGCATCATGGCCGCGGATTACGGCGGCCGTTTGCGCCGACCCCGTGAAAGAGAGCACATCGTGTGCCTGCAACGGATCCATCAGTCCCGCTGAGCTGCCGCACACGATCGATAGCGCACCGGGCGGCACAACGTTGGCATCGATGACATCGGCCACCATCTTTTGTGCGAGCCACGCAGTGGCTGTTGCTGGCTTGACGACGACTGGCACGCCTGATAGCAACGCCGGTGCCGCTTTTTCCCACAAACCCCAGCTGGGAAAATTAAAGGCGTTGATCAGCAAGGCAAGACCGCGGGTTGGACATAAGAGGTGCTGCGACTGAAAAAGTGGATCTTTGCCCAAGCGCGCAGGTTCGCCGTCAAGCAATACGCGCCGCTCGCCCAGCGGTTCGCCGAGCCTCGCGTAAAAGCCAAGGGTGTAAAGCCCCCCATCAATATCGAAGGCCGAATCGTTGCGCACGGTGCCGCTGTTGGCGGTGGCTATGTGAAAGTACTCATCTCGATGGCTCTGCAGTACTTTGCCGATGGCGCCAAGCATTGTCGCGCGCTCGCCGTAGGTCATTGCCCGAAGCGCTGGGCCGCCGTTTTGCCGGGCGAAGGAAAATCCGCCCGCCAGATCCAGGCCGGCTGCCCCGACACGAACCAGTTCCGTGCCCAAAACGGGATCAAATAGCGGGACCGTCTGCACGGCCGCGCTGTGCCATCGGCCGCCGAGGTAGTTTTTCAGTAGCTCGGGCATGAGCTGGTGTTTACCGCGTGAAATCGATGCGACCGTCGCGCAGCAGATACAGCACCAGTGCGCGCCCATCGGACACCGTGGGCCGGTGTGCGCTTGCTGGTGGACACACAAGCCAGCCCGCGGCGCGGCCATCAAAGCGTGCATCGCCTTCTATTGGCATGATCAAGTCGATTTCGCCATTAGGGTGCGAGTGGTGCGGTCCGGCAATGTTTTTCATGTCGACGACGTCGACCGAAAAGCCGTGTAAGTCGGGTGCCGGTTTGAAAATTCTCCCGTACCGAATGCCGCCACCTTCGCGATTGCATAACCAGCCTTCGGCCACACCTGCCTGACAGGCGCTTTTGAGTCTGGCGAAGGTGGCGCTCGTGGGACCGTATTGCGCATTTAGCCAGGCATCGAGCGCCGAATCGAGTGCACGGCCCGAAAGCTCAGAGGTAAGTTGCGCAACTTGTTCGCGAAGTTCCGTAGGCGACATGCTCTCCCTCTCCTTGCGGTACGTTTCTACTTGCTCGCCGCAGGCACATGCAGTATTGTGCGCATATGTACTTTAGTATCCAAGTCAAGCTCTGTCAAGCACTATACTGCATTGCGTCCCTATGGCCACGCCTTCCGTGATATCTGAGCGTCAAGCGGTGGATTTACAGGCACCACTGGATGATGCGCTTGAGCGCGAGGAAAAAAATCCCTTCCTTGTTGGACTCGGCGCACGGGTGCGGGAGCTGCGCGCCCGCAAGGCGATGGCGCGCAAAGCGCTGGCCCACGCCGCTGGCGTTTCCGAGCGCCACTTGGCTAACCTCGAGTATGGCGTCGGCAATGCATCGATTCTGGTCTTGTTGCAGGTCGCGCAGGCCCTTCAGTGCACGCTGGCCGAACTCATTGGCGACGTTACTACCTCCTCTCCCGAATGGCTGCTGATTCGTGAGCTGCTCGAGCACCGCGACGAGGCGACGCTGCGGCGTGTGCGCGCCGCAATCGGGGAGATGCTCGGCATGGGCGGCGAGAACAGTGCTCGCAGCTCGCGCGTAGCGCTGATTGGATTGCGTGGGGCGGGTAAATCGACGCTGGGCCACATGCTCGCTGAGGATCTGGGCTTTCCTTTCGTTGAGCTTAGCCGCGAGATCGAAAAATTCGCTGGCTGCACGGTCGCGGAGATCCAGGCGCTTTATGGCGTAAACGCCTACCGGCGCTACGAGCGCCGCGCGCTAGAGGAGGCAATACAGATCTACCCGGAGGCCGTCATCGCCACGCCGGGTGGGCTCGTCTCGGATGCTGCGACCTTTAACTTGCTGCTGGCGCATTGCACGACTGTTTGGCTGCAGGCCGATCCTGAAGATCACATGAAGCGTGTCGTTGCGCAGGGCGACCTGCGTCCAATGGCCGATAGCAAAGAGGCAATGGAGGATCTGAAGCGCATCCTTGCAGGCCGCTCGGCGTTTTATTCGAAGGCCGAATTCGCGCTGAACACGAGCGACCGTCCCCTGGAGCAGACCTACGCGGCGTTGCGAGAGCTCGTTTTCCGTGCCTTGCGGCGGGACCGATAGCCAAATAATGCATTAAAGTGCTTGACTGGTCGTAGTGTAATGCATTATAGTGCCTTAACTCGCTATAGAAACGATTCTCTTTTTCAGTTTGCTAAGGAGCTGAACCCGTGAGCAGCGCCCCGCGCGTCGATTATCAAACGCATCCGTCCAAGTACCGGCATTGGAAACTGCAATTCGACGGCCCCATCGCCACGCTAGTGGCGAACTTTGATGAGGACGGCGGATTGCGTCCGGGCTACAAACTCAAGCTCAACAGTTATGACCTGGGCGTTGACATCGAGCTAAACGATGCGCTCAATCGCATTCGCTTTGAGCACCCGCAAGTGCGCACGGTCGTTGTAACGAGCGCGCGCGATAAAGTGTTTTGTTCCGGGGCCAATATTTTCATGCTCGGTGTCTCCAGCCATGCCTGGAAGGTGAATTTTTGCAAGTTCACCAACGAGACCCGCAACGGAATGGAAGATTCCTCCCGCGACGGCGCTCTGAAATTTCTGGCAGCGGTCAACGGCGCGTGCGCCGGCGGCGGATATGAATTGGCACTGGCCTGCGATGAAATCATCTTGGTCGATGACCGGTCCTCCGCCGTCAGTCTTCCCGAAGTGCCGTTACTCGGTGTGCTGCCTGGAACCGGCGGGTTGACGCGATTGACCGATAAGCGCCACGTACGCCATGACCTTGCGGACATTTTCTGCACGACCAGTGAGGGCGTGCGCGGACAAAGGGCCAAGGACTGGCGCCTGGTCGATGCCATTGCCAAGCCGGCCGTCTTTGCGCAGGCCGTGCGCGAGCGCGCGTTGGCGCTTGCGCAGGGCAGTGACCGCCCGGCCAGTGCAAAAGGAATTGCGCTAACGCCGTTAACCCGAGTCATCGAGGCCGATGCGCTGCGCTATCCGCACCTGAGCGTCGATATCGACCGAGTTCGGCGCACCGCGACCTTTACCGTGGTGGGGCCAACGGGGCCGCAGCCGAGCACGCCGGAGGCGATCACGCAATTGGGCGCCGACTGGTACCCCTTGAGCCTTGCGCGCGAGCTCGACGACGCGATCCTGTCCATGCGTACCAACGAACTCGATATTGGCACCTGGCTGATCAAGAGCAAGGGTGATTCTGCGACGGTCTTGGCGATGGACAGCACCGTTCTTGCCAACAAGGAGCATTGGTTTGCCCGTGAGACGATTGGTCTGATGCGCAGAGCGCTCAGTCGCCTGGATGTTTCCTCGCGCAGCATGTTTGCGCTCATCGAGCCAGGTTCGTGTTTTGCGGGATCTTTTCTCGAACTGGCGCTTGCCTGCGATCGCGTGTACCAGCTGGCCCTTGCACCAGGCGATGCGGACGCGCCAAAAATCACCGTCGGCGAAGTGAACTTTGCCTTGTATCCGATGAATACGGGCCAAAGCCGCCTGGGCCGGCGTTTTTACGATGAGGCGCCCGCACTCGAAGCGGTTCGCGCTAAAGCCGGCTTGGCGCTCGACGGCCAGACGGCTTTAAGCCTTGGTCTGGTGACATCGGCTCCCGACGATATCGACTGGAATGACGAAGTGCGCATTGCCATTGAGGAGCGCGTTGCGATGTCACCCGATGCGCTCACGGGAATGGAAGCGAATCTGCGCTTTAACGGCAAAGAGACCATGCACACGCGCATCTTCGGTCGATTGACGGCTTGGCAAAACTGGATCTTTCAACGGCCCAACGCAGTTGGCGAGAAAGGTGCGCTGAAAGTCTACGGCAAGGGCGATAAGGCGGCGTTTGATTGGAACCGGGTCTGATTTTCGAACAAGTTCGGGCGGCTAGAGCAAATAGCTCACGGGCCAGAAGAATTCATTTACGGAGATAGCGATGTCGAGCATCGATTACAACGAAAAGATCCCCAACAACGTCAACCTGAGCGAGGATCGCACGCTGCAGCGGGCACTCGAGCAGTGGCAGCCCAGCTACCTGAGCTGGTGGAACGAAATGGGTCCCGAGAATTCGCAAAAAGTCGATGTCTACCTACGTACCGCCGTCAGGGTGGACCCGCAAGGCTGGGCGCAATTTGGTTACGTGAAGATGCCCGAGTACCGTTGGGGCATCTTTTTGAATCCGGCCGAAAAAGACCGCAAGA
>CAZSOI010000278.1:0-7431 GCA_964608115.1 uncultured Burkholderiaceae bacterium | reverse complement strand
GGCTATCTATGGCCGATGTGCAGTTGCTTTTGCAAGCTTTGCACCGCCTCGTCGACGCCGGCCACACAGTGGTCATCGTCGAACACAATCTCGACATGATCGCTCAGGCGGATTGGATCATCGACCTGGGCCCCGATGGAGGCGAGCGCGGCGGACAAGTCGTGGGCGTTGGTCCCCCAGCGCAGGTTGCCAGGGTTAATACCCCTACGGGAGAGGCGTTGCGAGGGTGGATCGGCGGCAGATAATTGCAAGGGCGGGCGCTTGCCCCGTTGACCGAAAGACAAATCGCAGCGCCCGCATTCGGGGGTAAGAGAAGATGAAGAACTCGGAATCGGGCAAGGCAGCCGACAAAAGCGAATTTGCGGCAAGCGAGGAATTGTCGGAGTTGGCGCACGAGGTTTTGCGCTGCGGGGGCACCGAGCGCGCATTCACGAGCCTGCTAAACGATGAAAAGCGCGAAGGAGTTTTTGTTTGCGCGGGATGCGGTCAACCACTCTTTACGAGCGAGACAAAGTACGATAGCGGATCAGGTTGGCCAAGTTTTTATGCGGCGTTGCCCGGCGCGCTGGAATTCGAAGCGGACAACCGTCTTGCTCAGCCGCGTACGGAATATCACTGCTCGCGTTGCGGCGGCCACCATGGACATGTTTTTGCCGACGGTCCCAATCCGACCGGTCTGCGTTTTTGCAACAACGGCGTGGCGCTTCGCTTTTTACCCAAGGAAGAACAAAAGGACTAGTTCGGGCAAGCAGATCGCCGCGGGCTTCGCACACAAGGTGCGCGCCAACTAGCGGCCCCGGCGAACCGGTGGGAGCGCGTTTTTTCCAGGCGCTCGATTACTGCGCACAAGCGATGAAGACCCCGTTTGTCCCTGTGCTTTGAGTGCATGTTTACTGCTGCCTACCTTTTCTGCACCGCCCCGGCTCCAAATGTTGCGCTCCGAGCGCGCGGGCCCTGGCCGCGCCACCATGCCATGTGCGGGTGCGCGACGGCTGTGGACTTCTGCAACATTCGGAACGCCTCTGCGTGCTTGTGCCCCCGCCGTGCTATCGGTTTTGCCACGGCCCCCGGAGGCACGTGCGTCCGTGCGGCGCAAGGCATCGCGGTGCGATGCGGCGGGGCGGGCGCCAACGGTCCTGGGCACCGAGCGCGACGGCGATTGGATTTGGCGCTGCCGATCGTCCTTCGTCTGAGGCTGCGGCGCTTTCGCGCTAAGTCTTTCGGGCTCAAAGCCGGGAACGACAACGCGGGCAATTGGACGCTTGATCAAGCGTTCGATATCGCGCAGCCGGCTGCCTTCTTCTGCGCTGACCAAGGACAGGGCTTGGCCGCCAGCGCCCGCGCGCCCGGTTCGGCCGATCCGGTGGACATAGTCTTCCGGTACGTGCGGCAGCTCATAGTTCACCACGTGCGGCAACTGATCGATATCGAGGCCGCGCGCGGCAATGTCGGTTGCCACCAGCACCTGCAGCTTGCCGCTCTTGAATTGCGTCAGCGCTCGAGTGCGCGCGTTTTGAGTCTTGTTGCCGTGAATCGCCAGCGCGGATACCCTGCCTTTTTCCAATTGCGCCGCAAGCCGGTTGGCGCCGTGCTTGGTGCGCGTAAACACGAGAACCTGAAACCAATTACCCTGCTCGATCAAGTGCAAGAGCAGCTCGGTCTTGCGTCCATTGTTTACCGGGTGCACGGTCTGAACCACCGATTCCACCGTCGAATTTCGCGGCGTCACTTCGATGTGCCGGGGCTCTTTGAGCAATGAATGGGCAAGCGCACGGATCGCCTCGCCGAACGTCGCGGAAAACAGCAGGTTTTGGCGCCGCCGGGGCAAGATCGCGAGTATCCGCTTGATGTCCGGCAGAAACCCCATGTCGAGCATCCGATCGGCTTCATCGAGCACAAGCACCTGCACAGCCGATAGATCGACCGTGCCTTGTCCACAATGGTCGAGCAGGCGTCCGGGCGTTGCAACGAGAAGGTCCACACCACGGCGCAGTCGATCGATCTGCGAATTGATGGAGACGCCACCGAACACGGCGCAAGACGAAACATCGGAATACTTCCCGTACGTGCGCACGCTTTCTTCGATCTGCGCCGCAAGCTCGCGGGTCGGCGCAAGGATAAGAGCGTGGATTTTGCGCGCGGCCTTCCGCGCGCTACCTGGCGAGGCGCTCGCGTCACTCGAAGCACTCAAGCGCTGCAGGATCGGCAGCACGAACGCGGCGGTTTTGCCCGTGCCAGTCTGAGCGCCCGCAAGCAGATCGGCTCCTGACAGCACGAGCGGTATTGCTTGCGTCTGGATCGCAGTCGGCCGGGCGTAACCGGCGTTTGCTACCGCACGCAAAAGCGCATCGGATAAACCAAGGTTTGCAAAAGACATAAAAGAACCTATAAAAGTCGGCCTGCCGTCGCTCCCCCCAGGGAAGCGAAGCGCTCATCGACCAGTGGATTGCAGACGAACGGACAAATACTTGGGAGTCGGAACTGACCTTGTGGCGAGGTGATCGAGCGAAGCGACCACGCTGGTCTCAAGCCACAATAAAACAATTATATCAAAACATCGTATCTGCGAGCAATCTGCGCGCAAAAAGGCGCCAAAGGCAAGCATCCGTCGTAAGCATTTGGCGCCTGCGCCCGACGCTCAGCTGCGGGCGCGGCGCCGCAATGGGCTTCGCCGTTGCGCAGCGCCGGTTGGTATTGGAGCACTCGCGGGTTTGCGCGCAGCACGCTTGCGTGCGCCCGGTGAGTCTGCGGCGCAAAGCGCGTGCAAACGCTCGTCGCCGGCTTGCCAGGCACTACGAAACGTTGCAAACGCAGCGCTGTTGGCCGCGTCGATTGCGCGTGCTGCCTCAAGCCATCGGCGCGGGCGCTGTAGCAGTTGATGTCCAAACGCGATCAGGTCATCCACCGCCGCGGCACCTGTGCGCCCAGCGCTGCGCAGCTGCGCGTACGCCGTCAGCCGCGCCATTGACTGCAGCGTGTCATCGAGTCGATTAATGCGCTGCACTAGGGGTGCCAGTGCCATTCTGTCCTCAACCGGCTGCAGCTCGCGCACGACAAAAGCAGTGTTGCCCAGGTTCATTGCGGACAAATACGCGGGCGAAGCCGCTTGACAGATGTCCTGCACGCCGACGACGCGTGCCGCCTCGTTTGACCAGCGAGGCTGCTCATACTTGGGCAACGCATTTGCCGCAGCGGAGGGAACCGCCTTTTTAAAATCGATCAGGGCATTGCGATCCGGATCGCCTTTGCCTCGGACCAGCGCAACGTAGCGCGGCACGCCCAGGCTGCCCATACCTGCAACGCGAAATGCGACGTCGCGCAGCTCGAAGAACTCTCGGTTGCCAAAGTGCCGCGCCAGCTCTTCCAGAGCGTTGCCAATATGCGCCCGTATTGCGGCACCGCCCGGCACCGGTAGGTAACGCACGCCGTCGACTTTGACCTGGCGGCGAGAGCCGATGACGATCGTGCGTGCGCCAAGCAGGCTGCGTCGCTTGCGGCTACTAGCCTGTGTGAGCAAAGCGCCAATCGCCCCGGTTGCCGTTTCACGTTCAAGCCAAAACGCCTTGCCCCGCACAAGCGCCGCCGCGTACGCGCCTAGCGCCAGTTGCACCATGGCGCTAGCCGCCGTGCGTTCCATGGCTATTCCCGGCGCTGCGCTATAAATGCTGCCAAGAAAACGAAGCAAATCCACCGACACGGGCAATCGCGCCGCTTCATCAAAATCGTTCAAATCAAAATACACTAGGCGATTAAGGCCACGGAAGCAGCCAAAATTTTGCAGATGCAGGTCCCCGCAGACCCAACCCAGTGGTGCGGTCGGCAAAGCAGCAAAGTCCACCGCACGGTGTCCGAGCATCGCGGTGGCACGCAAAAAGACAAAGCGATCTTCGGCCATCGCATCGAACTTGCGCTGCAACAGCTGCGCCGATCGACCGCGGTTGACTTGAACGATCAGATCGATCGGGTTGGGGGCAGATCCGCGGGTGATCGCAGTGACCATGTGCGAAAAAACGGCAACGAGTGAACTGATGCCGCCGCCGGCCATTGCAATGCGGCTTTGCCTGCCTTTTGAAGCGAAATGGCGCGCGGCGACAATCAAGTGTACGCGTCGGCCTCACAAATGGTAAGGGCTATGGTGTAAGGGGCCCGCTTTACGGCGAACCTAGACGGCATAGCTGTGTGCCTTTTGGGGAATCTTGAAGACTGATGCGGCGTCGGCGAGCTTTGTCGACTCACCCCGCAGGCTGTCGGCGGCTGCCGCGCTTTGTTCGACCAACGCCGAATTTTGCTGAGTGACCCGATCCATCTTCGTCACTGCGTCGGTCACCTGCAAAATGCCTTGAGATTGTTCGACGGCGGTGGCAGAAATCTCTCCAATGAGCGCGTTAACGCGTTTGACCTGGGCGACGATTTCTTCCATCGACGTACCGGCTTGGTTAACGAGACGACTGCCGCCATCGACCTTTTGCACCGACTCCGAGATCATGTTCTTGATCTCGCGCGCGGCCTGTGCACAGCGTTGCGCTAGATTGCGGACTTCGCCGGCAACGACCGCAAAACCACGCCCGCCCTCTCCTGCGCGCGCCGCCTCAACGGCTGCGTTAAGCGCCAGGATGTTCGTCTGAAAGGCGATGCTGTCAATTACGCCGACAATTTCTCCGATCCTTTTGCTCGACGAGAGAATGTCGTCCATCGTGGCAACTACCTCTCCAACGACTGCTCCGCCCCTGTCGGCCGCCTGTGTGGCCATAAGCGCCAGATGCGTCGCCTGCTGAGCGTTGTCCGCACTTTGCTTTACCGTGGTGCTGATCTGCTCCATGGATGCGGCCGTGCGCTGCAGCGCTGAGGCCTGCTCCTCGGTGCGGCTGCTCAGATCCCGGTTGCTTGCGGCAATTTGGCGCGATGCCGTTGCAATGGTCTCGGTGCCTCCGCGCACGTTGGCGATGAGCGCAGCAAGGCCGTCGGACATTTCACAAACTGCCGCCAGCACGCTGGTTTCAGCTCGCGCGCAAACCGCGATCCGTTGCGACAAGTCTCCTTGCGCCATGTCGCGCAACACCTTGCGCGCATATTCTGGTTCACCCCCAATTTGCCGCCAGATGCTCAGTACTAGCCAATAGGAACCGGCGCCCAATACCGCAATTACGACAATGGCGGCGGCGCCCATTGTCCAAAGTGCGTTTTGCGCACCGGTGTTGGCACGTACCAGACTTTGATCGAATGCCTGTCTGGCTGCGGCCTGGGCCGTTTTGACTGTGGCTTGCAGCGTCTGAAGCGAGTCTTGCATACGCGCGACGGACTCATTGCCATCGGCCTTTTCCAGGCCCAAGAACATACGGGCAGAGGTTAACGCCGCGCCGTAGTACTCCTCAAATTGCGATGACAACGTAGAGGCTTCCTGTCTGTGATCAGCGCCTTCATGCATTGCCTGTAGGGTCTTGCGCATCGCCGCGGCGGCCTCCTCAGCGTCGGCGAGTCGGGATTTTTCCCCTTGGGCAACAGCGCCGGCAATGGTTGCTTGCAGTGCCTCAAGTTGGGCAGCGAAACGATTGCTCTGCTCCAAGAACGGATAGTCAGTGTTGCCAACCGTGGATATTGCGCTCTTCGCACTGGCCAAGATCGCCCCAATGATGGTGCCGCTGATCAGGAAGATCGCGGCTGCGATCGACGGCAACAGCCAGATACGCAGCTTAAGACTCATGATGGTTTGCTCCGTTGCTGCCCGTCTGTGCGGGCCCTATTTGACGACCTTAACCTTGTCGCTGGCAGCGTGCGGCGCAACGTATCCGATTGCATTTTTATTTTCCGAAACGGCCTTCACCACCTCGGCGTCCGAGTCCGCGATTTTTGGTGGCAGCGCTTTGCCTGTAAACGTAAGTTGGGCCCAAAGCGCTTTGGATTGCGCAGGTGATTTGTTCAGCAGCGCCTTGTCAAAGGCCGCGCGTACCGTATTCTCCTCCGGCAATGCGTAAGGCACGACACTGCCACCGCCCGCCCAGGACTTGGTTTCCCCTCGATAGATCTTTGTCACCAGCTCGCGGTCGACCGCGTTGGTGTTGTCCTTGTTTACGATGATTACAAAGTCTTCGGCCGCCATAGTTACGGCAAAGGGCCACAGCAGCGCTGCGATCAGCACACAGAGGACGGTCTTGCATCGCACGGCAGCGCTCCTCTCAGAACATAAAGTTGATCTGGGCCGCAAACAGTTGCCAGTTGGACTTGCCGGCGCCTGTCATTGTCTCTCCCGCGGCCACCGGTAGCGCGTAGCCGTGATTAAACTCATCTTCGACACGCAGGTTCAGATTTGGCGTTAGCTTGCGATTAATGCCGAGCACAACCGTGTGTTGGTAGTAGCTCGGATTGGACGACTGGCTCATGTCGGTGCTCACGGCGTCATATCGCGTGTAGGGCGTCCATTTGCCAATGGGAAAACCAGCTTGCACATACCACGCGTATGAGTTCTGGTCCGGGAACCCGGAGAGCCCCGGGTACTTGTGACGGTTTAATTCCGCTTTCAGGTCCAGGCGGTCGGTTACGTAGTCCGCTGAGAGCATCCAGCGGTTTTCCAGCCCGGGCTGATTGGGCGCCTGACCGTTGTCGGCGGTCGTAATGATTTTGGTCTGATTGGCGGAGAGCAAAAAGCGCAAACCTTCAATTGGTGTCTCCCAAGTGATCTTTGCGCCCCACACGTGCAGGTCATTTGTAACGGCCTCGAGATTTCCCATCTGAAACTGCTCGGGAAATGGCGGTGTAACGAAGGGGCTGGCAGGCGTGAAGATATCGCCGCCGAAACCCTGGATGGTCAGTCGACCCAAACGGACAAGGTCCAATGCATAGTTGATGCCGAGCCCCTGATACGCGTCATAAGTCATATCCGCTTCCAACGAGTAGGCGAACGGTTTGCCAACGGACATTTGCAACGCCCTCGTGTCGATGTACTCGTTGTAGATTCCGAAGGGAAACTTGACCCGCCCCACTTGGCCGCTCAGGTTGTCGGTGAACTGATAGTCGATGAACATCCACGTGACGCGAGCTTCCTCGACCGAATTGGCCTGAAACTGGGCCCAGAGCTTGGATTGGTCCGAGATCTTGGCCGACATGACAAGACCCAGGAAATTGTTTTCCCAAGTTCCGGTGGGCCCGGCCTGCTCGAAGGTGTTTTCGGTCGTCTTCGAGTAATCCTGATTACCAAAGCCGTGCAGGCTAAAGCGGTCTTCATCGGCTCTGGCGCTGCCAAACCCCGCGGCCATAGCCAATAGGGCCGCTGTGGCGAGCGCTGCTCGATGGCTCTTTGTCATAACGTCCTTCTCCTTCGCGTCAGCGCCGCGCTCTTCTCGCGCCTTTCTCCGCCGCAGCCGCGCTGAAGCATTCTTCACATTGGCAACCAAGCCGATTGGGAGATAAGGTTGCTAAATGCAACCCATTTACTGA
>CAZSOI010000277.1:0-4416 GCA_964608115.1 uncultured Burkholderiaceae bacterium | reverse complement strand
CCGATGTGAGTCTGCGAGACACCAAGCGCCTCTAACAGAGCATGGAGACGCTCGGCCTGAGCGAGCGGTGAGTAGTCTGCCCCTGGCAGATGCGAGGATTCACCAAATCCAATCACATCGGGAATGAGGACGCGGAAGTGTGGCGTTAGGTAGCGAGCGAAAAACAGGAAATTGTCCTTATTTCCACCGAACCCGTGAAGCAACATCAGCGGCTCGCCAGCGCCCCCGTCGAGGTACGCGAAATGCGTACCGTCCGTCAGGTAGATATCTTTGCGCTCAAGATGGGCCCAATGTCGCCCAAACTTGTAGGTCAAATGAAGCGCTTGTTCGGGTGCAATCCATGTGAATGCAGTGACTGCGCCAACGAGCCCGACAAGTGCCGCGCCCAGACACAGCGCCAGCTTGCGCCAGGCAACGACCGATGTGATCGACATAGACACAGCCCGTCCCGGATGTCACCGCATTCGAGTATTGCTTCGGATCCTTTGGGGGCTCCGTACCTACAGGCTTCGCAACTCGTGGGCGCCTAGCGCATCGGCGAACGCGGCCACTGCCGGCCCTTGAACCGTCATGACGCGGTATAGACGGGTCTTGTCTGGGAAGCAAGCGGAGGATTCAGCTCATACCCACGCATTCGTAGAGGCAATTGACAGCCCACGGTGAGTTTTGCCGTTCTCCGGCCAGCTCATGCTCGAGTGCAGCTTGTGCGATGCCACGCGCGCCACCTGCGGGATAATGACGAGGATGCACTGCCATCCGGCGCGGACCGCGGCATCCGCGGGGGCCTCCAACAAATAGTCATGGAACGGCACCGACCGCGCGGCCCAGCCGAACTCCGGATCGTCCCTGTCGCGAAGTTCGTCGAAATAGGGTTCCCGCAAGTCGCCACGCAATCGCTGATCGGTCTGGTGCGAGGAAGATGCGGGGCGCGCCGCAACTCGTGGTTGACGCGGAAAGACCGGGGAGCGATTCACCGCTGTGTCAGAGCCGGCCGGAGTAATCGATGATCAGCGGCGCGTGATCGCTGAACCGACGGGTCTTGTCTTGTAGTCTCGACCCGCTTGGCCTTGGCTGCCACCCCCGCGGTCGCGATCCAATAAAAGCGCCATCAGCCCCGTGAAAAGAAGTGCCCGTTTCATCGCCAATCAAGATTAGAGGTCGCAGGTTCGCTCGTGGCCGATTGTGCCGTTGCATCGTGTTCGCTTTCTCGTTCATCCAATGACCGGTATGCGCAGGAGAACGATCATTGCGAAGCTGCATCAGGCTTGGATTATTGCCTGTCCTACTACGCGCTGAGCTGCTCGCCGCTCAGTTTCGAGCCTTCGGCCAACACTCGAGCTTTTTGCTCGACCGTCCACCGTCGCACGCTGTAATCCTCAAGATCCAGCGCGGGAAAGTTACGCGCCTGCGCAAGCCGGCGCGAAAAATTATGCTGTCTGCCCCCGTTTTCTTTGGCCAGCCGGGTTGCACTCACGGCCTCATTGCCAGTGAGGCACTGAACCATCTTCTGCTTGAAGGCTTCCGAGTACGGCCTGGTCATGTCGTCCCTCACGTTCCCAATAAAAACGGAATGAAGCGACAACTATCCTGGGCACAGGGGGCCGGAACAATCTGTAACCCATGAGCCCGAAAGCTCACAAGATCTTTAAGCGCCTGCCGCGGGCCTTGAACGCGCTAAATTGGACACCTTCAACGGATTGGTAATTCATTGAAAGCAATCTCATCGTTGCGACAGCATTTTCCTTGGCTCACGATCTTGCGGGTTCGCACCGCAAACGGGCCAGGGTGATTTGACCGACGCTTTGTTTGTCGTGCCGCCGGTCGACCGAGGCGCCAGCGGCCGGTGTTGCTCGCAGACCGGACCACCGCGGGCCTGCAAAGCGGGCATCGGCGATATTACTTATTGGCCATAATGGGACATCGACCTGACCGTTTGAAATGAACAATGCCGGTTAATTGGTGTGCCCGAATCTTCCCCCAAGGCACGACATCGGCGACCAACTTAGTAATAAAAAATGTTCCGCGGGTTCGGAATAATGCGACGGGGGCTGCTATAGCGTAACAGCCACGATTTCAAGGTTTTCTCGGCCCGTTCCTGGACGCTTCAATCGTTTTTGGAGAAGTAGTCATGCAAGCTTCCATCATTGTAATTCTTATAGCGGCTCTATTGACCGTCGTCAACTTAGAAACTCGGACCGAAGAATTAGTTCACATCTCGGTGTACGGATTTTCGGTGGCGGCACCCGATTTTCCTAAGCAGACCGAGGTGGGGATTTCGGTAACTCCAATAGCCTTTAACGGCCCTTTGGACGGTGGAAAGGCACCGAGCTGCAACGTCCAAATCCAAAACATGGGTTGGACACTGAGCAACTTCCGAGAGCAATCATTGGGACAATTTAAGGCGCTGGGATTGACGCTTGTCCGGGGTACATCGGCGTTTTTGTGTGGGTTGGCAAGAACATACGTTGCAGATCCGTGCTTCGGCCGCAGAGTTTGACTGGCTGCAATCCCACACATTTCGGACATCACGCCCCTTCGCGGAGAGTGACCGTAATTTGTCAAAAGCAACCCATAGCCGCCAGGAGGCCTTCCCAAAAGCAGTCGCAGGGAACACCGAATTAGGGAAGAGGCGTAATTGCGAGTTCTGGTACAGACTGGACGCAAAGCTGCTGGTCGCACACGCATCGCCTCAATGGCCGGTGACTGCTGCAACCGGTCAGCCGACTCGGCCGATGTCTGTGGTAATTTGGCCAGAGCCGACAACGGGAAGCGCTGGGCGGTGCCTCAGCAGTGCGGCCGATTGCCGACGGCGGCGTTGTTGAATCGTTGAGCGGCTGCTTTCGGATTCGCGAATTCACACTCTCGAACCATAACTGGCCCGATAGCATTGACAAACACGATTGCCGGTTTCTGATCATTAAGCGACAGATCGTTAATCTGGGCGGTTTCAACTTGCGCCACAACTGTCTATCGCAACCGTCAAGGAAGGCCAGGGGTGATTCAAACCACCCCAGGACGCCCGCGCCACAGTTGTTGTAAGCCCTGTCCGTTAGGCTTGGCTTCTGCTGGTCACCCGGCGCCGACCAAGTAGATTGCCGTGGTGCCACGGCCGGATACCCACCGCTTCTGCACACACAGTTGCTGTCCGGCCAGAAGACCTTCGAGGCCGCCGGCGGCGATGAACTTGCGATAGTTCCGGTAATGGGCCCCGCCGGCACTTATTTCCATGAGCGTGATCACCAGATGCCAGACCTGCCCCATAAAAAGCGGATACGGGCCAGGCTGGTAGTCGATGAGCATGATGCGGCCATCCGGCTTCAAGACGCGTTGGCACTCCTCCAATACGGCAGGTCTGAGTTCGGGGGACATCTCATGTAACACGAAGACCAAAGTGACAAGATCGAAGGTCGCCGCACCGAAAGGCATTTGCGTGGCATCCCCCAGATCTAACTCTGCCGCTGCACCTAGCTTGCGCTTTGCAATGCCGAGCATCGTCGGCGACTTGTCGATGCCAACAAGTCGGCAACCAGGTCTTTGATACAAGGCAAGCTGGGTTCCGGTTCCGCACCCGACGTCAAGGATCGCGATGTTTTCCCGAGGCGAGAAAATCTTGAGTCCGATGTCTCTCAGGATTCTTGCGGTCGGCTCGACGAGCGGGTCATAGAAGTTTGCATATAAGCGGTAGGCATCCTGTTTCACGACAAGCCTCTCCTACTTTGTATCCACGGTGACAGCTTGTGCAATCTGCGCACGCAGATGTTTGCGCTCGTCATCTCCTCCTCGAGGATGCATACGATTAGAGTCGTCAAAAAGAGGAGAGACGAACGTCTCCCCGACTACTTCGACTCCAAACTTATCTGCTCGGCTATTGTGCCGAAGATGTGACTGTCACCCAACTTTCGCGGACGTCCTCGCGCGAAGACTCTGGTCGAACAGTGGGCCCAGTGCCAATAACGTAGAGTGGCCGGTTGGAGATCAGACATTCGACGTTCGTTTAACGCCATTCCCCCATAAGCGGACGTCTCGTCGTGGCCGCTCGATACCGAGGGTTAGGTCGTTCGCGGCGCTTCCACGATCGGCGGCATCGCGACCATTGGGTCTCATTGCCGTTAGCGGACGTTTTGCAGTAATCGCGAGCCTGAGCCGACATCTCCGCGCGTCGGCTATCGGGAGAGTAATCCGGCGAATCTTCTGGACACCAACCCATTGCATGCTTCTCGCGTGGCGCCGCGAAACGGCGTAATCGCATCTGTGTCTCATTCCGTACGCGGATGGGTAGCGAGTTTGCCCGAACCGCACACACGCTTTTTTCCGGCAGCTCAGGACACGATCGCCCAATCGCGGTAGCGCCGCACGCCATTTGGCATAGACATCAGGGGCCGAGCTGGATCAAGCTCGGCGCTTTGCTGGGGAGCC
>CAZSOI010000276.1:0-1870 GCA_964608115.1 uncultured Burkholderiaceae bacterium | reverse complement strand
AAGCGATCTTCGGCCATCGCATCGAACTTGCGCTGCAACAGCTGCGCCGATCGACCGCGGTTGACTTGCACAATCAGGTCAATCGGGTCGGGTGGCGCACGGCGGGTTGTGGCAGAAACCATGCTTTACTGGGAAATCCCATGGTCGTTTTGGGCAGTCGGCTCGCCACGACAAGGAGGCGGACAAACGAAACCAAGGCCGACCATCCAGGGCGTGACGCGGGCAGTGTACGCGCCAAGCCAACAAGACGTCATCCAATGGTTGCGAGCAAACGCAGCAACGGAAGCGCCGCCTGCCATCTTCGGCCCAGGCGCATCAGATTGCGTGGCTGCTCCGTCTCGCGCTCGACTGCGCGTCGGTGCCGACCCATTTTTATGAAATGGCGGCCGACGGTGTTTTCTTATTCTTGCTATCGCGCCGCGGCGCTCTTTGCCGAATACGCGCCGATTACGGTGCCGGGCCTAGCTTGGCAATTTTGTGATCGAAGAGGCAAATTTGGGCCTTTGGTTCATAAGCGGCGGTGTCGGCTCAAAAGCCGTAGCCGATCGTCAACAAGGCCGCGCCCTGATTCGTGTTCGAGTCGGGCTCGAACATGTTGTTTAGCACTTGCGAAGCCTTGTAGCGAAAGTTCGTCTCTCGAATCTCCAAGCCCGCGTGCCAGTTCCAGCCGATTGCATAGTCTAGTCGCGCCGACGCACCCAAAACGCGGTCCGATCCCAGCTTGGCGGAGAAGCCCAATGCCGGTGCGTCAATCTGAGCGCCAAAGGTCTGGCCTGCATCGAACTCAAGGGAGCCCACGAGGCGATGGGCAAGGGCCCCTTGAAAAAGTAAGCCAGCTTGCGCGAACTGGTGCTTGTAGACCTCGAGGTATCCATAGGGCGCGTCGGTTTGCGAGGAGTCGCGCACCCATCGATGTCCGCCGATACCGATAAACGGAGTGATCATTGTGCTTTCGGGCAAATTGCCAAGGCCCTTGCCGACTCGCACTTCCCAATCCGCCGTTTCCACGTCGGTGCTCGACATCCAAGGAGTCACGGCACCGGTGTGCATGTTCTGCAAGAACCCGTCGTATGCGGTCTTGCCGCGGGAAAAGGCATATCGGGCCTCGCCATAGACAAGCGGCACACCAAACAGCGTGCCTTGCCACAGCGCAGCGGCGGCCGCGGCGCCCTGGTCGCCCGACTCGGTATCAAGATCCGTCTGCTGGTCAACCTCCACGTACTGCAGGTGCTGACCGCCCGCACCGAAATAGATCTGGCGGTTCGAGTCGGTGATAGGCCCATCTGCGCGCGCCGACACGCACGTGGCAAACGCGGCCGCTAAGACGACGCAAGCTAGACGCATTGGGCAACCCTCCCGACGGATTGGCTACGTTTGTAGCAAGCCGCGGGCGAGCGCGATCATGCAAAAAAAGGGGGCCTAGCAAGATACTGTGGAGGGCCCGGGCCCAAAACAAAACGAGCCCTGCTGTTGTAGCAGGGCTCGTTTTATTTGCACCTTGGGTTAGCCTGACAATGTCCTACTTTCACAGGAAATACATCCCACTATCATCGGCGCTGAGGTGTTTCACGGTCCTGTTCGGGATGGGAAGGAGTGGTTCCGCCTCGCTATGGTCGTCAGGCTGAAGACGGACGACCTTTCGTCGTGTTGCGACGAACGATCCAATTGGGAAGAAGCAAAGTCGCGTGGACCAAACGTGCTCGTTCGGTACACGCGCGGTTGCAAAGCATTCGTGCTCTTGAACTCGAGAACGAGGCAGCACGGTTATAGGATCAAGCCGCACGGGCAATTAGTACTGGTTAGCTCAAGGCCTTACAGCCCTTCCACACCCAGCCTATCAACGTCCTGGTCTCGGACGACCCTTTAGGGA
>CAZSOI010000275.1:0-1543 GCA_964608115.1 uncultured Burkholderiaceae bacterium | reverse complement strand
CGATTGCGCAGCCCGAATTGCGCAAAGCGCTGGTTGCAAGAGCGGCGCGCGCCCGTTCGGCAAACAGCCGCCGGTTGGCCAGGCCCGTGAGCTCATCGTGACGCGCGTCAAAAAGCGCATGCGCCTCACGCCGGCGAATCGAATCGATGTCAGCCAGGGCGACGACGTATTCTCCACGGTCAATAGATCGCAGTGTCAGTTGGCACCAGACGGTTTGCTCCTCTGCCGAGGGCTGTTTGGAACGCTGCAGCTTGATCTCGCGTACAACCGCCTGATCCGACAGCGACGCCCGATCCGCGGCGGCGGCCGCCGCAGCCCACTCGCTGCGCTCGGCGAAGATCTCGACAATGCGCATCCCCTGCAGTTCGCTTGCGCTTCGCTGCAGCAACTGCAAGAAGGCCTCGTTACAACGAGCAACCACACCGTCCCGAACGACGGCAAGCGCCTGACCTGCTGAGTCCAGAACCGTTCGCTCAACACGTAGCGCCTCGGCAAGACTGGCTTCGCGCTGCTTAAGTGCCGTGACATCCACCATGATGCCTACCGCCCCGGAAAAGCGCCCTGCCGAGCCAGCCAGCGCGGCTGCACTCACCGCCACCACAATGCGCTTGCCTTCCTTGGTGATGTGCGACATTTCCACATCGCGCATCACCCGCCCATCGCGCAGTTCGAGCAGCGCCCGCCGGGACGCCGTCTGGTCGGCACCCGGATTAAGCAGCACGCCGATCGATACGCCCATAAGCTCGTCGACGGAGTAGCCATATAGCTCTCGACAAGCGCGTCGACTCAGGAACGTAAAGCGGAAATTCGCGTCGCACGCCCAGATGAGGTTGGGGCTTGCTTCCACGAGCGATTTGTATTGATCCTTGCGCCGGCGCACTCGGTCGTTCTCGAGCAGCTCATGAGCCGAGGCAATCGTATCGAGCACCAAGGCCGAGGGCTGCTCGCGCCCCTGCGCATCGGGCCAATTCACGGGCACTATGTGCGTGCGCAACGCCAGGCGCCCGCCCGAGGGGCTGGCCCGCTCGATGAGCAGGTCGTAGGTCGGGCGCCCCAGCACGGCGGACTCCAATGCTTTGAGAAACGCGTCGCGGGAACGCGCCTGATACACAAACGCGTCCCACCAACGAGGTCGCATCGCCGGGCCGATCTTCATTCCCCAACGCCGCACCTCCTCGCTGTGGGTGTGTACCACGCGGCCACTACCGTCGACCACCCACGCCAGTACTGGCAGTTTGGCCAGCACATTGGGCAACCACGTTGCAGCTCGCGTGCTCTCGCGAGGCGGCGCACCGCCCGGGGCAGTAGCGCCCGGTGCTGCGGCAGTTACCGGCTTTGTGCCGGCCAGATCCTCGGGGCGCGCCGTTGCACGGCGGGCGCCAGTCCCGGGGGCGGTGCTCGTGGATGCGTCGGCTGAAGGCACCGACGCAAATTGTCCGGCCACTACGAGTGGCTCAATCTCACCGAGGACATTGACGTGAACGCCACTGACCGCGGTGGGGCCCGTTGATGGTGGCGGCGAGATGATTTTTTCGCTGGGCCG
>CAZSOI010000274.1:0-1924 GCA_964608115.1 uncultured Burkholderiaceae bacterium | reverse complement strand
CCGCAGCGGTGTTTCCTGCCGTTCCGGCGCTGATTGGGCTTCCGGCGTCACGTCGTTCGGTCCCTGCACAGGAGACAAGGATAGCGCACGATCGTCTTTGTGGCGGCTTCTCCGCATCCAACGAGCGCACCGCAACCTCGTCTAAGCCGAGAACGGGCCGGCGAAGCATATTCTGAAAGAGAGGGCAAGACCGGCGTGATCGATCCTAGAAACAGGAGCGCAGCGCACGCGTTCGCAGCGGTTGGCCTTGCCATCCTGTATGGGATCGCCGCTGCTTCGGCGCAGGATGCGCAATCGGCTGCGATCATTAGCCGCATCGCCGCCGCCGCCCAGTCGCGATACCAGCACGTTCTCGGATTCACCGATATCGAGAACTACGCAATCTACAGAGGGAACGACGAAATGCATCCCGCGGCGTCGATGGTGGTGAAGACGACTTATCGCAAAGGCGAAGGCAAAAGCTACGCCATCCTTTCGGAAAGCGGGTCGGGATTGTTACTGCGATTCGGATTGCACCCGCTCCTCGATAATGAAAAAGAGATCAACATTCCCGGTAACGTGGAGAAATCCTGGTTCACCTCGGCCAACTACGAAATGGAGCTCCGGCCGGGCGTGTCGCAGCGCATCGACGGCCGCGATTGCCTCGCCATTGCCATGACGCCCCGGCGCAAAGCGCCGAACATGATCGATGGCACGCTGTGGGTCGACGCCAAGGATTCGACGATCGTGAAAATCGAGGGAGTCGCCTCGAAGGATCCGTCGGTGTTCTCGGGAGCCACGCACATGATGCGGCAGTACACGAAGATCGATGGATACGCGATGTCGAAGCACGCGCGCGCCGAATCGGACGGGCTGTTCGGGCACACGGTGGTCACGATTGACTACGGCGCTTACCATATTCAGCTCGACACGCAATGAGGAATGCGGCGCCATCGCAGAGGGCGGAAAGAGGAAGATCGTTCGGGCGCGCATTCGCATGAACTTTGGAATCGTGCTACTCTTTACGAAGCCGATTTCCCGCGATTTTATGTGGTCCTTCTTGCACTCCATGCTCAATGATCGGGCCGGCAACGCCAAAGCCGGGGTCATGGGCCTCTACGTCCTTTTGTTCGCGTTCAACCTGGCGGCATGGTGCTGGGCGGTCGCCGCGTTTCACCGTTTTCCTGTGCTCCTGGGCACGGCCTTTCTGGCCTACAGCTTTGGCCTGCGCCACGCCGTCGATGCCGATCACATTGCGGCCATCGACAACGTCACGCGAAAGCTGATGCAGCGAGGCAAGCGGCCGGTTGCTGTCGGCCTCATGTTCTCTCTCGGGCATTCCACCGTCGTCATTGCGGGCGCGCTGGCCATCGCGGCCACGGCGCTCGCCCTGCAGCATCGTATCGATGCAGTCCGGTCGATTGGCGGAGTCATCGGTACACTGGTGTCGGCACTGTTTTTGTTCGCAATCGCCATCGTCAACCTCGCCGTCCTCAAATCGGTCTATCGCAGCTTCCGGCGCGTGCGGCGCGGAGAACCCTACGTGGACGAGGACTTCGACCTGCTGCTCGGCAATCGCGGTTTTTTGTCGCGCTTGTTTCGACCCATGTTCAACCTCATTCGATCCAGTTGGCACATGTACCCGCTAGGCTTTTTATTCGGCCTCGGCTTCGATACGGCCACCGAGATCGGGCTGCTCGGCATCTCCGCCGCCGAAGCGTCCAAAGGCCTGTCGCTGGGCTCGATCCTGGTATTCCCGGTGCTGTTTGCCGCGGGAATGTCGCTCGTCGATTCCACCGACAACATCCTGATGTTGGGCGCTTACGGGTGGGCCTTTGTGAAACCGATCCGCAAGCTCTACTACAACATCGTCATCACCTCCGTCTCGGTTGTGGTGGCGTTTGCCGTGGGCGGGATCGAAGCGCTGGGGCTGCTCGCCGGGCAG
>CAZSOI010000273.1:0-2713 GCA_964608115.1 uncultured Burkholderiaceae bacterium | reverse complement strand
GCGGCCCTGCAGGCGGGGTTTGCGAGTGCGGGAGTCGATGTTGTGCTTTGCGGGCCACTGCCAACGCCCGCCGTGGCGTATCTCACGCGCGCCCAGCGCCTGAGCGCGGGCGTGGTCATCAGCGCCTCGCACAATCCCTATCCGGATAACGGCATCAAATTCTTCTCCAGCGGCGGACGAAAGCTCGCCGATGAAATCGAGCTGGAAATCGAAGCCGAGATCGATCGCCCCTTGACCTGCGTTTCCTCCAAGCAGCTGGGCAAGGCGCGGCGTCTGGACGATGCAAGCGGCCGGTACATCGAATTTTGCAAGAGCACGTTTCCGGCGGAGATCGATCTGAAGGGCCTAAAAATCCTCGTCGATTGTGCCCATGGCGCCGCGTATCACGTAGCCCCTGACGTCTTTCACGAGCTGGGAGCCGATGTCGTTGCTATTGGAGCGACTCCCAACGGCTTTAACATCAACGATGGCGTTGGAGCCGTACATACCCAGGACCTGGCCCGTCAGGTGCAGGAAAACGGCGCCGATTTTGGTATCTCGCTAGACGGCGATGCCGATCGCGTAGTGATCGTCGATCGGGAAGGTCGCATCTATAACGGCGATCAGTTGCTCTTTGCCATCGTGCGAGAGCGCATGCGGCACGCTCCCGTAAGTGGCGTCGTCGGCACCCTCATGAGTAACTACGCTCTTGAGCGCCGGCTCATCGACCTGGGGGTGCCCTTTGCCAGGGCCAACGTGGGCGATCGGTACGTTTTGGAAATTCTCGAGGAGCGTGGCTGGCTCTACGGGGGTGAGAGCTCCGGCCACATCATTTGTTTGGACAAGCACACCACGGGCGATGGGATCGTCAGCGCACTGCAGGTGCTTGCGGCGTCCCGACGCATGGGCAAGGATTTGGCACAGATGACCGCCGAACTGGACATGCTTGCGCAGACGATGGTGAACGTTCGCGTTTCGCCGGGCTTTCAGTGGAAGGCCCATGAGCCGCTGGTAAACGAACTCTCGCGCGTTCAAGTCGAACTCAATGGCCGCGGGCGGGTGCTCGTGCGCCCCTCGGGTACGGAGCCTGTCCTTCGGATCATGGTGGAAGCCGCCGATCCGGTTTTTGCCCGAAAGGTTGCCGATCGCCTTGCGGCCACCGTCTCATGAAATTGCCGCTTTGACGCTTCTGTGTCATGTCACAATAGTGTGACAATGCGGTCATAGACTGCCGCGCCGGCCCCGATTCTGCGTCAGGCAATGGGCGTTGGGCGCGCAGCCGAGGCAATTTCTGCCGAACAGGCAACCGGGAAAGTGCGATGACGGTTGCGATACCGATCGACGGAGCAAATGAAGTTGATAGCCGATTCGGCCAGTGGGGGCAGCGCGGATGTTGTCGAAGGACGCCCGGCCGCTTCGATCAAGGCGGAGGTGCGCAACTTAAACTTTTATTACGGTGCGCTTCGTGCTCTTAAGGATATTTCGCTTGCCATCCACAACAAGCAGGTGACGGCGCTCATCGGGCCATCGGGCTGCGGTAAATCGACGTTCTTGCGCTGCTTTAATCGGATCCACGACCTATATCCGGGAAATCGCTACGAAGGCTCCATCCACCTTCATCCGGACAATGTCGATATTCTCTCGCGCGAGGTTGATCCGATCGATGTGCGCATGCGCATCGGCATGGTGTTTCAAAAACCCAGCCCGTTTCCAACGACGATTTTCGAAAACGTCGCCTATGGCCTTCGCCTTCGTGGCTCGTCCTCGCGCGCCGCAATAGTGGACAAGGTCGAGGAATCCTTGCGCGCCGCAGCGCTGTGGGACGAAGTCAAGGATCGCATGCAAAGTTTGGCGTCGAATCTATCGGGCGGGCAGCAGCAGCGCCTTTGCATTGCACGCGCGCTCGCCACGGACCCGGAATTGCTTTTGTTCGACGAACCGACCTCGGCGCTTGATCCCATTGCCACTGCGTCGATCGAGGAGCTGATCAGCAGCTTGAAGGAAACCGTGTCCATTCTCATCGTGACGCACAACATGCAGCAGGCGGCGCGCTGTTCGGATTACACGGCTTTTATGTACCTCGGGGAGTTGGTCGAATTCGGCGAGACGGACCAGATTTTCATTCGGCCGGCCAAGAAGGAAACCGAGGATTACATTACCGGGCGGTTTGGCTAGAAAAAAGAGGTGCCATTGTGAGCAACGGCGGCGAACATTTATACAAACAGTACGACCAGGAGCTCGAATCCCTGCGCGCCCGCATCTTGCATATGGGCGGAATGGTTGAAGCACAGTTGCAATCGGCCATCGCCGGCTATGAGCGCCCGGACGACAAACTTGCGCAAGAGGCAATTGACACGGATCGCAGTGTCAACGAGCAGCAAGTTGACTTAGACCGTCTGGTGGTGAACATGATTGTGCGTCGCCAGCCTACGGCAAATGACTTGCGCCTCATCATTGGTGTTGCGCGCACGGTCACCGAACTCGAGCGCATCGGCGATGAAGCGACCAAGATCGCGCGTGCTGCCAAGTGGCTCTTTGACAAGCAGCGCAACATTCGAACGCCTCGCCTTCGTGAGATCCACAGCTCGGCGCTTGCGGCAGCGCGCATGCTGCACGGTGCGCTGGATGCCTTTGCGCGCATGGATGCGGCAGCGGCCGCGGCCATTATCGAGGATGACCGAGGCGTGGACCAACAATTCCAGGCGGTCTTGCGCCAGCTAATCACGTTCATGAT
>CAZSOI010000272.1:0-2110 GCA_964608115.1 uncultured Burkholderiaceae bacterium | reverse complement strand
CAGGACACAGTTTTCGATTGGTCTTAGCTGGTCCCGGAATGCCGAATTTTCAACATTATTGGCAAGGCTATGCGCTGGCGGGGAGCGTGCGCCGACTGGGCGTTTTGTCCGAAGAGCAAAAGCGCGACTTCTTCGCCGGCCTGGACATCTTTGCCTTGCCCAGTCGATCCGATTCGTTTGGCCTGGTGCTGCTGGAAGCCTGGGCCAACGGTATTCCCAACGTTGCGTACCGAGCCGGTGGCGTGGCCGAAGTAATTCATCACGAAGCCGACGGTATACTCGTGCCTTGTGGCGATGTGGCTGGTCTAGCTGCGGCTCTCTGCCGTTTGGCGAAAGACGGCGAATGCCGACGGCGATTGGGAAATGCCGGGCTTAAGCGCACGCAATCTGAGTTTCGTTGGAGCGACAAACTCGAACGCGTTGTGAGCGCCTATCGAGAGGCGGTCGCGGGTGAAGGGCGAACCGTGAAGGGTGGAGGAAGGGCCGTTTAGCCGCGAGCCTCGGGCGAGCGCGGACCGCATAATGACGAATGCCTAATGTCTTAATGACGAAAGGATGACGAAGCACGAATCACGAAGCATGGAGGGCCTGTAAGGAATCTTGTGTCAGGAACGCGGTTTGGGTATAACCCCTAACCATCCTTCCTTACGGAGATTCACGCATGGACGCAACCCTCAAGCTCAAGGCGGAGCAACTGGCGAGCGAGCTCGCCACCCAGGCAAAAACCCTCGACGACGTCAACGGTCTGCTCAAGACTCTGATGAAGTCCGCCCTCGAACGCATGCTCGACACCGAGATGGACGTTCACCTCGGTCGCAAAGCAAGCGCGGCTCTGCCGGTCAACGAATTCCAGGTCGGCGACCAGGCTCCCGCCAATCGGCGCAATGGTCACTCCAAGAAGACCGTCAGCGGTGATCTGGGGGAGATCGCTCTCGACACCCCGCGCGATCGCCAGGGCACCTTTGAGCCGCAGTTAGTTCCCAAACACCAACGCCGGTTGGCCGGTTTCGATGATAAGATCCTGGCCCTGTACGCCAAAGGCATGACCACACGCGACATCCAGGAGATCGTCAAGGATCTTTACGGAGTGGAAGTGTCGCCGGCTTTGGTATCCGAGATTACAGCGGATCTCGACGCCGAGGTAACGGCCTGGCGTCAGCGGCGGCTGGAGGCAGTCTGGCCCATTGTCTATCTCGATGGCATCGTCGTGCATGTGCGCGGTGAAAACGGTCGGGTATCACAGCACACGATGTATGTGGCCATCGGCGTGAATTTGCAAGGGAAAAAGGAGCTTCTCGGGCTGTGGCTCAGCGAGACGGAAGGCGCCAAGTTCTGGCTGGGTTGCCTGACGGATCTGAAGACGCGCGGGCTTCAGGACATCTTCATTGTCTGTGTAGATGGCCTGACCGGTTTTGCCGACGCGATTCGCGCCGCGTATCCGCAGACAAAAGTGCAGTTGTGCATCGTCCATTTGGTGCGTGCGGCACTCAAGTACGTGACGTTCGAAGATAGCCGGCCCGTGGCGGATGATCTGAAGAAAATCTATCAGTCGGCGACGGTCGAGGAGGCGGAAGAGGCCTTAGAAAAGTTTGCTGAAGTGTGGGGCGAGAAGTATCCGACGATTGTAAAGCAGTGGCGGTTGAAGTGGACCGACATCATCACCCTGTTCGATTTTCCGCCGGCGATCCGCAAGGCGATCTACACGACCAACGCCATCGAGTCGGTGAACAGCGTGATCCGAAAGTTCACCCGCAATCGCAAGCAGTACCCCAACGCCGAGTCGGCGTTGAAGCTGGTCTACCTGGCAATCCACGAGGCATCGAAACGCTGGACCATGCCGATTCGGGGCTGGAAGGCGGCCCTGAATCACTTCGCGATCCTGTTCGAAGACCGCCTCCCAGGACGTGGCAAAAAAGAAGCGGCGTAACCCCTTCCAGGCCGCGTGACACAAAAATGTTTACAGGCCCGCTTTCCGCAGTCGATTCGTCATTGGGGATTAGACATTCTTTCGTCATTCAGTACTTCCAAGTACCCGTCGCGAAGCCGGACTTCATAAGTTCTTACCCCGAAGGGGTTTCATATCATAGCCCAGGGTCGCGTACTCGCGCAC
>CAZSOI010000271.1:0-2083 GCA_964608115.1 uncultured Burkholderiaceae bacterium | reverse complement strand
GGGCGCGGTCCAGGGCTTGTCCTGGATGTAACTGCAGCAGCACGGACGCAGTCGGCGGCTCTTTGTCACGCAAAAAACCCGAGGATTTGGGCAAGGCCAGATGAACGCGCGCCGTCGCAACGGGCGCCAAGCTCTGAATTGAGCGTGCCAACTCGCCCTCCAGACCGCGCTGGTAGTTGAGCTGCTCCTGGAACTGAGTGAGGCCGAATTTCTGTGATTCGAGAATCTCGAAGCCGACAACGGACCCCTTGGGAAGTCCCTGCGATGCCAGCTTCAGGCGTGCCTCGTGCACTTTATCCAGAGGAACCAGGATCGTTCCGCCGTCGGAACTGCGGTACGGGATGTTCATTTGCGACAGTTGCGCGATGATCGCCCCGCCGTCGCGGTCCGAGACATTTGTGAACAGCACACCGTAACTCGGTGAGCTGCTCCACAGCCACGCCGCCGAAACGACTGCGATCAGTCCAGCGGCGCCCAACATGATCAACGCGCGTGTGCGTGGCGATAGACGCGCGACAAAGCCCAGACCGGGGTTTGAGGACGCGCCGGGTGCGAGTGTGGGGTTATCCATCGGAATTTGTCGTGGCCGCCGTGATCACAGGTTTGCGGTAGTTTGGGGCGTTCCAATTATTCGGCGCCTTTAGGGTGCGAATGCATTGATAAGCCGAGGAAATGTCGACCGTTTCGCTGGGCCAGGGGCGAGCGGAAGCTAATTCGCCGCCTTTTGCCGGGCTCAAAATTGCGCCGGTAAAAGCTGCCAGATTTGTTTATCAGCTGCCGCGGCGCCGCGCTACAGTCGTGCCGGGTGTAAGGGCGCCCGTTTTCTGCCGGCGGCAGACCGCGCCCGTATTCAAAAACATTGTTCGCGGGGCGAAATATGGACCTGGCTAGCATTAATTCGCAAATTGCGAATGCGGTTGCCAACGCAAAGGGTGTGGCCGGGGCCACCGGCGTCGCGGATCGCGATGGTGCTGGGGTGGACTTCGCCGCCTCACTGGATTCGGCCCTCAAGGCGGTCAGCAGCAGCCAAAAACAGGCCGACGAACTGCAAAAGCAATTTCAGCTGGAAAACCCCAACGTAAGCCTGGAGCAGACCATGATCGCCATGAATACTTCGGCGATCAACTTTGCCGCGGCGGTGCAGGTTCGTAACCGCTTGACCCAAGCCTACGATCAAATCATGAACATGCCGGTCTGATCACTAAAAGCCCAGACTCGACAGCAGCTCATCTACGCCTGCCTGGTCGGCCACAACGTCGCTGCGTGCCTTTGCATCGATCACCGGGCCGTCAAAGCGTCCCGCGCGCAGTTTGCGGCCCGGCTCAGCTGTGTTGGCATCGACCAGCAGCTGTACCAGTTGTCCTTCCAGGGTCTGTGCCACGTGAACAATCTTGCCGATGACCTGGCCCGTCAAATCATGAAAATCCTGGGCCATCATGATGTCGGTGAGAATCGAATTGGTCATCTCCGCCTTCTTGGGGAGCATGACCAGAAATTCGCGCGTTTGCTCGATTAGGTCCGCGCGGGCATCCGTGGTTTGATCTTCGCTCTTGTAATTGACAAGTGCGGTCCAGCGGGCCTGCAACCCCAGGGCCTGCTGCGCCGTCTCGTCTTGCAGCGAGCGGGCGCGGTCGACTGCATTGAGCACCTTTTCGGCGGCCTCGCCCGTGAGTCGTGCGATGTAGGCAAGGCGGTCGCGGGCCTCCGGGAGGCTGTCGCGAGAATCGGCAAGACGCTCGTGGTAGCCAAGTTCGCAGATGGCTTCATGCAAGTTGCGCGTCAGATACCCGATGCGCTGGTATAGGTCCTGCTGTGTTGGGGTATTGGTTGCGTAACGCGAAGTTTCGAGAGGGCCAGCCTGCGCGTCTTGGCTGCCTTGTGCGATCGCGTGCGCTGTCTCCTCCTCCCAGGGTGAGACATAGGACATGTCGCCCCAGACGCACACTTCTCGGTCGGGTGCTTGTATCGTTTCCTCGGCGGAAAGTAGGTCGTGAAGTCGTGTGGAGTCGCTGTGGCCCATGATGGTTGCTCCGCTTCAGGAGGTTTTCTGCATGATTTTTTGAACCTTTTCCTCCAAGGTCGC
>CAZSOI010000270.1:0-3770 GCA_964608115.1 uncultured Burkholderiaceae bacterium | reverse complement strand
CTGCCAAGGTGGCCAACCAGATCATTGTGGCCCTGAATATCGAGGCGGTGGCCGAGGCGCTGCTGTTTGCCGCACGCGCCGGCGCGGATCCTGCGAGGGTTCGGCAGGCACTGATGGGCGGCTTTGCCTCGAGCAAAATCCTTGAGGTGCACGGTGAGCGCATGATCAAGCGCACGTTTGAGCCGGGTTTTCGAATTGAGTTACACCAAAAAGACCTGAACCTCGCCCTTAGCAGTGCGCGGGCGCTTGGCGTGTCGCTTCCGAACACGGCCATTGCGCAGGAGCTGTTTAACTCCTGTGCCGCGCACGGCGGCAAGGCGTGGGACCATTCGGCCATGGTGCGGGCGCTTGAAAAGCTTGCCAACTTCGAGATGCGTCCATCCTCATGACCTCCGGCGCGAGGGCCTTGCTGCGAGTCATGTTCGAGGCCGCCATCGCGTCGGCGCAGCCCGCGATATGCGTGCCGCCGCATCTACCTCGGCCTAGCGAGCTCGGCAGTGGACGCCTGATAGTGATCGGCGCTGGCAAGGCATCCGCGGCGATGGCGCGGGCGGTAGAGACGCACTGGGAGGGCCCGCTGTCCGGTCTGGTAGTTACGCGCTATGGGTACAGCGTCCCATGCCAGCGCATCGAAATCATCGAGGCTGCGCACCCGGTGCCCGACGCCGTGGGCATGGCAGCGGCGCAGCGCGTACTGGCTACGGTGCAAGGTCTGCGCAGCGAGGATATCGTGCTTTGCCTGATATCAGGGGGAGGCTCCTCGCTGTTGCCGCTTCCCCTGGAGGGTGTGACGCTGGAAGACAAACAGCTCGTCAATAGAGCTCTTCTTGCTAGCGGCGCCACGATCGGCGAGATGAATTGTGTGCGCCGGCACTTATCGGGTATCAAAGGTGGCCGCCTGGCCGCCGCCTGCTACCCGGCCCGAGTGATCACGCTGCTGATGTCAGATGTGCCGGGCGACCGCCCGCTGGACATCGCCTCGGGTCCGACAGTAGCTGACCCTACTACATGCGCCGACGCACTGGCCATTGTGCGACGTTATCGGATTGCACTGCCAGCGACTGCTGTGTCGTTGCTTGAAAGCGGCCGCGGCGAATCGGTCAAACCAGGTGACCCGCGCCTTGCCCACGCCGAGGTCCGCATGATCGCCACACCGCAGATGGCTCTTGAAGCCGCAGCCAGATTGGCGCAGGAAGCGGGCTACGCGGCGCATATCCTCGGCGACGCCTTGGAAGGCGAAGCACGGGACGTGGGCAAGGTGCTCGGTGGGATTGCATTGCAGGTCGCCAATCGCGGTCAGCCGTTTGCGCCTCCTTGCGTATTGCTTTCGGGGGGAGAAACCACTGTCACCGTGCACGGCAGTGGCCGCGGAGGGCGCAACGTGGAATTTTTGCTTTCACTGGGCCTGACCCTGGACGGTCACCCTCGCATTTTCGCCCTGGCCGGCGATACCGATGGAGTGGACGGCATGGAGGAGATTGCGGGGGCGGTACTCGCGCCAGACTCCCTGGCGCGTGCCTGGGCGCTCGGAGTACGCCCGAGGGACTCGCTTGCCAACAATGATGGACATGGTTTTTTTGAGGCGCTTGGCGACTGCGTCATCACCGGACCGACGCTTACCAACGTGAACGACTTTCGCGCCATCTTGGTTCAGAGCAACGTGGAGCAACGAACCTGAGCTCGTGAAACGCAAGATGCCATAAAGCTGCGCGTGTTGGGATACGCAATTTAAAGCAGGGACGCAGTGCAGGTGCTCTTCATCGCCCGAGGGGGACGCTTTGCTTTGGCGCCTTTGCGACGGAAGTAGCGACGATCAAACGGCAAAGTTCGCGGTGCCGTGAGCCCTCGTGCAGCAGACTCGCCGCTCGATCGACACGGTTGCCCGGCACTAGTTTTCAGGGCGCAGGGAAACGGCGCACGCGCTTGCGGTACGTCCGTCGCAAACGTCATCCGCATTGCACGAGTTTGCATTCGTGGTTCAGGTTCCGTTTAACCCCAAGACCCGCGCTCGGGCAGAAATCCGCTACCCTTGGGCCTTCACAATTTGCCCGCGAGCCGGTGTTGCATCTAAGACACAACATTTAGCCACCATTAGGTAACTTGTTTTATCCAACGGGCCCCGCGGCCCCAACTCTTATATCTGGAGCAATCGCATGCAGCGGTCTTACAAATATTTCGCTGGTTTTTTTCTCGCTTTGTGGCTCGTGCTCGGCGCGGGTTGCGCCTCGACGCCGCAGCAGGAGAGCACCGGTGAGTACCTCGACGACTCCGTCATCACGACTAAGGTGAAGTCCGCCATACTCGGCGATGCAAACTTGAAGTTCTTCGAAATCCACGTTGGCACCGCCAGGGGCGTCGTGGAGCTAACTGGCTCGGTGAACTCCAAAGACGCCGTGGACAAAGCAACTCAAGTAGCAAGTGGGGTCGCGGGGGTGAAGTCCGTCAAGAACGAACTGCAAGTTAAATAAAGGCAAATCGCGCGAAACGGCGTGGGTCGCATAGCTCAAGGAGCGTGCGATCCACACGATTGCCGCGGTAACTTGGAAGTTTGAAGCCGCTGCGCAACTCGCAATGGTTGCAGCCTCCGGCGCGCTTGCCCAACTTGTGCTTTCGTGCCCGACGGCTCCTTGCAGTGGGTGCACGGCCGCGACGAGTTTTGTGCTTTTGCCGTCTCGGGTAGCCTCGCCGGAAATCCAAACTTGCGATCCGATCGCACGCGCGAGGGTCCAAAGCACCCGCTTAAAAGATACTGCCGACGTTAAATAGCGTGAGCACGCCCAAAATGGCGAAAATCGCGGCAGCGATGCCGTGCACCAGTTGCATCGATACCTTCTTGGCAATGATTTCACCCAGAAATACGGCGGGCGCATCGGCCAGCATTACGCCCAGCGTGGTTCCTATGACTACCGGAATCAGTGCGTGGTAGCGCGCAGCTAGGGCCACGGTCGCAATCTGGGTCTTGTCACCCGTTTCCGCGAGAAAAAACGCAATTAGCGTTGTCCCAAATACGCCAAAACGCTGCATTGCGTCCGCACCCACGGCGCTGGGCTTGTCGGGGATCAAAATCCAGATGGCCATGGCGAGAAAGCCAAGAACGATCGCCCAGCGCAGCACGTCGGGGCCTACGTGTGCCGCGATCCATGCGCCAAGGGCGCCGGCCGCCGTATGGTTGAGCAGCGTAGAGGTCAGTATGGCCAGCATGATCGGTATGGGGCGCTTAAAGCGCGCGGCAAGCACGAAGGCAAGTATCTGGGTCTTATCGCCCATTTCGCTTAAGACCACGATGCCTGTCGAGACGAGGAAGGCTTCCATTACCACTCCAGGAGATTGCGCAAAACCAGGGCGCCGCGACAATTCAAGGTTCCGGCCCTTGCGCGACTACAGCGACCCGACACCGTGACCGCCTCGGTGCGCGAGGTGCGGCGCCGCCGGTCTGCGGCAAAGACGGGCCCTACATGCACTCCGACGTTTTTGATTTTCAATCACTTTTTCACGTGCCCAATAAGCCAGCGCTCTGTCCTTGGAGCCTGCGGTCCTGACCGCCGATAGACGAAGAACTCAGGACGCTTTTCCAATGACGGGCGAAGCAGTTCTGCTTTGTTTGCGAATGGCTTCTACGGTGCTACTGTTTTTGTGTCAACCGCAGGCTAAGCGCCAATAACAAGTGTCATGAAACTTTCCAATGGGCGAGCGGTGCGGATGCGCATACAAGAGAGCGCCGCGTTAACACAGATTTTTGCATAAAGCGGCAAGCGGAGAATTGGGATGTC
>CAZSOI010000269.1:0-1967 GCA_964608115.1 uncultured Burkholderiaceae bacterium | reverse complement strand
TTTACTTTCAAAATCTCGCAGGCCCATCGAGCGCGCTTCGGCCGCGGCCACGCGCTATCCGTTATTGATTCAGTGTCACGCGGGCCTATCGGTTCCAGCATCGTGGTCTCCTATGATGCAGCCCAAAGCTGGGATGTGATCGGGCAGACTCGCAATGAACTCTCCGAGCTACGGAAAGCTTTGGACAGAATCGAGGCGCGACTGCCGGAGATTAGCCGCCTGGCCAGTATTCCGATCGAGGCATACGGCGAGTATTGGGAACGTTTCTACCGGCCCTCGCCCGATATCATCGCCGCCCAGCGGGCCGCCAGCCAAAAGCTGGCATACCGACCCTTGATCTCTGTGATCCTGCCGACCTGGAAGAGTAATACGCGATTGCTTGACAAGGCGATCGTCAGTGTAGAGGCCCAAACTTACGACCGATGGGAACTCATCATTAGCGATGATGCATCTGGCAGCGACGAGCTTAAGATGTTTCAGCGCCGGCATGCTGCCGAGCCGCGCATCCAATGGATCGAGTCGGCCTCTCGCGGAGGTATTGCCGCTAACACTAACCGGGGAATCGCGGCCGCAAAGGGTGATTATATCGCATTCCTGGACCACGACGACGAGCTTGCCCCAGACGCCCTGTATAGCGTCGTGACGTCCGTGCAAGAACGTCAATATGGACTGATTTATTCAGATGAGGATAGAATTGAGGAGGACGCGCACGGCCGCTGCGTTCATCACACCCCTTTCTTCAAACCAGGATTCGATCCAGACCTGCTACGGGCACTCAACTATATTTGTCATCTCGTGGTTATGCGTGCCGACGTCATCGCGGCGCTCGGTGGCCTGCGGTCCGGATTTGAAGGAGCCCAGGATCATGATCTCTTGCTTCGCGCCGCTGCCCATTTGTCCGCAATCGATATACTGCATTTGCCCCGGATACTCTATCACTGGCGCGTGACTCCTGGGTCGGTGTCGCGTTCTCCTGCGGCTGCAACGGAGCTTCAACAGAACATTGTGGCGGCGGTTGAAAATCACTTACGTGCGCTAAATTTGCCCGCCACAGCCGAGATCCATCGCGATCCGCTGGGCTCGGCACGTCGGTTTGCGACACGCGTACGCTGGTCCTTGCCACCTGTTGCGCCAAAGATATCGATTATCGTGCCGACTCGTGACAGGCTCGACCTCTTGCGCCCCTGCCTTGATAGTGTGCTGGAGTCCACTGCAGCCTACCCGGCGGATTGCGAGATCCTGGTCGTTGATAATGACAGCGTAGAGCCGGAAACGCTGCAGTATTTCGCGAACCTCTCGGCGCGCTCGCAGATACGCTTGATACGTTTTCGCGGCGCATTCAACTGGTCGGCGATCAACAATTCAGCCGCTCTCCAGGCGACCGGCGATGTGCTTATCTTCCTTAACAACGATACCATCGTACTCACCAAGGACTGGTGTGCAGAGCTCGTCGCAAACGCAATGCGCCCAGATGTCGGCGCGGTTGGTGCCCGCCTGCTCTATCCGGATGGTACTATTCAGCACGCCGGGGTGTTGCTCGGTATTGAAGGTGTAGCTGGCCATGAATCGGTCGGCGAAACGCCTGAGACAGGTGGATACTTTGGCCGCAGTCATTTGCTGCGGAGCTGCGCTGCGGTAACAGGTGCCTGCTTCGCCACCAGGCGTGCTTTGTTTCAAGAGCTTGGGGGATTCGACGAGCTGGAGCTGAAAGTCGCGTTCAACGACGTCGACTATTGCATGAGGGTTCGAAAAGCCGGCTACCGAATCGTCTACAACCCCTTTGCGGTGCTATATCATCTCGAGTCGAAATCACGCGGACGCGACTTGTCCGAAGGCCAACAGTTGCGCCACCGTGGAGAAGCATTTTTCTTCCGCCAGCGGTGGGGCGAGACTGAAATCGAAGATCCCTACTATAATCTCCATTTCGAGCGATTTGCGCGTCCATTCGAACGCCTGAGACCTCCGCC
>CAZSOI010000268.1:0-1611 GCA_964608115.1 uncultured Burkholderiaceae bacterium | reverse complement strand
AGGAGGGCCGCATCGTTGCAAGTGAAGCCGATCACTACAAACTCGAGCTGGAGATTGCGTTCGGCGGCGTCTCGTGCACACTCCAGGAGGATCCGAAACCCCTTTGGTATACTGATAGCACCGATCACGACGACGCGGGTGCACACGGCCATCACTGCCCGTGAGCGCGACAACATCCCGTTCGGCTTCTCCCAGGCCATGACTTCTATTGGAAGTTGAGCGAAGTAACGGCTAAGCCGTTGCCGCACATCATTTGTCGGCACAATCACCGAAGTCGCGCCATGCAAGATCCTGGCGCTCCTCGCCCGCAACGCATTTACGGAAAGCGACTCTTCCAAAGCGGTGCCATGCTTCCGAATGCAGCTCTCGCAGTCCTCGACCGGCGGTTCTCCGCAATAGCCGCCATTTTCACCACTCAACGTCAAGCGCGGACAGATCCAGGAATAGTCGTGGATGTAGACCTCGTATTGGATACCGAGCCTAACTACCAGTTCGAGTGCTGCTGCCGGAAGTCCGGCGAAATGGTGAAGTTCGATACGAGAAAGCCCCAATTTGAGAAGCAATGAATGCAAGATGCGCGATTCTTCGGGCAATTCAAAAACCAGGTTCTGCAGATCCAGGCCGTCGACTCTCAGCATCACCCGATCTTTGCGGCCAAGAATTCCGGCAGGCTGAAGGACAATGACAGTGCGCCCGGCACTCGAAAGCAAAGCCTGCCGGTCATTTACATGACGCTTTACCCCTCCCGGGAGATCAGCCGTCACCAGCAGCACCGGCTCCCGTGCATCCCGCACGAGACGATGCATGTCAATCGGCCGCCTCGCATCAAGCAATGGATCGGCTGAAGCAAACTCCGCGATCATCGCTCGGTAGCCAGGATAGAGAGCGTCTAGGACGCGGCGATTTCTTTCAGTCAGCGCCCTCTTTCTCGATCCATAAGATCGGGCGCCTGCATGCCGCACAAACAGATCGGACGCCGCCACATGACGCCAACCCAGAGCGCGCGCACGCAGACAGAAATCATTTTCCTCACCGTAGCCTTTGTCGAAAATGTGTTCGTCGAACGCGCCGGCCTCCGCCAGACAGGCACGCTTGATATAGAGGCAGAAACCCACGCCGACAGGCAATTCGACCACTTTTCGCGCATTCACTTCGCGCGCAATGTGATCAATCTCTTCCCCCTCCTCGCTGGTGTAAGCGTGCCCGATTTTGCCTGGATAGCTGGTAATCGACGACTCTTCGCCCAGCGGCGTGACGGTTCCAATGTCATTTGCGGTGTAAGCTGCGAACTTCAATCGCTCGAGCCAATTGCCGAATGGCTCCGCGTCTGCATTGAGCAGTACTATATCGCGGTCCTTGTGAAGGTCTATTCCTCTGTTTGCCGCTCCAGGAAATCCGAGATTAATTGGATTGGTGAGGAGCGTAATTCGACCATCACGAGCCAAATCGCTCAACGCATCGACCAATTCCGGGTCGGGACTGGCATCGTTGATGACCACCAGTTCAGCTTCGTTGCTCGAGGTGGTTGCCATCACACGCTTGAGACATGAGAGAGTTTCGTCGCGTCCGGCATAGACTGCAACCACGATGTCCACTTTCCGCTCCGCGATC
>CAZSOI010000267.1:0-2915 GCA_964608115.1 uncultured Burkholderiaceae bacterium | reverse complement strand
CAGACCTTCCCCCGAAAAGTCCTCTAGCAGAATATTGCGGTGCTTGCCGTCATCGAACAGCGTTGTGTTGGGCATGACCTTCTCCAGGATTTGGGAATGAGCGCGGATCGATAAATCTCACAAGATCGTCTTGATCGACTTGATCGCCTCACGCATGTCGAAGAAGATCATGCCAAGCGGCGTGCTTTCAGTCGCCAGGACCAGAAGCAGCGCGCCACGCCCGGCACTGATCATCACCGCGTAGCCTTGCTCCCCGCGAACGATCACTTCGGAAATCGCTCCACGTTGGAATTCCGTCGATGCCCGCGTGCCCAGGTTCAACAGCGTAGCGGTCATCCCCGCGACGCGCGTGTCGTCGAGGCCTTGCGGCAATGCGCTGGCAATCATGAGGCCGTCCGTCGATATGAGCGCGCTTGCCTCGACGCCCGGTGAGGAACTCAGCAAGGTCTTCAGAACTTTCGTCAGCTCGTCGAAGCGGGCCATCGGGGTCTCCTTCTCGAGTAAGGGGGTTTGCGGTGTAGGTTCCGGATCGCCGCGAGCCGGGCTTGCGAATTCGGAACCCGGAGGCGGCGAAAAGGTTCTACGGTTTGTGCCGGGAAAGGGCAGCACCGCGGCGGGGATGCTGCGCAAGCGCGGCTGGTGCCCTTCGCGCTCTTCGTGCGAGTCCCCCACGTACTGCGCGACGCGCGAGGCCACCGAAGTGCCCTGCTCCCAATTCTCGATGACGTCAGTGGCTCCGAACGAAAGCGCCTGCGCCTCGATGTGTCGCGTGTCGGCTTCCGACAAGATCATGACCGGCAACGAGCGCACACGCGGAACTCGGGAGCCGCGCACGCGTTGCAGCAAGCCGTAGCCGTCCAGCTCCAGAAGCGGCAGACTCGAAATTAGCGCGCATATATTCGGGTCGACGAGAATCGACTGCCAGGCGGATTCAGAGTCGGGAATCTTGCGCACGCCAAATTGCGGGCTCAAACTGGACTCGATGGAATCACGCACCTCGCGCGATCCATGCAGCACGAGAACCTTCGGCAAACTTGCGAGGGGCATCGAATCCGGCAAGTGCAACCTCGGCCTTCCTTTGGAAGGCAACTGGGCAAACCAAGCGCCGTCGATCACACATGGTGCGCTGTCCTTGAACCTGGACAAGCACCATTTCGACGACGGACAGAATACGATTTTCCGCGCCCGGAATTTGTCAAATCACATGATTAAGGTACCAAAATAGAAACATTGCCCGCTCTACTCGGCGTACAAATAATTCCGAGTTCGATGGTTGGCGATTCGACTTCTCTAAGCGCGATGCGCGCAGCTCGTGAAACCCACGAGCACTGCCCAAGGCGACGACCACTGCCGACGAACGACAAACCACCGCGGCGCCGAAATAACGTCGCTCCGTAGTTTCCATTTCCCTCTCGAAGTGGTCTCGTTCTGGTGTGGTTGCGCCAACAGTGACCAACGGCAAGGTGAATTCTTCGGCAAACTGGGTCTCGCACAAGGGGCTTTGCCATGGACTGGAAGGGGTTTTCGATTGAGCGGACTGTTGCGCTGCTCTAGCAGGCTGAAATCGCGATGCCGGTTGCGGAGATGCCCGAAGTCAAACCTGCGAACGGTGGCATCAACCTTCGCGCAAGGTGTCGAAGGCGGGATCCGCCTTGGCGGCGAAGTAGCAGTCCCTGTCACTAAAGCCGCTGATCTTATTCGTCCAGATCTCACCTTGCACTTGCCCCATGCGATGGTGTCTGCATGTTTGCCTCTGAAAACGTGTCATTACCGGCTCCTGCCCATCACCTGACCCATCAATCTTGGTGTCATTGCCTGCAATGGGCTAAGACGCAGTCAAGACCCTAGGTTCTCATGAAGTCGCCAGAGCGGCGTTCGCATCGGTTTTCAAGAATCCCGTCATTCGACCATCGCCGGCCGCCCTTACACCGCTCACCGATATGTCACAGTAGTTTCCACAAACTCCAACGGCTTTCGCACGACATGCTCGGTAATCCGCGGCAGTGCAACGCATGTTTCCGTCCGTGCTTCACAGCTGGGTCTGGTGCCCCTTCGTCTAAACATAGACCGGAGCGTCTAGAAAGACTGTGGCAAGGGCAACTCATACGTCTGTCTCGTGGGCCGACAGGATCAGGCTCGCTCGCAACTGTGTGAAATATGTGTGAACCGGGCGCCCGCCGCGGGATGCCATTACGAGCAACTCATCGAGACCTGCCAGTAATTATGCTTCGTCCCTGCTTGAAAGATGTTTGCCGAATCTGCGCCGACTTGCAAAGTCGGCCGCAAGTTCGGAAAAACTAAGAGATCCGTTCGAAAAATTGCACGAGCGACGGTTTTTGGTCTGCGATTCGCAATTCCGGCAGATCGCGAAAATAGTCGTCCACACTTTCCAGCTAATCGACCGCGTCGCGCCCGCGGGTGGGCATCGCGAAAAGCGGCCAAAGCAGGGATTTGCGCATCACGAAAATACGTCCCAAAAGAACCGGAGTCCCGGCGCCGGGAGCGACGACCAAATTTAACATGCGCGATTGACTTCTACCACGGTAGAGATGTCATCCTTGGCGGCAGCAACGGCGCACTTGAACGGCGTCAGCCCGGAAAAGTTCAAGGCCACCATTAAGACACGCAAAACGCGTGTCCATTAAATCCTGGGAACTCCATGGCCATTGCCCGTTTTGTCGCCTGAACTGCATACGTAGGGAAACGTCTGTCCTGCCGGCTAGGGAATTTTCATAATGAGGACGCTACTTGTATCCCGACCATCGAAGTGGTGTGATCGTAGGTATCTGGCAGTCTCGAGGCGATCATCATTGTCATACTGAACAAAAAGGTCAAAGCGAGTCCAGCCGAACATGACCTGACAACATGATCTGACGTACAGTTCCTCTGAAGCAGAAGGTTTCGGCGCGGCAATT
>CAZSOI010000266.1:0-7992 GCA_964608115.1 uncultured Burkholderiaceae bacterium | reverse complement strand
CCCAATGGTCGCTTGTTTCACGAACTCGTAGAGTCGGGCATTGCGACCGAGGTGTTCGTCGAGCAGATGGCACTGTATGACCCGGGCGCGATCATTTTCGGCGCCCGCGTGAAACCTGGTGATTCCCTCGAGCGTGCCCGCGATCGACTGACCGAAGTTGTCGAGTCGTCGTTTGCCAGCAAACGCGCCAGCGCGGAGGAAATGAACCGGGTGCAGCGTGAGGAGGAAACGAGCGCGGAGCGCACGCTAGCCGATCCGCAAGAATTTGGGATCGCTCTCTCAGAGTCCATCGCACAGGGCGATTGGCGCTTGTTCTTTGTGGACCGTGACGAGATCGCCAAAACGACCGCCGACGAGGTTGCTTCAGCAGCCGCGCGCTACTTTCGTCGCGACAATCGCACTGTTGGTCTGTTCGTCCCCGAGGACCATCCTATGAGAGCGGAGATCTCGGCGCCCCTGACTGCAGAACAGATGCTCAAGGACTTTACCCCTCGCCCGACGGTCGCGGCGGGAGAGGAGTTTGAACCCACGCAACAGAACATCGACGCGCGCACGCGTCGCGACACGTTCGGTGATTTGAAGGTTGCCCTGTTGCCGAAAAAGACGCGGGGCGAGACGGTCAACGTGGCCATGGTATTTCGATTTGGTGACGTATCGAGCTTGCAAGGCAAGACCATTTTGCAAGAGTTGACCGCTGCCATGATTGGCCGCGGAACGGCAAAAATGACCCGCCAGCAGATTGCCGACGAAATGACAAGACTCAAAATGACGGGAGACTTGTTTAATTTTCAGGCAAACCGCTCGACGATCCTCGATGCATTGCGTCTTAGCGCTACGGTAGTGCGCGAGGCCAGCTTCCCGGCCAACGAATTTGACCAACTCAAGCGCGAGCTGCTAACAAGCTTGCAGGCAAGGCTCAGTGATCCGACCGAACTTGCGCGCGACACCATGCAGCGGCACTTCGATACCTACCCCGTTGGCGATCCGCGCCACTACCTTTCGCTCAAGGATCGAATCGATGCTTTGAACGGCGCAACCTTGGAGGAAGTCAAGGCGTTTTATGACCAATTCTGGGGAACAGCTCGCGGGGAGATCGCGCTCGTTGGCGACTTTGACGCCGACGCAATCCGATCACAAATCCAGACACTGTTCGCTGACTGGCGTTCAAAAGCCCCATATGCGGAAATTCTGCGCGAACCGCGTGCCATTGCGCCGATGCGCTTTTTTGTCGATACGCCGGACAAGGAAAACGCGGTCTATCAGGCTCGCATGGTTTTGGATCTGCGTGACGACGACCCGGACGCGCCAGCTTTGATGCTCGCCAACGACATGCTGGGTGCCGGATCGGGCTTGCACAATCGCCTGGTGGACCGCGTGCGGCAAAAAGATGGGCTCTCCTATGGCATTCGCTCCAGTTTGTTGGTAGGCGGGCGCGATCGCGCCGCCGCCTGGGTCATCGGGGCATATGCAGCGCCGCAAAACGTAGATCGCGTGGAGACGGACGTTCGCGAAGAGCTCGATCGCCTGCTAAAGGACGGATTTGCCGAGCGCGAAGTCGATGATGCGCGCCGAGGAATTTTGCAATCGCGTTTGCTGGCACGAACCAGCGATGCCGCCGTGGCCGCCGCGTGGGTTTCGAATCTTTATCTGGGGCGCACCTTTGAATTTAGCCGGCAACTCGAGGACAAATTGCGGACGTTGACCGCCTCTGAAGTAACGCAAACGCTCCGGCGTTATCTTGACCCGGGTCGGATGACGATCGTCATTGCGGGGGACGTGCGCAAGGGAGCGAAGTAAATCGGATGTCCGGCACCGAGAAGCGACGGCACGAAACTGAAGTCACGGCGACGCGAGTGCATGGCGAACACGAGGTCAGCATTCGCGTCGGTGGCTGGAATCAGCTGCGCGCCTATGCAATGGCAGTGCGCTACGCCGTCTTCGTGCGCGAGCAGCACATCCCAGCACAGTTCGAGCTCGACGAATACGATCCGCAGGCAGTGCACGCAGTGGCGTTTGATCCATGCGGCGTCCCCCTCGCGACGGGGCGATTGCTCCCGGATGGACACATCGGGCGCATGGCAGTGCTGCGCAGTGCCCGAGGTCAGGGCATTGGGACAGTCATTCTGCGCACGCTTGTTGCGATCGCCAAGGGCCGAGGAATGCGTGAGCTGCGCCTTCACGCGCAAATCGATGCCGTCGGCTTTTACGAGCACCACGGGTTCGTGGCCATCGGGGAGCCGTACGATGAAGTGGGAATCTTGCATCGCACGATGGTGCGGTCGCTGCGCACCGACGTCTGAACGCCACAAACTGCACGGGCGGTTCGTGTAGTGCGAATTTAACTCGGTATCCGGTGCGATCGCCAAGCTCGATGAAACGCCTCTTGGCCGCTTACTGCATGGACGCGAAGGGGGAGTCCCCGAGAATTTTCGCAAGGAGCGACATTGTCGCGGCGCACGCCGCAAAGCCCGCGCCTGCTATTAGCTTTGTTCCCGCCGCGGTGGCGAATCCAAAAGCGGAGCACGGTAGCCCGTGCCGTCGATCACGAACTCAAAGCGACGATCGGAGTATTGCTCCGGGTCATCGGATGCAAAAGCGCGCTCAAGAAAGTGCACGGTCCCATCGCGGCGCACCGTAAGTATCGTCGTTGAGCGCGTACCATAGCCTTTAGCACGGATTTGGATCGCTGATAGCGCACGCTCCCAATCCATGGGCACGCCAGTGTGGGGAAGCTCCGGATCGCGCGCGAGCTCGCGATTTGCCATTATGTTTAGCAATGCGTCGGTGTCGATGCGATTGGCTAACTGGCAGGCGAAGGCACCCACGCCACGGGTCACTTTAGGCCAAGGTGTATCAAGCAGGCCGTTGGAGATTCCGTAAATTCCCGGCGTAAGCGCGCGCGGCTCATCCGAGTTACCGGGCGCTCGATTGCTCAAGTACAACATCTGCGCGTCGATGCCGCGAGCCGGAGCTGGTAGTGGCTCGCCAACAAGCAAATTAAATCCATTAAAACTTTGGTTTGCGCGTGCGGTCTCCTTTAGCCATTGGTCAAGGGGCCCGACACTTTGCAGGCCCGACAGAACCAACAAGCCGCGCGAAGGCGCGCGGGTATTTCGCTCTTGCGGCGCTCGCACATTGGTGAGCATGGCGACCCGCCCGCGGCGATTGATCCCGAGCCAAGTGCCGCCGGCCTCTTCGTCGTGCCCCGCAAGAATGGACACTGACTGCCCCCACCAAGCCGCGGGACGTGTCCGGCGCGTGTAGAACTCGTCGCGGTTGGCGGCAATCACCAACGGGAAATCCGGGTGCGACTGCCAACCGATCAGGATGAGGCACATGGCTCAGTGCAAGTCGTGGTCCAACACCACTTAACGCTAACGCAAACCGCCGACATTGTCGAATCGAGATATTCGACGTCGGAGCGGCGCGCACGCAACATTGGCATCCTCGCCCTAAGAAAACATCAAGCGGTCGGATCGAAAATACGATAGGGCAGGGGACGAAGCACGAGAGGGGGTGTGTCGCGGCTGCCAACGTGCAAACTGCCGTATTCGGTAAGATCGGTTGGGCACTCGAAAAGAAGGTCCCAACCACCGTCTGGGGCCTCGGCCGCGAGCACGACGCGTCCGACCGGATCAGTTTCGTTGCTGTGAAAGATATCGGAAACTGCACCCATTTGAGGCGCATGCGCCAGAGCCAAACGCCGGCGCAGTTTGCCTTTGTATTGACTGCGCGCAACAACCTCCTGGCCCGGGTAGCAGCCCTTGCGAAAGCTCACTGCGCCCAACACTTCTAAGTTGACCGCTTGGGGTACGAACAGCTCTCGCGTTGCCTCGAAAACGGCCGGAATCGCTGCGTCGACCTGTGTCCACCACCAGATTCCTTTGCCAACCTGCGCAACTAAGGGAAGGCGGCGCAACCAGATGTCCAGGCGCTCAGCAGGCACAAACAGCAGCATCCGCTCTGCCGACCCAGGTCCCGCAGGAACGCGGGCAATTCGCCCATCGTCCTCAATTTCGTGACATTGCCATGGCTGATCGGGCACCGGCACACCGGCGTGCATGAGTGCCTCGGCACTGCCGGGCCCGCAAATGCCCAAAATCGCCCACGATGCGCTGACATCGCTCAGCCGCACTTTGGCACGCAATACAAACTTGGACAGCCGCGCAAGGCTTGATTCGGCCAGCTCGCTCGGAAGCAACAAGCGCAGACCCGCGTGCCAACGCCAAGCCTCAAATATCGCTAGCAAGCGCCCCTTGGCGGTGCAATATCCGGCAAGCTGCCAGCTGGTCAACGACATTGCAGCTATGTCGGCTGTGCATTGGGACTGAAGAAAGGACTCCGAATCCGGCCCTTCGAGCTGTAGCACGCCGAGGTCATCGAGTCGACTTAGCACGGGACCAGCGCGCAGATGCGCAAAGTCGGCGGGGCTCACCGCCCAGCGCACAGTGCCACCCATCGCCGCAGGCGTGGTTGGCGACTCTGGGTTGGCAGCAAAAGAGTGCATTGGACAAATGTCCGCTAATCTGTGCGCATTATAAAAAACTATCGTCGCACCTATCGGCGCGATACGCAGCCTCAGGATCTGCGTCCGCAGTCGGATTTGCGCGACAATGCGCCCTTATTGACATACGCCATATTTAAGGATCTTGGCGCTGCCCCCGTCCCTTTACCGTTTTGGCCTGCTACTCATTTTGACACTGCTGGCGGTGAGCTCTTGGGTGTGGTACGAGACTTATCGGCCACTGCAAATCCCGTCAGATGCGGTCGAGGTCCGGGTAGCCTCTGGCGCCGGGGTTCGTTCGATCGCGCGTGCATTGCGCGAAGCAGGAGTTTCTATCAACAGTTGGGAATTTGTTCTGATCGCGTCTGTGACGCGAAGCACCCATTCGCTACGCGCGGGACGTTATCGGATTACTGCTGGAACGAACATGGCCGACCTGCTCGAGAAGTTTCGTCGCGGTGACGTACAGCGCGAGCAGCTGACCGTGGTGGAGGGGATCACTTTCGAGGATTTGCGAAAACTCTTTGCACAGTCTCAAGAGCTGCGGCACGACACAGCTCAGTGGTCGGAGGAGCAGATCCTGCGCAGCGTCGGCGCTGTTGAATCCCACGCGGAAGGACTGTTTGCGCCCGATACCTACCTCTTTGATCCGGGTTCCAGCGATGTGGAACTGTATCGGCGGGCCTACGAAGCCCAGAAGGATCGTATCGAGCGTGCGTGGCAAACGCGCGCAGCCGATCTGCCGTATCGCGACAGCTATCAAGCGCTGATCATGGCCTCGATCATCGAAAAGGAGACCGGGCGGCCCGAAGAACGCGGCCGGGTTGCGGCGGTATTTGTCAATCGCCAGCGAGTGGGCATGCCGCTGCAGACTGATCCGGCCGTGATTTACGGCTTGGGTCCGCGCTTTGACGGGCGGTTGCACAAACGCGATTTGCAGGCCGACAGTCCGTACAACACTTATGTGCGAGCGGGTTTACCGCCGACTCCCATCTCGCTACCCGGGCGCGCCGCAATTGACGCGGCTCTAAATCCCGACCCGACCAAAGCGCTGTACTTTGTTGCGCGCGGAGACGGCAGCTCCGAGTTCTCGTCCACATTGGCCGAGCACAACCGTGCCGTCGAACGCTTCCAGCGCGCCGGCACGCGCGCCGAGGCGCATTAACGCGGCGAAGCAAGCAAGATGCAAAGTGCTATGCGCGGTCGATTCATCACCTTCGAGGGCATCGATGGTGCGGGCAAAAGCACCCAGATCGATGCCATCGCGCAGACATTGCAGCGCAGGGGAATTGCAATTGTGCGAACGCGCGAACCCGGTGGAACGGTTCTGGGCGAATCGTTGCGCACCGCGATGCTAGGCCAGTCAATGGACGCGCTTACGGAGACCTTGCTGATGTTTGCTGCCCGCAGGGAACACGTGCTTGATGTGATAAAACCAGCGTTGGCGCACGCACGCTGGGTGCTGTGCGACCGGTTCACCGACGCGAGCTACGCTTATCAGGGCGCCGGTCGTGGTGTGCCCGCAGCGCAGCTCGATGCGCTAGCGGACTGGGTTCATCGCGAGATCAAACCCGACCTGACGGTGCTCGTAGACATCGACCCGGCACAAGCGCAGTTGCGCCGTGAGGGCGTGCGCGCCTCCGACCGTTTCGAAACTGAGCCACTTCAATTCTTCGAGCGCGTGCGAACTGCGTATCTGGCCCGGGCGGCGGCCGAGGGTACGCGCTTTTTGGTGGTCGACGGCAGCGCACCCGCCTCGACCCTGACCTCGATCATCATGCAGCGGTTGGCGCAATGGCTGCCATAACGCCGATTCCATGGCACCAAGCGCCACGAGCCACGTTGGCGGCGCTTCGCGAGCGCGGTTCCCATGCTTTGCTGCTGCACGGCCCTGTGGGCACAGGCAAGTGGGATTTGGCGATGTCCTTTGCACACGACTTGCTGTGCGAGCGCGGTTCGCCCTCCACAACTGCCTGCGGCGCTTGCCCGTCTTGCGTCTTGCTGGCCGCGGGTAATCATCCGGACCTGCGCGTTGTTGTGCCCGAGGCGATGGCCGCACGCCGGCCGGGCGCGGCCATGGATAGCGAGGAGGCAACCGAAGTAGGTGCCGAGGCGTCAAGTGCTAGGGCCAAACCGAGCCGGGAGATCAAGATTGATCAAGTGCGGGAACTTGCATCGCTCACCGCCATGAGCACGCATCGCGGTGGTTGCCGGGTGATTGTTCTTGCTCCGGCTGAATCCCTGAACCTTCCGGCGGCGAACGCCCTGCTTAAGAGTCTTGAGGAGCCACCCGAGGAAACCGTCTTTTTGCTGGTGTCCGATCAGATGGACCGCTGTCTGCCCACAATCGTCTCACGGTGTGCGCTCGTTCGCGTCGTGGCACCGCCGCGAGCTATAGCACTGCAGTGGTTGCACGCGCAGGGCCTTGGGGCCGATGCTGCTCAGCGTTTGACCGAAGCGGGCGGCGCGCCCCTAGCGGCGATGCGGACGGATGATCAGGCGTTGACAGCGGACTTGCACGCCAGCTTGCTGCATCTGTTGCGCCGCGGCGCATCGCTTGAGGCTGCCGATGTCGCGGCCGACGTGCCCCGTACGGTACCGATCGGGGCGGCAGTCGCTTTGTTTCAGCGCTGGGGATGGGACTATTTCGCCTTTCGGACGGGTTGCGCTCTCCGATATCATCCCGGGGACGCAGCCAGCTTCGAAGCGCTATCGCGTTACTGGACGCTGCGAGCCGCGAGCAACTGGATCGATCGCCTGCGCGACCTGCGGGCGGTTGCTGAGCATCCGCTCAACGCCCGCGCGGCCATCGAAGGGCTATTGCTTGAATACATCGGGTCGATTGCTTCAGGTCATGAGAGAACCGAAGAGAGTTAAGTCATTGTGAACGATGCTGCTGATACGCGATTCGGTGCACTGCCACCGTCCAGTGGTGGCGTCCCCAGCGCCGTACATGCGCCGGGGCGCCCGGCGGTTTTGTCCCTTTCCATCAAGGAAAAGGCTGCCCTGTACGCTGCCTACATGCCGTATCTGAAAAACGGTGGAATTTTCGTGCCGACGAACCGACCCTACAACATCGGCGACGAGGTGTATCTAATATTGACCCTGCTCGATGATCCGACGCGGATTCCCGTAGCAGGCAAGGTGGTATGGATCAGTCCCTCGGGTGGCGGAGCGTCCAAGACCCCGGGGATCGGTGTGCACTTTCCGGCGGACGACTCCGGACAGGCAGCGCGCAAACGAATTGAGGACGCATTGGGCGCGGCGCTTCGCTCGGTGCGCCCAACCCACACGATCTAAATTCGGCTTCGACGCGCTGCCGGGCTCGCCTCGGCGCCATATGGTCCGTGCAAGATGCTGATCGATTCCCACTGTCATTTGTGCTTCCCAGAGCTCCAAGCTGACTCCGAAGGCGTGCTCTCACGCATGCGCGCCGCCGGCGTTGACATGGCGCTGAATATCTCGACTTCAACGAACGATCTGCTTCG
>CAZSOI010000265.1:0-1756 GCA_964608115.1 uncultured Burkholderiaceae bacterium | reverse complement strand
TTCGCGGATCGCCTGGAACGTCACGTAGAGCGGAGGAATTGCAAAAATTCCGATGAAGGAGGCCAGGATCATACCGCCAAAAACCGGCGTACCGACGTCGCGCCTAGCAAGTTGGGAGGCGCCAGTTGCGACTACCAACGGAAGCAGCCCGAGTATGAAGGCAAATGAGGTCATCATGACCGGTCGGAACCGCAGACGTGCGCCTTCGGTTGCGGCTTCAAGCAAGGGAACTCCTTTTTCCCTCTGCTCTTTCGCGAATTCGACGATCAGAATACCGTTCTTGGCGGCCAATCCGATCAACACGACCATACCAATTTGCGCATAGAGATCGAGCGTCAATCCGGCGACAACGATCCCAAGAAACGATCCAACAATTCCGATCGTCACCGATAGCAAAACCGGCACTGGAATTGTCCAGCTTTCGTACAGTCCGACCAGGAAGAGGTAGGCGAATAAGATGGCAAAGCCGAGAATGATTGCAGTCTTCCCTTCGGCGCGCTTCTCCTGGAATGCAGTGTCAGTCCATTCGCCAGCGTATCCTTGCGGCAGAGTGCTCGCCGCCACAGCATCCATCGCCTGCAAAGCCTGGCCGGAGGACGTGTTCGCGGCTGGGCTGCCCTGAATGGTAACTGCACGAAGATTGTTGTAGCGAATTAGTGCCGGCGGACCGACGACAACACGAACTTCAGCTAGACTTCGGAGCGGAACCATCTTGGCTTCGTTATTTCGCACATTGATGCGATAAATGTCGTCTATACCTGAGCGGTCAGCGGCCTCGGCTTGCACTTGGACCTGCCAAGTACGACCGAACAGATTCATATTATTGACGTAGTAGCCGCCGAGGGAGGCTTGAAGCCCCTGAAAGACGTTGCTCAGGGGCACGCCCAGGATCTGTGCCTTGTCGCGATCAATGTCGAGATAAATGGAGGGATTTGTTGCCGAGAAAGTGCTGAAGACACGGTTCAGTTTCGGATCCTGGTTTGCTGCAACCATAAGCCCACGCACTGCCTGTGCCAGCGCCTTGGGATCGCCGCCGCGCAAATCTTCCAGCACATAGGTAAAACCCCCTCCAGTACCAAGCCCAAGGATGGGCGGAGGCGCCAACGGTAGGACAGTGCCGCCCTGAATTTCGCCAAATTTCCGGCCGAGCCGTGCGATGAGCGCGGACACGCCGAGATCTCGATCTTTACGCTCGTCAAAGGGTTTGAGCGTGACGACCATGAACGCCGCATTTGGCTGTGAATAGTTGTCGATAAAGTTCAATCCGATGACGGAGGTAACATCTTCGACCGCTTTCTCTTCCTTCAGAATTGCTTCGGCTCGCTGTACTAGGTCGGTCGTTCGAGCAACCGACGAGCCGCCGGGTAGCTGAACGACCACAAACAACGCGCCCTGGTCGTCCTCGGGAAGGAATCCAGTAGGCGTGATCTTGGCAAATCCGACGGTTGCCACCATCGCTACGACAACCATTGCCAGGCCGATGATCGAGATACGAACCAGACGAGCGACGACTGCTCCATACCCGTCCCTTACTCCATCGATGAACCTCATCACATACCCCATTACGCCTCGGCGCGGTCCGTGATGCGGGCGAAGGAAAACGGCGCAAAGCGCTGGGGAAAGCGTGAGTGCGTTGATTGCCGAAAGTAGCATCGAGACCGCGACAGTCACGGCAAATTGACGAAACAGTTCACCGGAAATACCGGGAATAAAGGCCACCGGCACGAACACTGACAGCAGCACCAAAGTAATGGCA
>CAZSOI010000264.1:0-2653 GCA_964608115.1 uncultured Burkholderiaceae bacterium | reverse complement strand
GTGCGGCGGCATTACGATTGGGTCGATCAGCAGCGCCAAAAACTCGATCAGGACTTTGAGTTATCCGCGGAGAAATTGGCGCTCGGGAAATCGGCTCCACCGGATCCGAAGCAAGCGACCGCCGTTTTCCTGACCACCGATCACTGGGGACCGACGATTCACACGCTGCGTTGGGTAGAAAGGCTTTTCCCAGGGCGTTTCCGAAACGTAGTCTTTGTCAGTGCCATTCAAGTCGAAGCGAGTGCGATCGCAGCACCGGAAACTGTACCGCAGCGAAAAGCGCGAATCGAACGGTCACTGGATCAGTTGGAAGCTTTCTGTGCCGGCGAAGGACTCCGTACGGCACGCTTCGTCGCTTATGGAATCGATCCCGTCGAATGTCTTCAGGGTCTGATCAAGGACGTCCTTATCCGTTTCCCGGATAGCGTTTGCTTTTCGAACAAACTTATCCTGCCGGCGAAGCGCTGGTTCTCGGAGTGGCTGCATAATCAAACGGCGCTGAGTCTTCAGCGACAATTGCATTTAGCAGGTATTCCACTCATCATCTTTCCCATCAAGCTCATTTAGCGTATGCGCCATCACGTCAAGAAGCGATGCAATACGCAGCCGCTCGTCCACAACATGGACAGTGTGAACTACCGCGTGCAATGCAACATCCCTCTTCGGTCGCATGCCGTGCTGCAAAGTGCCATCGAGCGCTAGTGGCAGGCGGGGAAGACTCGAACAAAAACTTCCCTAGCAACCGCGTACTGGCCTTTGCAAATTTTTTACGTCGAGGCGAATGAGTTGTTGCGGAAAATTTATGCGTCGTCGCTCTAATATTTCGACCAACGGTATGAACACTACCTATCTTCGCGCACGTCAGATCAGCCTAGCGTTGCTCGTGAGCGCTGTGGTGGAACACCGTCAATCTACCGGCAGTTCCGATCTCTGCAACCCGAACTCCTCAAGACTGTTGAGCCTCGGGCACGAACTCATACACAACGCCAGCCGCAAGCGACTGCCACGTCTTCGCTGAAGGCTGGTCTGCAACTACCATGCATGCAAAGGACTTGTTTTTCGTCATTCCGACCTACCGATTGCGTGAAGTGGGAGAAACGGTACACGCATACGACGAGCATTTTCGGCGCAACGGACACTCGGTACGCATGTTGGTATTCGATGACTCGAGTCCGGCCAATCATGCAAAGTACTATTCGACGCTCGAGCGAACCACGACGCACAACGAACTGTACTACGTCGGACCGAGTCAAAAGGAACAACTTCTCTCGTACCTCAATCAGCGTCTGCCGGACAAGCGACTGCAGGGATTATTGCGCAGTCTGTTTCGCCCAAGTTACGGCGGTAACCGTAATTACGCACTGATGTACACTCTCGGCGGCCTGCTGATCAGCGCCGATGATGACATGCGTCCTTACACCTTAATGGAGCACAGTCCAGAATCTCTGGAACGTGACGAGGTCTGCCGCGGACGTTTGCACAAGCCGGGTGAAAACGGATACGCGCGCAAGTCGTTCGATATCGTCACCTCGTTTGTCGACGTGTTGGGCAAGCGTGTCGACCAATTGCCCGACAATTATGAGCGCGGGGCACTGCTGATAGACACTGCCATGGATCTGGAAACCAACGCGACCAACGGCTTGCATCGGGGAAACTCACTGGTACTGAAGCACGGGCCCCTCCCGGAAGACGCAGTCGTGAAAATGGCGCAGACGTTCCGGTCTGGCACTAACGACATAGACGCGTTGGATTTTCTGGATTTGTTCCTTGATGACGACGCGCGCACCGATCCGAGTGTCGTGAGTGACAGTTATGTGCTCGTCAATTTTCGCCCGGTGGTGACCAAGCTAAACTGGCGCATGGATTGCGGTGTTGCGGGATACGACAACTCATTTGGGTTGCCGCCGTTCTTCCCGACGCGGTTGCGCTGCGAGGACTATATCTATCGCTTATGGATCCAGCAGGACGGTATAGCCGCAGCGCACGTCGATGCGGCGCAGAATCACTTGAAGAGCGGCTACATGCGCAATCCCCCGGTATCGGAAATCCTGAACGAGGAGGTCGCCAATCTACTCAAGCGGAAAATCAAGGCCTCTCTGAACCGGATCGATGAACTGAGTATCTCCTTCGACTACGAAGGTGAGGTCACGGCCCAGGATGCACAGGAGATCTTGGAGAAGATGCTGCGTCTGCATGCTCGCACACTCGCCACCGCAGCCGCCACCCGAAATGCCGAACGCGCGGAAGCGCTGCGGTTGCTCGCGGCAAACCTGCACAAGGCATTCTATGGGTTTGAGCCGGATTTCTTCCAGCACAACCTGGTGAGGATCATGGACGACGTCGTCAGCGTCATCAAAGGTTCCTTGGAGCTATGGCCCGCTCTAATCGAGATTTGTTATTTCCAGAAGGGCCGCAAGGGACTACCGCAAATTTGCGTAAACAATCATCGAAAGCTAGCCGCATAGATATCAGGTCCTCGAGAACCACGTTTCTGCCACGATGCTTGGCGTAGTGCGTATCGCCGAGAGCACCTAGACGTACAACAACCGGAAGGTGGCGGTGACGACGACCAAAAATCACAGGCAATTATGCCCCGGGCGTGAAGTCGCAGGAAGTTCGACCAGCGCAAGTCGCCTCGCGGTCGGCCTGGTGG
>CAZSOI010000263.1:0-9143 GCA_964608115.1 uncultured Burkholderiaceae bacterium | reverse complement strand
ACCATTCTCCGCGCCCGAAGGCGATGAGCGAATGGGACAACTGGTAGCCGCGGCCAAGAACGTTCTCCTGCGACCACGGATCAAGATAGGCAAAAATTCGCTCGCGCCGCCAGGGACTGGCCCAAATCACCGCCATGAATGCGGCAACGAGCGCGCCAACAATGGAGGCGAACAGCCGTCCGTTAACGCCACCGAGAAACAAAATTGCCATGCTGATGGAAACGATGACTCCGAAGGCACCCAGGTCCGGCTGCAGCAGCAACAGCACTCCAACGACTGCCATCACGCCCGCCATGGGGGCGAAGCCCTTGCGAAAATCGTGCATGAAGTCCTGTTTGCGCACGGTAAAGTCCGCGGCGTAGATCACGCAGGCAAGCTTCATCACTTCGGAGGGTTGCAGGTTCAGTCCCCCCATGCCAATCCAGCGACGGGCACCCAAGGCCCCTTTACCCACGCCCGGAATCAAAACGACGATCAGCAAAGTGCCGGCGGCCGCAAATAACCAAGGCGCCAACCGCTGCCAGCTGGCAACGGGCAAGGCAAATGCGCAGGCAGCGGCCGCCAGTGCCAAGGCCATAGAAAGGCTGTGTCGGATCAGAAAGTACGCTGGCGTCACCTTGTAGCGCGGGGAATCGGCCAATGCGATTGATGCGGAAAAAACCATCACCAGACCAAACAGCAGCAAAGCAGCCACCAGGAGCAGCAACGGCAGATCGATGGAGCGCAAGGAGTCACTGGCGCGCTGACGCGGACCGGGCGTCGCACCAAAACCCGCCAACGCAAATACCGCGCCGCCCGGCGCGGTCCGTGCAGCCGCTGGCGACTTGCGCGTTTTGCGCAACAGCGTCAACGGCTTCAAGAGGCAGACTCCATAGGCCGCACGTTCGTACCAACTCTTCCGGCTGCTGCGATCTCGCGCACCGCCGCGATGAACACTTGTGCGCGATGCGCGTAATTGCGAAAGGCGTCAAAGCTGGCGCATGCGGGCGATAGCAGCACGATATCGCCGGGTTGCGCGATTTCCGCGGCCGCCCGCACCGCAGCCGGCAGGTCGCTTGCAAACGTGACGGGAACATCGATGCCCTGCAAGGCTTGGCCGATGCGCGCCGCGTCTTTGCCAATCAAGAACACCGCGCGCGCGTGTGCGCGCACCGCCTGGGCCAGTGGTTCAAATGCCTGACCCTTTCCGTCACCGCCGAGAATTACGAGAATGCGCCTTGCACCAGCAACGCCACCGGCGAGCCCTCGCAAGGCCGCGACGGTTGCGCCTACGTTCGTGCCTTTGCTGTCATCAACGTATTCGACACCGTTGATTTGCGCCACCGTTTGGGTGCGATGCGCTTCGGCCCGAAATTCGCTTAGCGCCCTTAGGGCAGGCGCCAGAGGCCCGCCGACCGCCCGATACAGGCCTAGCGCGGCCAACGCATTCATCGCATTGTGGGTGCCACGCGCTGCAAGTGCATCAATCGGCATCAGGCGATGTACGAGTCGGGGTTCGATCTCCTCGGTTGACGATGGCATCACGCCAATGTCGGTCCCCGCTCTTCGCCGGCGACGCGCAACGATTTGCTCATCCGTGCATGCAAGCCATGTCAGACCTGCCTCGCGGACAAGACCAAACTCGCCGGGTCCTGAGGGAGCTGCCTCGCCAAAACTCGTGCCGCGGCCTCGTTGGGAGCGCATCTGCCGTGTCACCGGGTCGTCGCGATTCACGACGAAGTCTGTCCCCGGTGCGAAGATCTTTGCCTTGCTCGCAACGTAGTCTTCAAAACTCTCGTGCCAATCCAGGTGGTCCTGGGTAACGTTCAGAACAGCCGCGGCCGCGCACGCTAAAGACTTGGTCGTTGCCAGCTGAAAACTCGAAAGTTCCAGCACCCAGAATTCGGGCAGCCGTTCCGATTCAAGACTCGTGCGCAGGGCATCGAGGGCACTCGGGGAGATGTTGCCGGCGACGACGACGCTACGGCCCCAACGCTCGATCATCGCCGCCACCATGCGCACCGTCGTCGTCTTGCCATTGGTGCCCGTAACACCGACTACGGTCGGAGAGTAGCCGCGCTCACCGCGCAACTGCTCAAGCGCGCGAGCAAAAAGCTCGATCTCGCTTACAACGTCGATTGCTCGCTTGCGCGCGGTCGCAACCAGTGCGCGAACCGGATCGGTGCGTACGGAAACTCCGGGACTGAGCGCCAACAGATCGATGCCTTCGAGTTGTTCGATGTTGAAACTTCCGGCAACGAACTGCGCCTGCGGCACATGCAGACGCAATTGCTCAAGCATCGGCGGCTCCGCGCGCGTGTCAGCCACGCACAGCTGCCAGGAAGCGCGAGCGAGCCAACGCGCAATGGCCAGACCGCTTTCGCCAAGCCCCAGGATGAGTGCGCGCTTCATTGGTAGTGCTGCGCGCATCGCAGCGCGCAAGCTCGGGCCGATCCCTCGAACCCGCGGTCGGTTGTACTTGTAGCGAGTGCTGCAAGCATCAACGGATCTTCAGGGTCGACAGGCCAATGAGCACCAGCATCATGCTGATGATCCAAAAACGCACGACGACTTGGTTCTCCTTCCAACCTGATAGTTCGAAATGGTGGTGCAACGGTGCCATGCGAAAAATTCTCTTGCCACCGCTCCAGCGAAAATACGCGACCTGCATCATGACCGACACCGTCTCCGCGACGAAAACGCCACCCATGATGAACAAGACAATTTCTTGCCGCGTGATAACCGCGATGGTGCCCAGCGCACCACCCAGAGCCAGCGCGCCCACATCACCCATGAAGACTTCTGCCGGGTAGGCGTTGAACCACAAAAAGGCCAGACCCGAGCCTGCGATCGCGCCGCAAAAGATCACCAGTTCTCCCGCGCCAGGGATGTAGGGGAAGAGCAAATAACGGGCGAAATCGGCGCGGCCGACCACATATGCGAATACGCCCAATGCGGCGCCAATCATCACTGTGGGCATAATCGCCAGTCCGTCCAGGCCATCGGTCAGATTTACCGCGTTGCTGGCGCCGACAATCACGAAATAGGACAGCACCGCAAATCCGACTACCCCCATGGGATAGCCGATGTTTTTGAAAAACGGCACGATCAAATCCGAACGCGCCGGCAGATCCAAGACGAAGCCGTTTGCCAGCCACTGCAAGAACAAAGGCCACACTTGCCCGGTCGAGGGCGCGGCAATCGCAAAGGCCAGATAAAACGACGCCACCACGCCGATAACCGACTGCCAAAGGAACTTTTCCCGGCTTGCCATTCCCTTGGGATCGCGGCGCACCACCTTGCGGTAATCGTCCACCCAGCCGATTGCTCCAAAGGCCACCGTTATCAGCAACACCACCCACACAAAGCGATTGGCCAAGTCCGCCCACAAGATCGTGGTCACGACAATCGAGATAAGGATCAATGCCCCGCCCATGGTCGGTGTTCCGGACTTGATCAGGTGCGACTCGGGACCGAAGCTGCGCACCGACTGGCCAATCTTCATTTCTGTTAGCTTGCGGATGACCAGGGGACCGGCCAGCAAGCCGATCAGCAGCGAGGTGCCTGCCGCCAGGACGGCACGCAGCGTCAGGTAAGCAAACACGTTGAAGCTGTGCACGTCCTGGGAGAGCCACTGAAATAGTTCCTTAAGCATGGGTTTGTGGCGCGCCTTGCGACGACCCAACGGTCGCGCATTGCTCCGTTTGGAGCGCGCGGATCACACGCTCTAAGCGCATGAATCGCGATCCCTTGACGAGAAACGTGATGTTTGCCGCGTCCGCAACTGCGCCTTGTTCCAAGGAGCCGCGCGTCAAATCCAAGGCAGCGTCCATCAGTTCCTCGATCGTCCCAAAATGACTGGCCCCGGCGCCAAAGGCATCTACCGCGCCTTGCGCGGACGGGCCCACCGCCAAAAGCCGGTCAATGCCGCGGGAACGTGCGTAGGCGCCGATCTCGCGATGAAACTGTGTCGACCGCGCACCGACCTCCCCCATGTCCCCGAAGATCAGGACACGGTAACCATGGTGCTGCGCCAGAAGGTCAATCGCAGCGCGGACGGAATCCGGATTTGCGTTATAGGTCTCGTCGATCAGCGTTGCGCCGCCGCGGCCGCTAAGGCGGGTGCCGCGGCCGGCAACCGGTCGAAATTCGGAAAGTCCCTCGGCGATGTCCTGCGCACCGGCGCCGATCGCGATACATGCGGCGGCGGCCGCAAGCGCATTGCGAACGTTATGCTCCCCGCCCACCGACAGTTCGGTTGTAATCGCGCCTATAGGCGTGCGCATGCGCAGTTCGGCGCTTTGCGCGCCAAACCGAAAATCCGCGCCAACCGCGGCCGCTCCTTGCAGCGCAAAGTCAAGAACGCGTCGGTTGCCGGCAAGCTTGCGCCATATAGCGCAGCAGGGGTCGTCGGCAGGAAATACGACAGTACCGTCACTTGGCAGCGCCTCGATTGCCTGCCCATTTTCACGGGCGGTCGCCTCTACCGATTCGAGAAACTCCTGGTGCTCGCGCTGCGCATTGGTCACCAGCGCCACCGTCGGACGAACCCATTGGCTCAAGGTCGCGATCTCCCCTGGGTGATTCATTCCCAGTTCCAAGACCGCAGCGCGGTGTTCCTGGCGCAGTTGCAACAGCATCAAAGGCACGCCGATTTCGTTGTTGCGGTTTCCCTGGGTGGCAAACCAACGACGGCGCCCGCCGCCCTCACCATACGTGCGCGCCAAGATCGCGGCAATCATCTGGGTGGTGGTAGTTTTGCCGTTGCTGCCGGTGACGGAAATTAGTGCGAGCGCAAATTGCGATCGCCAGGAGGCTGCGAGCAAACCCAGTGCCAATCGCGTGTTTGCTACGACGATTTGCGGCAGATCCACCGGCAGCACTCGCTGCACCAACAACGCGACTGCGCCGCCCTGGCGCGCTTGTGGGGCAAATTCATGTCCATCGAACCGCGCTCCAGGCAAAGCGACGTACAGGGCCCCGGCCTGTAACGTGCGCGTGTCGATGGATACGTCGGCAAACTGCGTCTCGGCCTTGCCCTGCATGCGGCAGGGCAATCCCCGGTTCACGAGCGCCTCGGCGGCCTGTGCAAGCGACATCATGAGCTGCGCTCTTCGCGCGCGAGCAGGACGTTGCGCGCAACGGTATAGTCGGAAAATGGCAACCGGCGACCCGCGGTTTCTTGATACTCCTCGTGACCCTTGCCAGCGATCAGAACCACGTCGGCAACGTCCGCCTGCCGCAAGGCCTCCTGTATGGCTTGCGCGCGATCGACATTGCGCCGAAAGGACACACCACGTGGAATTCCCGAGGCGACTTGATCGATGATCAGCTCGGCATTTTCACTGCGTGGATTATCGCTTGTAAGGACGATGTCCTCGGCACCGCTTGCGGCAGCCGCTCCCATTACCGGTCGCTTGCCGCGGTCACGGTCGCCACCGGCCCCAAAGACGATCCACAGCCTGCCTCCGCGTGCGCGAGCAAGCGGGCGCAAGGCTTCGAGCGCCTTGGCAATTGCGTCCGGAGTGTGCGCATAGTCAACGATCGCAACGGGTCCGCCGGTTTGGCTCTCGGTGGCAACGCGTTGCAAACGCCCCGGCGGCGCGCGCAACGCTGCGGCGAGCGTGGCGGCTTGGTCCAAGGAGATCTCGCAGGCAAGTGCCACACCAAGGACACCCAGAAGATTTGTGACGTTAAAGTCGCCGATCAGCGAAACCTCGACAAAGACGGTTTGCTCGGCGCCGCCGCGCTCGCAGACAACGCCAAAACGCATTCCTTGCGCATGGTGTTCGATGCCTTGTGCTCGCAATCGGCAAGCCAGTGCAAAGCCTGTGCCGCCATCGCGCTGCGTGCTCACCCCTGTTACGCGCAGGCCGCGGGCGCTGAGCTCGCGCGCCACTTCAAGGCCAAATGCATCGTCTAGGTTTAAGACCGCGTCCGTAAGTGTCGAGCAGTCAAAGAGCTTGCGCTTGGCCGCTGCGTACGCTTGCATATCGGGGTGATAGTCGAGGTGATCGCGGCTCAGATTCGTGAACAAGGCAACGCCAAAGCAAATGCCCTCGACGCGCCCCTGATCAAGGCCAATCGATGAAACTTCAATGGCCAAAGCCTTTGCGCCCTCATCAAGCGCTGTGCGCGCCAAGCGGTGCAGGCTGACCGCATCGGGCGTGGTGAGGTCAGTGCCCTCGTGGCGCAGCGCCTGCGGAAAACCAAAGCCCAGCGTGCCGATAGTGGCGCAACGTTGGCCCGCCGCAGTCAGCAGTTGCGCGATCCACTGGCAGCTCGATGTTTTGCCATTCGTTCCCGTGATCCCGATAGTGCGCAGCTTTGCGCTTGCCTCGCCGTAAAAGTCCGCGGCGATGCTTCCGAGCATCGAGTTCAGCGCCGCCACCGGCAGAAGCGGCACGCGAAGCTCGGTGCCCCCAACCCGCGCGGACCAAGAGTCTTCGTCGACAACGACAGCGGCGGCTCCTCGCGCCAGAGCCTGGTCCAGGTATTGCAATCCGTTGACGTGCCGGCCCGGCAGCGCGATGAACACATCGCCTGGGGCCACAGCACGGCTGTCGATCCGCAGCTGGGCGCCAGCAGGCGCTTTGGCGCGAAGCCAGTCGTCGACTGCCCGTAGCCTCTCGTTGCTTGCACCCATTATCAGCTCAGCCCCCGGGCGCGGTTGCCTGCGCAACCTGCATCGTCGGTGAATCGGGCGGTATCTGTAGCGCGCGCAACGCACCTGCCGTGATCGCGCCAAAAACGGGTGCCGCAACATCGCCGCCGTAATAGCGACCAGCACGCGGATCGTCGATCATTACCGCCACCACAATACGCGGATTGGAAACGGGAGCGAAACCAACGAACGAGGAAACATAGGCGTCCGTATAGCGTTTGTCGTGCAACTTCCGGGCCGTGCCGGTTTTTCCCGCCACGCGATAGCCAGGGATGCGAGCCAAAGGCGCAGTGCCCTCGTCGCTAGTTGCCAGCTCCAGCATGTGTCGCATTTTCGAAGCGGTCTCCGCACTTATTACCCGCACGGGCGTTACGGCAGAGTCGTTGCGCAGGACCGACACGGGGACGATGTCACCGTCGCGAGCAAATACAAGGTAGGCGTGCGCAAGCTGCAACAGCGAAACCGATATTCCGTAGCCATAAGCAATTGTGGCCTGCTCGACGGGACGCCAGGTGCTGGCCGGTCGCAGGTGCCCTGGGACCGCCCCCGACAGTGCCACCTGCGGCACTTGTCCGAAGCCGACGGCAGTGAGCGTCTCCCAAAGGGCCTGACCTGGCATTTGCAGCGCGATCTTCGCGGTTCCAACATTGCTCGATTTGGCCACCACCTGCTCGACAGTAAGCGCACCGCGCGGATGGTCATCGGTGATCGTTCGATCCGTTATGGTGAGCCGTCCTGGCGATGTGTCGATTACGGTGTCGGGACGAACAAGGCCGCTTTCAATTGCTGTGGCGATCGAAAAGGGCTTGAGCGTCGACCCCGGCTCGAAGGTATCGGTCACGGCCCGATCGCGCACCTGGTTGGGATCAAACTGTTTGCGGTGCGCCGGATCAAAATCTGGCCAGTTTGCCAGTGCCAGCAATTCGCCGGTACGGGCATCGAGCACTACGGCAGCGGCGGCATGTGCTGCGTTGGCCTCTGCGGCCTGCTTAACCGCCGTATGGGCGATGTACTGGATGCGATCATCGATGGCCAGTGCGATGTCTTGTCCCTGCACCGGCTCGTGCAGCCAATCGTCCTCGATCGTGTGTCCGAGGCGATCCTCAATAAGGTGGCGCAGGCCCGGTTGGCCGCCAAGCATCGTCTCGAACTCGCGCTCGACACCTTCCAGACCGTGCTCGCCGACCTTCGTAAATCCCGTGTAGCCAAGCAAGTGCGAGGTGACCGAGCCTTCAGGATATTGCCGCCGAAACTCTTTGGCAGTGTGGAGCCCGACGATATGCAACGCTTCAACCCGCTGTGCGATCTCCGGGTCCAATTGACGGCGCAGGTAAACGAAGCTGCGGTCTTCGTTGGCGATGCGCCGACGCAATTCCTCGGGCGAGAGCTCCAGCAGCCGAGCAAGTTGCGCTCGCTGCTTCGCGTCAGCCTCAAAGTCCTCCGGATTGGCCCAGATCGCGCGGGCGGGAACTGACGAGGCCAACACGACACCATTGCGATCAAAAATCGTGCCGCGCGTTGGCGTCTCTGGCAGAGTACGCGCGTAACGGGCTTCGCCCTGGCGTTGAAGAAAGCCTGTCGACCAGCCACCTTGCAGATACACGACCCGTACGCTAAGCGCAGCAAAAGCACTAAACAGGGTAAAGAGCAACAACTTCGAACGCCAAGCCGACAGCTTTACAGCTAACAAACCACCATGGCGCGAAGCGCCGCGCGCAGAGCGCTTTTCGTTTCGCTCGATCGCACGCGCACCGAGGCCGCGTTGGGTCGCGCGGGAGCGAGCTGGGGCACGTGAGGCTGGCAAGCGCACCTTTATTCCTTCTCGGGCGCGGACGTGGGCAAGATGATGATGCGGTCCGGATTGATTGCGCGCATACCTAGGCGTCGCGCCGTCGCTTCGACGATGGCCGGCTGCGACGCGCGTCCGAGGTCGCTGCGCAGCCGCGATCCCTCTGCCTCCAGGCTCTTGGCCTCCTGCTGCGAGACCTCCAGCTCAGCGAAAAATTCGCGCGCGCGATATTGCGAGGTAACCAACGCCAATGCGCTGACGATCAGTAGCAGCGACAGCGCCAGCGGTGCAATACGCATCATTGTTTCTTAGCCCTCAAGTTCGCTGCTCCAATGCCACGTCGGTGCGTTCGGCAACGCGCAAATGCGCGGAGCGAGCGCGAGGGTTTTGCTGCACTTCGCTTGCTGAGGGCGTGATCCTCGCCAGCACGTGCAATCGCGCACGCGGCAGCTGCGCTGCGCGCAGCGGCAAGCGTCCGAGGCCACGCTCCGGATGGGCCTGCGTGTCCATGAATTGCTTGACGATCCGATCCTCCAGCGAATGAAAGCTGATCACCGCGAGGCGGCCGCCGGGTGCGAGCACCGAGACAGAGGCCTGGAGTATCAACGCGACCTCCTCAAGCTCTTGATTGATGAAAATCCGTATAGCCTGAAAGGTGCGGGTGGCCGGATGCTGTAGCGGGTCCTTGCGACTGCGGACGGGGATCGCAGA
>CAZSOI010000262.1:0-12826 GCA_964608115.1 uncultured Burkholderiaceae bacterium | reverse complement strand
GATCGGCGTAAACGATCAGGTATGCGCGGCCGCTGAGATTGTCGATAACCGCGAGCTCCTCGGTGAGCAGCAGCTGAATATCGGGCAATCCCAAATCGTCGGGCGGCACGCGCGTCAGGCGGTGTTCAAACAGGCGCACGGTGTCGTAGCCAAAGTACCCCGCCAGGCCGCCGCAAAAGCGCGGCAGGCCCGAGCGCAACGCAACGCGGAACTGGGCTGCGTAGCGCTCGATGAATCGCAGCGGGTCGCCGTCGTCGGTTTGAACTACTTTTGCATCGGTAAGAACCTCAGTGCGATGCTTGCCGCCCGGGTGCAAAAAGCTGCGGATTACCGTCCGAGCGGGCAATCCGATGAAGGAGTAGCGTCCGAATCGTTCGCCGCCTACGACCGATTCGAGCAGATACGAGTTCGCGCTCTCAGGCTGGCTGCGCACCAGCTTCAGGTACAGCGACAGCGGAGTGTCCAGATCGGCGAAGGTTTCGGCAATGAGCGCGATGCGGTTGTAGCCCTGCGCCGCAAGCGCCTGAAATTCAAGTTCGGTCATAAAAGCGCAGTGGCTGGCCGTAGCGTCACCCGCGCGTCGCCGGCGGCAGGCTTTGCAACACCCATTGGGCGGCGTCAAAAAGGCTGGGAAATATAGCATCGACGCCGGGCGAGCCAGCCAGAGCGTGCACCGACTCGCCCTCGTTGTATCCCGTCTCCACCAGTACGCAGGAGCAGCCAGCCGCGTGAGCGGCTTGCGCATCGTTAGCCGAGTCGCCGATCAAAATCGTCTCAGCGGGCGCGGCGCGCAGCCGGGCACAAGCCTCGAGAATCAGGTCCGGATGGGGTTTTCGGCGCGCCACGTCATCGCCCGCAACCACTACCTCCAGCAGCGGCAACAGATGAGCTCCCTCAAGTAGCGCCAAGGTAAATTCGCGCGGTTTGTTTGTTACACAGCCCACTGTGAGTCCGGCCTCGCGCAAGTCGGCCAGCGCCTGCGGGACACGTTCAAATACTCGTGATTGCGTACCGACCACCGCGCGGTAGTGTCCCTCGAAAGCGGCCCGGGCGCGCTGAAAGGTATCCTCTGCGACGCGACCGTGGATGTCGTCAGTCAGTGCTCGATGCACCAGCATGTCGGTGCCCTTGCCTACGAACTGCGAAATTCGCTCTTCCTTCAGACCAGGCAAGCCAAATTCGCTGCGGACTCGATTGGCGGCCAGTGCCAGATCGGGTGCCGTGTGCATCAGCGTGCCATCCAGATCAATCAGGGCCACCCGTAGTGGCCGCTCCCGTGCCACGGCCGTCAGCGGACAGCGCCCGTCGTCGCTTTAGAAATTTCTTGTCGCATCGCCGAAATCGTTGCCCGGTAATCTTTGGAGCCGAAAATAGCCGATCCGGCCACAAACGTGTCGGCACCTGCAGCGGCAATTTGCCCGATGTTGTCGACCTTCACGCCGCCGTCGATCTCCAGCAATATGGTCTTGCCCGATTCCCGATGCCAGGCGTCAATTAAGGCGCGCGCAGCCTTGAGTTTTTTCAGTGCGTGGGGGATAAATCCTTGCCCACCAAATCCCGGATTTACGGACATCAGCAGAACCAGGTCGACCTTGTCCATGACATGCATGAGGTGATCGAGCGGTGTCGCGGGATTAAAGACCAGACCTGACTTGCAACCCTGATCGCGGATCATCGCCAAAGTGCGGTCAACATGGTTCGACGCTTCGGGGTGAAACGTGATCCAATTGGCCCCCGCCTTGGCAAACATCGGCACCAGGGAGTCGACGGGTTCGACCATCAGATGTACATCGATGGGTGCCGTCACGTGCGGGCGGATGGCCTCGCATACCAGAGGACCGATTGTTAAATTCGGGACATAATGGTTGTCCATGACGTCGAAGTGAATCCAGTCGGCGCCGGCGTCTATGACCGCGCGCACCTCCTCGCCAAGACGCGCAAAATCTGCCGAAAGAATGGACGGCGCAATGCGAAAGCTAGAATTCATAGGTGGGTACCTTCGACGACATACACGGTTGCCAAGGTGGCATTGTAGGCGCACCGAATCGCGGTGCAAGGCTCATCGATGAGTGAGCATCAATTTTCGGTTCGAGTCCGCGTGCGATTTGTTGCGGAACAGTCGGATCCGTCCTCGGATTTGTATCTTTTCGCTTATACGATACGCGTGGAAAATACGGGGAACGTCCCGGCGCAGTTGCTTTCGCGTCACTGGATCATCACTGACGGCAACGGCAAAGTCGAGGAGGTGCGTGGACCTGGCGTCGTCGGAGAGCAGCCACTGCTTGCGCCGGGCGAATCTTTCGAGTACACGAGCGGATGCCCGCTAAGCACGCCGTACGGAACAATGCGCGGCAGCTATCAGTGCGTGGCCTCCGATGGCACAGCGTTCGATGTGCCGATCCCGGAGTTCATATTGACCGTTCCCCGCGTCCTGCATTGACACGGTTCGCGCTGCCTGCAGCCGCGCTCACGGTCGTTTGTCTGCCCATCTGGCTCGCTGCCTGCCAGCTCCCAAGCTCACAGACCGAGCGCCATGGCGCCTTGGTCCGCTTTGATCGCGACGAAGATCAATCCCTGCCACGCGTCTCCGACAGCAATTGGTTGGCCGCCTGGCCGGCATGGATGTCCTCCTGCCAAGCGTTTGCGTCCTTACCGAATCGGCGGCGAGCAGCACCATGGCAGAGCCTCTGCGATGCGGCACGGCAGCTGCAACCGCAGACCGCGCAGCAGGTGCGCGATTTTTTCTCCCGTCAGACGGACCGCTATCGGGTCATCTCACTGGAGCGCGAATCGCAGCCGGGCAGCGCACCGCTTACGGACAATGGCGGTGTCCGCAGCCACTTGGCAGAGGGGCACGATTCAGGGCTGGTCACCGGATACTTTGAACCCCTGCTGGAAGGCAGTCGCCAGCGCGTCGATCCATTCGTGGTTCCCGTCTACCGAGCCCCGAGCCCGCTGCCGACCGCAACGCGAGCCGAACTGGAAGTCTCCGGCCAGCTAAAGGGAGAAGAACTGCTCTGGGTGCGCGATCCGCTTGAGGCCTTTGTGCTCGAAGTCCAAGGCTCAGGGCGCATACATCTGACCGACGGCAGCATTGTGAGGTTAGCCTACGCCGCCAATAATGGTCATGCCTATCACTCCGTTGGCCGATGGCTCGTCGAGCAAGGCGAATTGCCGCCGCAAGCCATGTCCTTGCAATCCATCATCGATTGGGCGCATGCGCATCCGCAACGGGTGCGCGAATTGCTCGATCAGAACCCGCGCGTGGTGTTTTTCCGCGAGCTTGCTCTGGGCGATGCCAGCGCCGGACCGGTCGGTACGCTCGGGGTGGCACTTACGCCGGAAATTTCCGTCGCGGTCGATCCGCGATTTGTGCCGCTGGGTGCACCGCTGCTCATTGAAATGACGGCGCCCCCGGGCGACCTGGGTTTGGCGAAGATTGTGATCGCGCAAGACACCGGTGGTGCGATCCATGGCGCAGTGCGCATCGACTGGTTTATGGGTCAAGGGCCCGAGGCGGCGCAACTTGCGGGGCGGCTGCGCGCGCAAGCAACGGTGCGTGTGTTCGTGCCGCGCGGCGTTGCACCCGAAGTCTTATTCTGAGCTGTTCGTGCGTGCGGCCTCGGAGAGCATTTGCTCTACACGATCGAGCGGAATTGCCCCCGGCGCGCGTCGACCGTCGCTGAAAACCAAAGTTGGAGTTCCCGTAATGTGCAGCTTTTGTCCCAGCGCGAGAATTTCCTCGAGCGGATGCTCGCAATCCTGCGCTGCGGCAGCCAAGTGTTTGCCCTCGAGCATCACTTGCGACCAGGCCTGCGCGCGATCCGGGGCACACCAGATTGCCTTGGATTTTGGGTAGGAGTCCTCGGCCACCGACGCGTCGCGAGACAAGATCGGGTATAAAAATGTGTAGATCGTCGTGTCCGTGAGGCCAGCGATCTCTTTTTCAAAGCGCTTGCAGTACGGACAGTTGGGGTCCTCGAAAACGGCCAGAACTCGCGAACCACTACCGCGCACGGTTTTTACCGCAAGCTGCAGCGGCAAAGCGCGAAAGTCGATGCGCGTTACATCCTCCTTACGCTTGGCAGTGAGATTTTCCTGGGTGCGCAAATCAAATGCGCTTCCGGAAATCAGGTAGTTGACCCGCTCGTCGACGTAAATGATTTCCGCGTCGACCACCACCTCGAACAGCCCAAAGGGCGTCCGGCACACCGATGTGACCGATCCGCCGAGTTTTTTTCGCACCCGGTCGCGAATTGCGCTGCCAAGGGCCGGCGATATCGCCAGCATCGCGCTACCCGCCGATGCGTAAATGTGGGGGCAAGGTGCCAGCGCCGGCGGCACCGCACCATTGCCCGCATCGCTGCCTGCATTGGCCGCGGTCGCACCAGCCTCAGCGATGGCTTGGCCACCTCGATCCGAGTCGGACGCGCCTGCCAAGGCAAGAAGCGGCACGAAAAACATCGAGGCAAGCACGCTTGCCATGGGACGCAGCACAGAGCCAGGAGATCGCATCACGCCAGGTTTTCCTTCACTTCGCTCACGCTTTTAGGCGCTGCCCAATCGCATCTTTTTCACCAGCTCGCCTAACCCAACGCATGGCGAATCAGAGCCGTCTTCACCGGCGCAATTGCGTTGACAGCGGACATTCCCATGTTGCGCAAGCGGCGCGTGGCAGTGTCCTGCATGGCAAACAAGTGCGCCAAGCCACCGACCGTGCCCCGCATCAAGGCGATCGGCTCGGCACGCGCACGTTCGTAGCGACGCAGCCAAACCTCATCGCCAAGCCCGCGCCAAGGCTCGCGTGCTGAAAGCAAGGACAAGAACTCCGACACATCTTGCAGACCAAGGTTCAATCCTTGGCCCGCCAAAGGATGGACCACATGCGCTGCATCGCCCAGTAGCGCCACACTCGGTCGAACCAAGCGATCAACCACAACCCGGTCCAGCGCAAAGGCGTGTTTGCCGCCGAGCATTTGTAAGGCACCAAGTGTCTGAGCGCTCCTGCGCGCCACGCGGTCGGCAAACTCGGGGGCGGACGCTGCAGCAAGCTCGGGTGCGAGTGCATGCGGCGCAGACCAGACCAGGGATACGAGCTCACCCGGCAAGGGCAAAAGTGCCACGATGCCCTCGTCCGTGAACCACTGGTAGGCGGTGCCATGGTGCGGGCGCTCAGAAGCAAAATTGGCGACAAATGCCGTATGGCCATAACTGGTCATTTGCGTGCCGATGCCCGCCGCCGCGCGCACGCTCGAACGCTTGCCGTCAGCGCCAAGCAGCAAGGCGCACTCGATCGTCGCGCCATCGATCAGGCGAACCCGCGCTCCGCCCGACTCCCAGCTCGTCGAGTCAAAGGCCGAAGAAAGATGCTCGATATTGGGCAGCATCGAGCAACCCATCCAAAGCGCGCGCAGTAGCTCGCGCTCCTCGCAGATCGTCGCCAACCGCTCAACGCCCGCACTGTGGGCGTCAAAGTTCAACCTACCGCCGTCGTCTCCGAAAATGCGCATGCGCTCGACCGCACAGATACGCTCGGGGTCAACCTGTGACCAGACTTTTTGCGACTCGAGCAGAGCACGGGCTCCCCGCGATATGGCATAGATACGCACGTCATAGGCCCTGCTGGCATCGCCACCCTCCCCACCGGATGCCGTCACCGGCAAAGTTGGAACCGGCCCAACGAGCTTAACCTGTATGCCGCGTTGCGCGCACCCGAGGGCAGTTGCCAGACCAACGACCCCGGTGCCAACCACGACCACCGTGTTGTCAATGGCCGACCCGGACGCGCGGCTGCGCAGCGACGCCGAACCCGCATCCAACCCACGTGTTGCCAACGATCCCACTTGCGAAATGCTCCTGATCCTGCCCCTGGCGACTTTCGGTCATTATAAAGATGGCGGGTGTTAGACTCTTTACAACTTGCTTGACTGCGGGGCCTTCGTCCCCATATTCGGCCCAAGCCCCCGCTGGCGTTGCCGTCGATGTCCAATCCCACGCAAAACCCGCAGCCTATCGTTGTGCCTTCTAGCGCCGCGCAAAAGACCCTGGCCGAGCGCGTAGGCGAATCAATGCGCCGCATGGACGCAGTTTTGGTTGCGCACTACTACGTGGATGGAGATTTACAGGACCTGGCTGATGCAACGGGCGGTTGCGTCGGCGATTCGCTGGAGATGGCACGTTTTGGACGCGATCACCCGGCGCAGACCTTGGTGGTAGCCGGCGTGCGCTTTATGGGCGAAACGGCCAAGATCCTGAGCCCGGACAAGCGCGTGCTGATGCCAACGCTAGAGGCGACCTGCTCCCTGGATCTGGGATGCCCCGCGGACGAATTCGACGCGTTTTGCAATCAACACCCCGATCGGACGGTCGTTGTCTACGCGAACACGAGCGCGGCAGTAAAGGCGCGGGCCGATTGGGTTACCACCTCGAGCACCGGGCTGGACATCGTGCGTCACCTTCACGCCCAAGGCCGGAAAATACTGTGGGCGCCGGACGTGCATTTGGGTCGCTATCTGAAGGAGCAAACCGGTGCCGACATGCTCCTGTGGAACGGCAGTTGCATCGTTCACGATGAGTTCAAGTCGTTGGAACTTGAGCTGCTGCGCAAGGAGCATCCGGGCGCCAAAGTGCTGGTGCATCCGGAGTCGCCCGCAGCAGTAATCGCCCAGGCCGATGTAGTGGGCTCGACGACGCAGCTGCTGCTTGCGGCGCAGCGGCTGCAGGCCGACGAATTCATTGTCGCCACCGATAAAGGCATCTTGCACAAGATGCGCCAGGCGCAACCGCACAAGCACTTTCTGGAGGCGCCGACCGCTGGTCAGGGGGCCACCTGCAAGAGCTGCGCACATTGCCCGTGGATGGCGATGAACTCGCTTGCGCAGCTGGCTGCCGCACTCGAAGCCGCAAGACGCGGCGACGTCTCCCAAGAGATTTGCTTGGATCGCGAACTCGCGTTGCGGGCGCGACGCCCAATCGATCGGATGCTGGAGTTTGCGGCCAGTCGCAAGCTCTCGCCATCGGCGTTTGCCTCGCTTGGATCCCAGTCCATGGGGCCCGCGTGAGTGCCGCGGAGGCATTCGCGCGCTGGGGTCTTGAAGATCCGGTGCACGCGAGCGCGCTCGATGCAGCCGTCCAAGCCAATGTGTCCAGTGCCCTTGCTGAGGATATCGGTGGGGGCGATCTAACGGCGCAACTACTCGATCCCGACGCCCAAGCAGAGGCTCGAGTGATCGTGCGCGAAGCAGCGGTGTTGTGCGGATCGCCTTGGTTCGAAGCGGTAATGCGCCGGGTAGACGAGCGCATCCAGATCAAATGGCTTGCCGGCGAGGGCACCGCACTTGCGAGTGCAGCGACCGTTTGCCTGCTGCACGGTCCGGCCCGGGGCCTGCTGACGGCCGAGCGAAGCGCAATGAACTTTCTGCAGCTTCTCTCTGGGGTAGCGACCGCAACCCGGCGCTATGTGCAGGCCGTCGCGCAGGTGCCTGGCAGCCGCGCCAAGATTCTCGATACCCGCAAGACGATCCCTGGCTTGCGTTTGGCACAAAAATACGCGGTTCGGATCGGTGGTGGCTGCAACCACCGGATGGGGCTGTACGATGCGATTCTCATCAAGGAAAATCATATTGCCGCTGCCGGCGGCATAGAGGCCGCGTTACGTGCCGCGCTAAGCAAAGGCGTGTCGGTGCAAATCGAGGTCGAATCCCTTGGACAGCTGCAAGAAGCGCTAGCGGCGGGTGCCCGCTCGATTTTGCTCGATAATTTTTCCACTTCGACGATGCGCGAAGCCGTGCGGGCCAATGCCGGGCGTGCGCTGCTCGAGGCTTCGGGCGGCGTGACTCTGGAGTCCGTTCAGCAAATCGCTGCCACTGGCGTTGATCGGATCTCGATCGGTACACTGACCAAGGATGTCAAGGCCACCGACTACTCGATGCGGGTCGTTGCGTCGTCCGCGGTTCGATAATCGTCGGCATCGCCTTGGCCAGTGTCTGCGGCCAGTCCAGCGAATAGTGCAAACCTCGGCTCTCGTGGCGGGCCAGCGCACTATCGACGATGAGCGAGGCGACATCGACCAGGTTACGCAGTTCCAGCAAGTCACGCGTGACATGAAAACTGGCGTAGTACTCGTTGATCTCCTCGCGCAACATCGCGATTCGGCGCCGCGCGCGCTCGAGCCATTTGGTGGTGCGAACGATGCCGACGTAGTTCCACATGCAGCGGCGCAGCTCGTCCCAGTTGTGCGCAATCACGACATCCTCATCGCTGTCACGCACGCGACTGTCGTCCCACGGCCGCACTGGGACAGGCGGCGAAATGCTGTGCGCGAGGATGTCAGCGGCGACCGCTTGCCCTAGCACCACGCATTCGAGCAGAGAATTGGACGCCAGGCGGTTTGCGCCGTGAAATCCGGTGCACGCGACCTCGCCGGCCGCGTACAGCCCTGGCACATCGGTGTGTCCGGCAGTATCCGTAACGACCCCACCACAGGCGTAATGCGCCGCGGGAACCACCGGTATGGGTTCGCGCGTGATGTCGATGCCAAACTCCATGCAGCGGGCACTGATCGTGGGGAAGTGCTCGTGAAGAAAATCCGCACCTAGATGAGTCACGTCCAGGTGCACGAAGTCCAGGCCGCGGCGCTTCATCTCGAAGTCGATGCTGCGGGCCACGATGTCGCGCGGCGCCAGCTCGGCGCGTGCGTCGTGCTCGGGCATAAAGCGCAATCCGGCGTCGGCTCCGGCCGACGGAGGCAATCTGAGCAATCCACCCTCGCCTCGCACCGCTTCGCTAATGAGGAAGGATTTGGCATACGGGTGGTAAAGGCAGGTCGGGTGAAACTGGATAAATTCCATATTCGCAATGCGGCAGCCTGCCCGCCAAGCCATCGCGACCCCGTCACCCGTAGCGCTGTCCGGATTGGTCGTATACAGATAAACCTTGCCCGCACCACCATTGGCGAGCACGACGTTGCCAGAGGCAATCGCCGATATCGGACCGCTTTGTACGGCTTGCACGTAGACCCCCACGCAACGGCCGGCTTGCACAATCAGGTCAATTGCCATATGCCGCTCTAGCAAGGTGATATTCGGGTGCGTACGCACCTTGTATCCCAGTGTTTGCTGTATCGCGTGGCCTGTGGAGTCGGCAACGTGAAAAATACGCCGGCAGCTGTGTCCGCCCTCCCGGGTTAAATGAAAACCCAGCGGGTTGGCGTTATCGCCCGTAAACGCAACGCCCTGCTCGACCAGCCAGCGAACGGCTTGCGCGCCGTGGCCGACGATAAATCGGGTCGCGCTCTCATCGCACAAGCCGGCGCCAGCGGCCAACGTGTCCCGTATGTGCGCTTCGACACTGTCCGCAGAATCCAGAGCTGCGGCAATGCCGCCCTGCGCACGATCGCTGGCTCCCTCACCGAGCAGCTGTTTGTCCAGCAGTAACACGCGCCGTTCATCGGCTAGGCGCAAGGCCGTCGTCAGGCCTGCTAGGCCCGTACCGATGATGACGACGTCAAAAGCGGCGGACATGCGGCCGATTGTATGGGAGGGGCGCCGCGCCTGCGCGGCGGCTTGGCGAAAACACCCACAAGCGCGCTGTCGGCGCGGCGCCCCTTGGGTGCAGAAGTTCGCGCACGGCGGTAGAACTCTCTTGCGAGCGAAAGCAAACAAAATTTCGAGCGACGTAGCACTGACGCGCTGGGGCCGTTGCGTCTAACGGTGCCACGACCCACGCACGTGGCCGGTTTGGCCACTTATGCCCGCGTTTTGCTTCGAGCTTGCGCCAATGTGACCACCGGATGCGATGCCCTGGTCACAAGGCGCTTAAGCCGAGGGCCGCGCGCAGGACTCCTGGCTTCGTCTGAGCCATCCGACTGCGCCGAGGCGTACAAGGATCGACCGCGCCTCTTGCTTTGCACCGCCGTTGCCTTCGAGCAGGGCCTGTGCCTCTTCCAATGGGCAGCCCAAATCATGCCAGGCGTTTGCGGCCTCGCGCCAACGTCCGGCGATCTGCAATCCGCGGGGGCTGTCTGGATCGACGCCGCCGATCGTTTGCTCGCCGCCGCGCCAAAGCCAATACCCTAGCTCCTGAATTTGTCGTTGGAAATGCGCTTCGTTGGCCCAGGCGAAGGCCGCGCGCAGTTCGCTTAAGTTTTCGACCCGACTGCCGCGCAGCCATTGCACCTGCGCTTGTGCCGACAATAGGGGACCGCCAAATTGCAGCAGTTCGCGCGAACTGCCGGCCGTGCGGATCGCGTTTTCGAGTTGATCGTCTTGTTGGAAGTCTCCGCGTCCGGCTTTGACGAGGAACATTACGGTTTGCTCTGCCCATGGCCAGTGACCATTGGCTTTGCGTTCTATCAACGCCTGGGCTGCCTCCTGGGCCTCGTTCCAACGGCCGGATTCAAAGTGACCTAAACACTGCGTTGCGCGCAGGCGACTGGCGAAGATGTCAAGGTCCTTGCCCACGCCGACAAAGGACATGGCGTCCCGAAAGCAGCGCTCAAGCTGTACGTATGCCCGAGCAGCGCACAGGGCACGGGCGAGGTTTGCATAGCCGATTGCCGCTTCAACGACGAGGTTCTTTTCCAATGCCAAAGCCAATGAGGTTTCCAGCTTGCACAGTCCGCTGTACGTCTTACCTGTCAAGACTTCGGCTGCGCCGATCGCCACTAGCGCAAGGCAGCGCGCTCTTTCGTCGCCACAATGATCGGCCTGCACGAGTGCGTTATCGCCGATTGCAGCCGCGTCGAGAAATTTATTAGTAAAAAGCAGATTCAACGCCTGATCGGCCAACGAACGTGCATACTCCGCACTGTCGGCAAACGACTGCAGTTTCTCAACGGAGGCCTGGGCATATTGGTTCGCGCCGACAGGGTCGCCAAGAAGCCACTGTACTCGGGCAAGTCGGCGCAATACCCGGCCCTCATCGTGCGAGCGTCCCACCGTGCGCCAGATCTCAAGGGCTGCTTCAAGGTCAGCGCGGCTGCTTTGTGGGTCGGCCTCAAAGCGAGAGCGTGCGACGCTTAAGATCTCTAGCAATTCTGCGCGTTGTTGCGGCATCAAATGGTCGCACTGTGCCAATGCACTCTGGCACAGCGCCACTGCCTCGCGGTGCGCGCCCCGCTGGGAAGCCTCGCGCGCTGCCAAAGCGGAGTACTTCAGCACGTTGGCCTTGTCGCCAGCAGCCCGCGCGTGGTACAGGCAGCACGCGAACGAAAAGTTTTGCGCCGAATTTTCCGCAAGCACCTCGAGCAGGCGCGAATGCAGCTGTCGTGCGCGCTGAGAAGCGATGGATTGCTCCAGAACCTGACGGTCCAGTTCATGGCGGAAGGATATTGCGGTGCCGTCGCTTCGCAGCAAGCCCGAGGACAGCGCCTCGCCAACTGTGGCCTCGTCGCAATCGAGCAGCTCTTGGATGATCCACTGTTCGAGCCGGTCAGGAACGATGGAAACGAGCTGCAGTAGAGTCTGGACGAGTGGCTGCTGCTTGGTGACCCGAGCCAGAACGGCGTCGCGAACGGACTCGGCCAATCCCTTGGTCTTGAGTGACTCGACGACTTCGAAAGGATTGCCTGCAGTGGCAGCAGCCAGCCCCTCGGCGCTTTTTCCCGCATCGCGGGCAAGTTTCTCAACTGCGAGCGCCGACAGCGGCTGCAGCTTGATGCGTCGGACCGGACCTTGTAGTTCGCCGAGCAGCCGGCGCAAAGGGTGATTGCCGGAGAGCTCGTCGTCCCGATAGGTGAGCAACAGCAAGACCGGGCACTTCTCTATGCGGTGCCCAAGATACCGAACGAAGTCGAGCGTGGCCGCGTCAGCCCAATGCAGGTCCTCAAGACAAAGCACCGTTGCGTGCGTTTTCAGGGACCGAACTATGCGAGCGAATGCCTCGATGTGGTCTTTCTCCTGGCGCAAGAGGGCTCCGAGTTGCGGATCGAGCTCTGTGACGAAGTCGTAGATCGGCCCCAAAGGACGAGGAGAAAAAAAAGCTTCGCAGGCACCCCGCAAGACCCGTGCCTCGATGCGGGCAAGAAATGCATTGCACAAAGCGGTTTTACCTATACCGGCTTCCCCAAAGACAAGACAGACGCTGCCGCAACTGGCCCGCGCCTGAGCAAACGCCGCGGCAAGATCGTGCAAAGCCTCTTCGCGCTCGAGCAAACCCTGAGGCGAAGGCAGGATCCCCGCGCCGGGCGGCAAAAGCCGCCGCGAAGTTTTCGACGCGTCGGTCTTCGGCGCCGGTATCTCAGCTATGTGTAGTGCCTGTTTTTCCGCGGTCAGAGTCAATCGATACCCGCGGCCAGCGACAGTAACAATTGCCCCAGGCTCAAGGATGCGGCGAAGTGACGCTATTTGGACCTGCAAATTGCTTTCTTCGACAACCGAATCCGGCCAACCGCAGTGCATCAGCTCCCGCTTGCTTACGGTTTCCCCTGCTCGCTCGACCAGCCTGCAAAGCAAATCAAACGCACGGCCGCCTATAGAGACAACACTCCCATCAATAAGCAGTTCCCCCTTGATCGGGCGCAGCACATAGCGCTTGCCGAAACGATGTTCTTGCACCGCCTGCATAGTTCTCGTGCTGCTCGTCCTTTTTGGACTTTTAAGAAACGGTCTTCACCTCTCTTTAGGACTTTTTAAAAACGGGGAGGAGACAATGCCCCCATCGGCTTACAAGAAGTGCGTCGCATTCTCGTTTAGATGGGGCAAGCCATTATGTACCGCCTTGACAGCAGCTAGCAAGGTTTCTTAGCACCGATTAAGCAACCCTCGCTTCAGGACCATTTTCGGACGCGATATCTCCGGTTCGCGCACCGGGCTGCTGTCAACGGCTA
>CAZSOI010000261.1:0-3345 GCA_964608115.1 uncultured Burkholderiaceae bacterium | reverse complement strand
GAACATGAATTGCTGATAGGCGGGGGAATAGTAATACCCGAAGCCTGTCGGATAGTAACTTCCCACTGTGGGGAATTGGAATTGTGCCACGTTCAGGAAGTAGTTATAATTTTCCTCGGTACGATCGGAGTAGTAGCCGCTCGCGCGCGCGGTCAACCAACCGAACGGCTTCCAATCGACGGACGCCTTGACGGAATTTTCGTTGGTGGCGCCGGCGTCGGCGAGCGTGTAATCATAACGCTCGTAACCGTAAGCGACATTGACGTTCCACTCCTTGGTCGGCCGCCAATTCATTTCGGCGCCGGCATTCTGCTTGACGTAGCTGATCGACAGGCTCGAAATCGAACCTTCAAGTCCGCCTGGAGTTGTTGTTCCTGTCCCCCCGCAAGGATGTGCGGCGGTTGTGATCAGAACACCGGGTTGATCGTACCCTATCCAACACGGCTGAATGATCATCGGTGTTTGGTTGTCGAAGTTGTAATAGCGATAGTTCAACTTCGACGTCAAAGTCGGTGTAATTTGCGTGGTCAGTACATTGTTGCTCAGAAGCGTGTTGATATCGCCACCGAGGTTTTGCACTGGCAAGGCGCCGACCTGGGTCCAGGGAACGCCGTTCGGGCTCAGCACAGGGGCCCCATTATTGGGATTATTGGTCATCGGCAGGAACGCCGCATTCTGCGTCATCATGATGTAGCTGGTGGTGCCAACGTAGCGGCTATTCCATGGCAGATCTGCCGACGTCGTTTCGCTAAACCCGTTCATTTGATTGCTGGGCCAAGTCGACATCTGGGCGCTACCGCAATTCGCAGTTCCCCCCGCCGCTGTCGTAGATGATGTACATTTGGCGGCCGCTGGAAATCCAGCAGGGTACGGACCTACAACAGGGAAAAATGGATTTTGCACCGTGTAACTAGAGATATTGTCGTTATAAATCGAGCCGTTATACGCGACCTTGAAGGTAAATTTCTGGCCCCACAACGAGGTGCCGATATATTCGCCCTTGGCGCCGAAATTCTGTGTGCTGTCATCCACGGGCGCCGGGACGTTCGTGGGCGCAAAACCTTGGAATTCGACAATGCCGGCGGGCTGCGTGCCCGTCCGGGTCATATACGAATAATCCGCTCCGGCATCCCAACTGTACCAGGGATCTGTCGCGCGGTAGCTGACCGCCGCGGTGTTGCGCTGAATGCCGAGATCGATCCCATACAGGTAGGGCAGAATACCGCCAGCGGCAGCACCGGCATTCTTGTTGACGCTGGACGTAGAAACGGGATTTGCTACCAAGCCGGCGGGCACGGTCAAATTGTTTGTGCCAACACCGTTAAAGATAGTCTGCGCGCTGGTGCTGTAGATATGCGGCGTCTGATCTCAGATAAATGTTACGTACTGCTCACCGGCCTTCGACGCGGTCAGCATATAGGATTGATCGCTGAAGCCGGCAAAGTTGGAGCCGATATTGTTGGCCCACAGATCGATCTGGTACAGGCCGTCGCTGGTGCCGGTGGCGACATGGCCCCCGCCGAACACGCCCGGCGCGACGATGCTGTACTCATAATATTTCGCCAAACTCTGTCCACCGACAAAGCCATAACCGCCTGTGGTGAAATTCGCGGGGTTAGTGTCGCCCCAGATCGAGCCATTGGTCTGCGGGTTATTGAGAAAGTCGCGGCCGCCGACTTCGATCTCGCCGTGGGTCCACCAGAACGGCACCACCGGTGGCGCCTTTAAGAGCGACGCGTTATCCGCCGGCCAAAGCCACGGGTCGGCCGGCCATGAAGCCGATGTGGCCAATCCGTCGGTCCAGGCATTGGCGCCAGTAGGCCCCCCGCCTTGGCAGCATTGCGCAAACGCGTCGGTCGAAATCAGCGCTGTCCCACTCAATACCGCGCCGACGATACATGCTTGAACGAACCTAGATCGATTTGACATTGCCCCGAGCCCCCCAGCTCCGATGCGAACCCCGTCGCGCCTATCTCAACTCATCCTTGGAGCGATCATCTCAACTCATCGTTGGAGCGCGCCACCAGCCGGACTGTTGCTCCCATGGATCATTTGGTGACAGTTCTGGCAGGCTCGACCCATCGTTAAGCTCGAATTGATTCCGGTTGTTTCGGCGTGGCCGATCGAGTGGCACTCGAAGCACAGCCTCGGCCGCGACATTTTGAGCGAGAACTCGTTGATCGAGCCGTGCGGATCATGGCAGTTCAAGCAATTCTCGCGCACCGGCGCATGCTCGAACAGGAACGGTCCGCGCTTTTCGGCGTGACACGTGTAGCAATTGTCGTTGATCGAATCTTGCCACAGCATCGCCTCGGTAGCGCTGCCGTGCGGGTTATGACAGTTCGTGCACGTGATCTTGCCCTCACGCATCGGCATGTGCGCTGGCATTAACATCTGTGCGCGCCGATCCTTGTGACACTGGAAGCAGGTGTCGGGCTCGAATGACGTCTTCAATTGGTTCTGAGCCGACACAGACCTCATAATCGTGTGGCAATTGGTACAGGCCAGGTTCCTCACCTGGTGAACACTGCCCTGCCAGTAGACTCTCTGGCCGCGCTCATGGCAGCCGAGACAGATGGCGTTGTTTTCTTCATTCGTCCGGCTGAGATCGTTCGCGCGGAACGAAATGATGCCGCCGACGCCGCGGCCGCCGCCGGCCTTGGCGTGGGCCGAACCGGGCCCGTGGCAGGTCTCGCATTCGAGCGATTTGCCGGTCCGCTGCAGCCGTCCCATCAGCGTAGTGGCGTAGGTGGCAGCCACGGCGGAATGGCAACCCAGGCATACCCTCGAGCCGATATAGGTCGCCTCGACGGCACCCGGTGCCTTGCCCACTGTCGCCCGCGGCGCCGCCGCGGGAGGCGGTGCGGTGGTCGGTGCCGGCGCGCCTTGCTTCAGCCAGTCCATCAAGTTGTCGGCTTCGGCTAGTTTGGGCTGATCCTTGATTGAAGGAAGCGGCTCGGGACCGATTCGCTGCGCGAACGCACGCAGCGTCGCATAGGTCTCGATTTCGCCGCCTGCAGCGCCGCTGGTCGCTGGCGCCTGAGGCTCCGCTGCTATGAGCTGAACGTAGCTCTGCAGCGCCGCAATGGCGGGGTCGCCGCCTGCCAGATCACTGGCCCGCGCTGGCGCGCTAAGGGCTGACAACGCCCCGCAAAAAACGCCGACCGTCGCGAGCAGCGCTAGCCCCTGGTACCCCCAGCGTCGCGCCGGCGAACACCCGGTAGCCGGCTTCGAAAAACGATGCATAACTGCCCCCCAACCACGTCAATTTTCGGCATCGCCAAGAGAAGAAACCAAGAGAAGAAACGCGATTTTGCGCTCCCGATCGATCATCAAGTCCGCCTC
>CAZSOI010000260.1:0-1651 GCA_964608115.1 uncultured Burkholderiaceae bacterium | reverse complement strand
TGGAGCATACTTATAGAAAAATTAGACGGCGCCGGGATGAGTCGGAATTCTAAGAGCCTTTCATGGAAAAACTGCAAAACGAGTTAGCTAGATGGCATTAGGCATTTTTCGGGACAAGAACGAGGCCCTATTCGAGGCCGTCAAGCTTGGTCAGCATCAGCTGCTGAAAAAGCTTATAGCCAGGGGGGCGAACCCGAATTCCAGAGATGAAACAGGTGCCACGCTACTGATCAAGGCTTCGTTCACCCCTCACCATCGAGCGGTCAAAACTCTTCTGGATGCAGGAGCCAACACAAATTTCCGCGACGAGAAGGGTTTTACACCGCTTATAGCTGCATGCTTGTCAAATCAGAACACGGTCGCAAAAATGCTCTTGGTGCGCAACGCTGATATCGAAGCTCAGGACAACGATGGTAGGACAGCCCTTATGGCCGCGGCTCTCAAGGGAAGCACGAAGTCATTGAAAACGCTTCTTGAATCCGGTGCTCGCGTCGACGCGCGATCCCCGGATGGTAGGACCGCGTTGATGTGCGCGGTAGAGGAGGAACAGGCTCTTGCCGCAGCACGATTGCTGGATAAGGGAGCGGACGTTAATGCCGCGGACAACACTGGTCTCACATCATTGATGATCGCCTCGTCGGGTAGGCACTTGGGCATTGTGGGTCTACTCTTGAGAAGAGGTGCAAATGTGAACGTGACCGACCGCGCAGGCGAGACCCCATTGATGAAGGCTACTCAAAGAGGCTTTCTCGGGACGGTGGAGCTTTTGATTGACAACGGGGCTCATATCGACGCTCAAGATGTTGCCGGCCTAACTGCATTAATGGTTGCTTCCGATTTCGGTCATGCAGCGATAGTCGAGTTGCTGCTTGACCGCGGCGCCGAAATTGATCTCCGGGACAAAGGTGGGAGAACCGCCATAATCTGGGCGGCTCAGCAGGGACATGCTGCGGTTATGGAACTGCTTCTTGACGCAGGGGCGGATATAGATGCTGAAGACAATGCCGGATTGACACCCATCGAGTGGGCTTCGCAGGAATCGTGCAAAGAGGCGGTGGAACTGCTTCTCGAAAGAGGCGCACTGATTACGGCAGAGGCAGAAAAAACTATAACAGACATGGTTAAGATATCCAGTGGGGACCATACAGAGACCTTGGAACTCAGCCTCGATCGCGCCATTCTTACAGATATTTACGAGAAGCAAGGGGAAAAAGAGCTGATCGAGGCCGCTGGCAGGGGTTGTGTGGACGAGGTGAGGCAACTACTTGAGAATGGAGTGAACGTAAACAGTCGAGACAAGTTCGGACGTACCGCCTTAATGGCAGCGAGCTATAAACGATGTGTCGCTGTTGTGCAGGCCCTTCTGGAAAGTGGTGCGGACGTGACCGCGGAGGACAAAGACGGGAAGACGGCCCTTATGAAGGCTTGTTCCTCAGGCGATTTAGAGATAGCGCTGTTGCTCATGCAAGCGGGCGTGGACGTTAACGCAGGGACTAAGCACGGTATTACGCCCTTGATGAGGACCGCATACAAGGGCCACGCTGAGATTGTCGCTCTTCTGCTAGAAAAAGGAGCTGACCTGAACAGCAGGGACCAGGCGGGCCTTAACGCGGTAGATTGGGCGCGGCGCAAAGGAAATGCATCAGTTGAG
>CAZSOI010000259.1:0-1528 GCA_964608115.1 uncultured Burkholderiaceae bacterium | reverse complement strand
GCCGCCCTTGAGCGAGACGCTCTTGGCCGTGCCGCCCGCGATGCCCAGGCCCGTGATCAGCGTGGTCGTCGTGCACTTCTTCTTCTTGCTCTTGAGCGTCGTGCACGTCCGGTGCGAGACGAACGCCGACCGGGAGAAGCGGAGCCCGCCCGGCAGCCCGATCGCCACCGCCGCGACGTTGGCCGCGCCGGTGCCGTGGACCACCTTGAGTTTCAGCTTGGGGTGGCCGGTGGCCAGCCCGCTGGTCGAACCCGTCACGGTCGGCTCGGTCGCGCAGTCAACGAACGTGATCGCGGACGACACGTTCTTGGTGGCGCCGCTCTGAGCCGTGAACATGCCACCGATGCTCGCCGGGGAGCAATTGGTGTTGAACGCCTTCTGCCCGTTCGGACCGGTGACGTTCAGGTTCAGCGCGGTCAGCGGCACGTCGGGCACGTTCGAGAACGTGACCGTAGTGCTGGTGCCCAGACTCACCACGCCGCTGAGCGTGATCGCGAACGGCGCCGGGAACGAGACGCTGATCACCGGGGTACCACTGGGGGTGGCAGTCAGCGTCACCTTGCCGTTGTCCAGCGCGACGCTCGGCACGAGCGGCGAGGTCGCCGTGGCGGTGCCGATCTGGCAGCCGGTGGCGTTCAGGCACGGGTGGTCGGCGCCCACGTTCGGCGACAACCCGCTCGGCAGCGTAAGCACGATCGACTTGTTCGCCGCGTCTGTGGCGCCCTGGGTGATCCCCAGGACAAACGCCGCCCCGATGTCCTTTGCGTCCTTGGTGACCGTGGTGCTGATGGCCGGCGAGTACGTCAGGCTCGCGCACCCGGTCGGCGTGAACGAGCCGGATGCCGAGCCGGTCGCACCGCTGACGTAGGTGACGTTGAACGTGCTGGTAGCGGCGCTACAGCTGCTCGGCAGCCGGGTGAACTCCTGGCCGTTCAGCGTCGTGAAGCTGGCCGTGAACCCGGTGATCTGGGCGGGGCTCGGGTTCGGGAACGTCGTGGTCAGGTTGAGCCCCCCCGGCGCGTTCGGGTTGAGCGTGACCCCGATGTACTGATTCGACAAGCCGGTGGCGACGAGCTCGATCCCGGCCGCATCGGTACCCTGAGCCGGAACCAGGTACAGGTTCCCCGGGATGCTCGACGGGACGTTCGTCGTGACCGTGGCAGTGCCGATCTGGCACGACGCCGTGAGCTGCTGGGCTACCAGACAACCAGCGTTGGCGTTCAGATTGCCCAGGATGCCGGGGGCCAGCGACGTGACCACGGTCGCGGGCGTCTGTCCAATGGCGAACGTCAGCGCGTCCGTGACGTTGGTGGCCCCGCCAGCCTGCGTGTTGGCCGGGGTTACGGTCATGGTCTCGCCGGCCGCCAGCGCAGTCGCCGGCAATAGAGCGAACGTCGCAATCCCTGCGATGAGCCCGATCAGGGCTCGCCTAGGTCGTAGTGACACTTGGCAGATACCTCCTCTAGAAGATGTCCTCTCCGCGAAGTCCCTCCACCCCTGACTCGCACCACGCCCGGCCGATCATTCG
>CAZSOI010000258.1:0-17881 GCA_964608115.1 uncultured Burkholderiaceae bacterium | reverse complement strand
TGCCGAAGGCTCTGGAAGGAGTACCCAGCTGATGGAACCGATGCCGGTTTTTCGGTTGCTTCGTCCGACTCGAGTAGCCGAGGCCGTTGCGGCACGCGCCGGCGCTGCAGGTGCGCGATTTGTCGCCGGGGGCACCGACTTGCTCGCCAATATGCGCCGTGGCCTCGTTGGATGCGACACGCTGATCGATCTTACGGCCATTTCGGAGCTGCGGCGGATCGATGCGGACCGCGACGGTTTGCACATTGGCGCGGCCGTAACTCTCGAAGCATTGGCAGCGCACCCCGATGTGCAAGCCGGCTACAGCGCACTGGTGCAGGCGGCATTGTCAGTCGCAGGGCCGACCCATCGGACCTGCGCAACGGTGGGCGGCAACCTTTGCCTTGATACACGTTGCCGCTATTACAACCAAAGCGAACCTTGGAGACATGCCAACGATTATTGTATGAAGATCGAAGGCAAGGCCTGCCGCGTCGCGCCCAAAGCCGATCGGTGCTACGCCGCATACAGTGGTGACCTGGCTCCGGCACTGATGGTTCTGGGCGCGGTCGCCGAAATCGCAGGGCCCTCGCGCACGCGCCACGTACCGCTGGCAGAGGTCTATGCCGATGATGGCATGGCCCATCTTGTGCTGGGAACGGACGAACTGTTGGTGGCGGTGCATGTACCTGCGCAACCTGGATTGCGTTCGGGTTACGAAAAACTGCGAATTCGAGGGGCGATCGATTTCGCGTTGGCAGGCGTCGCGGTCGCGTTGCGAGCAGACGGCGAGCAAATTCAGGACCTGCGCATTGCAACGACGGGTACCGATTCGCGTCCCATGATGATCACGGATCTGCAGGGCGTTTGGCGTATGGATTCGGAGGAGGATGCACGACTCGCCAAATTACTGCGTCAGCAGATTGGGCCCATGGAAACGACACTTACGGCCGCAGCGTACCGACGTCGGGTCGTCCCGGTGCTTGCGCGACGCTTGATGCAGCGACTTGCGGGTGGCTCGGCGCGCCCGCTTGACTAACAACGACCAACTAAGGAGCAGCGCTCATGCCGGAACTGAGCTCCGCGGACCACTCGGTCAGTCCCCCCAACGTGAAGATTCCGCGCGATTACAACGCGGCGTACGACTTGATCGAGCGCAATCTCAGGGCCGGTCGGGCCGAAAAGGTCGTCTATTACGATGACGCTGGCAGTTATACGTACCGCGAGCTCTCAGATCGCGTGAACCGGTTTGCCAATGCGTTGACCTGCCTTGGTCTGCAAATGGAGCAGCGTGTTCTGCTGTGTTTGAACGATACAATCGATTTTCCGGTGGCCTTCCTTGGCAGTATTAAGGCGGGGATCATTCCCGTTGCTAGCAATACGTTGCTGGCCACCGATAATTACGAACACTTGCTGCGCGACAGCCGCGCTCGAGCACTGATTGTTTCGGCGGGTCTTTTGCCGAAGTTTTCGGCAATTCTGGGTCGAATGCCGTTGCTCAAGCACGTCATCGTCTCGCAAAGCGACGAGACCCGATATTTGTCCTTCGACAAGTTGCTCGCGGCGGCCAGTCCCGCGTTCGCGGCCGCGCCAACGACTTCGGACGACGTTTGCTTCTGGCTTTACTCATCCGGGTCAACGGGTGCTCCTAAGGGCACGTTGCATGTGCACTCAAGCTTGATCCAGACCGCCGAACATTACGCACGACCCGTGCTCGGTATAGAGGAAAACGATGTGGTCTATTCGGTTGCCAAGCTGTTTTTTGCTTATGGCCTTGGCAACTCGCTGACCTTTCCATTGACGGTGGGCGCAAGCGCTGTGTTGACTTCAACGTGGGCAAAGCCTGCGGACGTATTTGCGACGTTGCGTCGCCGCCGGCCAACGGTTTTTTACGGTGTGCCGACTTTGTACGCCGCGATGCTGGCAAGCGCGGAGTTGCCGCGCCGAGAGGATGTGCGCCTGCGCCGTTGCGTTTCCGCAGGCGAAGCCTTGCCTCAGCACGTAGGGCTGCGATGGAAAGCGCACTTCGGCGTCGACATCCTCGATGGTTTGGGTTCGACGGAGATGCTGCAGATGTACCTTTCCAACCGACCAGGCGAGGTTCGCTACGGTTCGGCCGGTAAAGCGGTCCCGGGCTACAAGCTTCGTATTGTCGACGAGCAGGGCGCCGCGGTTGCACAAGGCGAGGTTGGTGAATTGCAGGTCTGCGGTCCGTCCAGTGCGCTGGGTTACTGGAACAACTGCGAAAAGACTCGCGCGACATTCTGTGGGACGTGGGTACGCAGCGGAGACAAATTCTCGGTCGATGCGGAAGGCTATTACATTTACGCTGGGCGCAGTGACGACATGCTGAAAGTCAGCGGCATCTACGTTTCGCCGATTGAAGTCGAGTCGGCCCTGATTTCCCATCCCGCAGTGCTGGAGGCGGCGGTTATCGGTTGTGCGGATCCGGAAGGTCTGATCAAACCGGCGGCGATGGTGGTCCTAAAGCCGGGCGTTGCCGCAGGCGAGGATCTGGCAGAAGAGCTGAAAAAACATGTCAAGACCGCGATCGCACCGTACAAGTATCCTCGCTGGATCTATTTTGTCGATGAACTGCCCAAAACCGCCACGGGCAAGATTCAGCGATTTAAACTGCGAGCCCAATGTGCGCAAAGCATGCCGTCTTGCCAGCAGGCGACGCGGTTGGTTTCCGCATAAGGGCGCATAGAACCGTCTGCAACAAAGCACGCTGGCGCGGCACAATAAATTTGTGCTCGCAGCGTAACAATAGAAGACAGATCACAGGGAGACAGAAAATGAATGCAATAGCGCGCTGCGCCGCTGGCGTCGTTACCGTGGCGCTGGGCTTGGTCTGTAGCTTGGCATCGGCCGCCGGCGATACGATTAAAGTTGGCGTGCTGGCACCCATGTCCGGCACCTTCGCCTCGTACGGACAGCAAATCACGACCGGGGCTAAGGCGTTCATGAAACGCAACGGCGACACCGTGGCGGGCAAGAAGGTCGAGCTGATCATTCGCGATACAACGGGGCCCGCGCCCGATGTTGCCAAGCGCCTCGCCCAAGAGTTGATCGTCCAAGACGATGTTGATTTCATCGTCGGTTTCGGCCTGACGCCGAACGCATTGGCGGCGGCCCCGGTCGTGACCGAAGCCAAGAAGCCGATGATTATCATGAACGCAGCTACGTCGATCATCACCACCAAATCACCGTACATCGCACGTGTCTCATTTACCTTGGCCCAGGTCACCGAGCCGATGGCGCAGTGGGCCTACAAAACTGGACTGCGCAAGGTCTACACGGCGGTGGCTGATTACGGACCTGGCTTCGATGCCGAAGCGGCTTTCAAGAATGGCTTTACCAAGCTCGGCGGGGAGATTGTAGGATCGGTGCGAATCCCTCTGAAAAATCCGGAGTTTGGCCCGTTCCTGCAGCGAATCAAGGACGCCAAGCCGCAAGCGCTCTTTGTCTTCGTGCCCGCAGGTGAACCGGCGATCGGCTTTATGAAGGCCTATACCGAGCGTGGTTTGGCCAGTGCGGGGATTAAACTGATTACAACAGGTGACGTCCTGGATGACGGCGTGATCGAGGCAATGGGTGACGACGTTCTTGGGGTCATTTCGACCCATCACTATTCCGTGGCGCACGATTCGCCGGAGAACGCAGCATTCCGAGCATCCTACGCGCAGATCAACGCAACCCAGCGCCCCAATTTTATGGCCGTTGGTGCCTACGACGGAATGGCAGTGCTCTACGAGGTTGTTCGCAAGCTCAATGGCAACATAGACGGCGACAAGGCGATGCAGATTCTGCGAGGGTTGAATTTGACCAGTCCGCGCGGCCCCATCCAAATCGACGCCGAAACTCGCGACATCGTGCAAAACGTGTACGTGCGTGAGGCAAAGAAGGTCGGAGGAAAGATTTACAACGTCGAGTTTGAGACCTTCCCCGCAGTGAAGGATCCCGGAAAATAGTGTGCGCTGGGGTGTGTCCGCTGGCGGGCCCCAACCGCGTGCGATGGGGCCTCGTCGGTCGACTCGACACCGTGCGAGAGTCACGCCGTGTTGAGCCTGTTAGGCGTCTTGTTTGACGGTCTGGCGTACGGAGCCTTGCTGTTTCTAATCTCAGTCGGCCTTTCAGTGACGCTGGGTTTGATGGGGTTTATTAACCTCTCGCACGGCGTGTTTGCGATGCTAGGCGGTTATTTGCTCGTGACGCTCATGGAGCGCGCAGGATTGGGATTTGTAGCCTGCCTTCCATTGGTGTTTTTCGCGAGCGCACTAGCGAGCTTAGTGCTCGAGCGTGCGCTGTACCGACCCCTGTACCGCAGTTCGCCCCTTAAGCAGGTGCTTCTTACTGTGGGCATCATTTTCATCGCCGTGGCTTGCGCGACGTATTTGTGGGGACCAGGTCAACAGCGGGTCGCGTTGCCCGTTACGCTGCGCGGGCGGGTCTCCGTCGCGGGCGTCGACCTGTCTTGGTACCGGTTATTTCTGGTGGCTGCAGGCGCAGTCATCACACTGGCCTTGGTATTTGGTCTTGAGCGCACACGCTTTGGTGCCCGCATTCGCGCTTCGGTCGATTCCCATCGGACGGCTGAAGCAATGGGCATACATGTTGACCGAGTGTTCCAGGTCACCTTTGCCATCGGCAGTGGGCTGGCCGGCCTGGGGGGTGCGCTGGGTGTGGAGGTGCTAGGCCTCGACCCATATTTCGCGCTCAAGTACTTGGCGTACTTTCTGCTGGTAGTCGTGGTTGGCGGACCGGGATCCGTTGCGGGTACGCTGCTGGCAGCGCTCGTCCTGGGCGTTGCCGACACTACCGCAAAATACTACTTACCTGAGGTCGGATCGTTTGCGATTTACCTCGCAATGGTTGTATTGCTTCTTGCGTTTCCACACGGCCTGTTGGGCCGCGGTAAGGTCTTATGAGCGCTGTAGCGGAGCGGTCGCCGACGCCGTCGGTTGCACCACACTGGCAGGTGCTGCGCAGACGCGAGCACTGGCAGGTCGCGGAAATTGCCTTTTGGCTGGTGTTGGTTGGCGTGTACTTCGCCTTCCCAAAACATCTCTTGTTTGCCTCGCAGATTTTGATCACGGGGCTTTTTGCATTGTCGCTGGATCTGATCCTCGGATACGCGGGCATTGTGACGCTGGGCCATGCGGCCTTTTTCGGCTTGGGCGCTTATTCGGCCGGCCTGCTTGCCGCGTATGGTGTGCATGACCCGTTGGTTGGTCTGTTGGCGGCGGCTGTGACCGCGGGATTGGCGGGCTATCTGTCGAGTTTCCTGGTACTACGAGGAAGCGATTTAGCGCGACTGATGATCACCCTGGGCATCGGTCTGCTTCTTTATGAATTGGCCAATCACGCCACGGCGCTTACGGGAGGCGTCGATGGTCTGCAGGGCATTGAGATCAGTCCGCTGCTTGGGGTGTTTCACTTTGATTTTCTAGGCAAGGTCGCCTACGTTTACGTTCTCGCCGTGTGCTTTGGTTTCTTTTTCCTTGTGCGTGCGCTCATGATGTCGCCGTACGGTCTTTCGCTGCGTGGCATCCGAGATAACCCGCGTCGCGCGGTGGCGATCGGTGTACCAATCCGGGCCCGGCTCACGAATATTTACACGTTTGCCGCCATGATCGCGGGCGTGGCAGGTGCACTGCTCACGCAGACGACCCAGTTCGTAGCGCTCGATGTGTTCAGTTTTCAGCGCTCCGCCAACCTTCTGATCATCCTGATTGTTGGGGGCACCGCAACGTTATACGGTGGATTTATCGGTGCCGCGCTGTTTTTGATCGCTCAAGATCGCCTTGCCAGTCTAAGTCCTGAGTACTGGCTTTTTTGGCTGGGCATTTTGTTGATTCTGACCACACTGTTCCTCGAGGCCGGAGTCATGGGCGGTTTGCTGCGTATCGAGACACTGACGCGCCGACGATTTGGAATCAAGCGATGAGCGCGGCCCTACAGACCAGGGATCTATGCAAATCATTTGGCGGCTTGATGGTGACGCACAACGTCAACTTGCTGCTCGAGCCCGGTGCGCGCCACGCACTCATCGGTCCAAACGGTGCTGGCAAGACAACCCTCATCAATCAACTTGCCGGGGTTCTGGCGCCCTCGAGCGGATCGATTTGCCTCGACGGTATCGAGATCACTCAACTGGCGGCGCACGAGCGAGTTCGGCGCGGTCTGGCGCGGACTTTTCAAATTAACACGCTGTTTGCGCACCTCTCGCCGTTGGAGGCCGTGACCAACGTTATCATTGAACGCAAGCGCGGTGAACTGAGCGTTTTGCAGCGGCGATTTTTCCCCCTGACGCACCGGCATGCGGAACTCGACGAGGCGCACGAACTGCTGTCGCGACTAAACCTCGCACAAGACTGCATGAAGGCAACGCGTGAATTGGCTTATGGCAAGCAGCGGTTGTTGGAAATGGCGCTCGCTTTGGCCTGTCGACCAAAGGTGTTATTGCTTGACGAGCCCGCGGCAGGTGTGCCCGAAGCCGAGAGCGAAGAGCTCTTTAGTGTCCTTGGCGAGCTGCCATCTGACATCAGTGTGCTGTTGATCGAGCATGACATGGCGCTGGTGTTTCGCTTCGCCGAGCGCATCACGGTGCTGGTCGACGGCGCCGAACTCGTCTCGGGGACACCGGAACAAATCGCCGATGATCCCCAAGTGCGCGAAGTCTATCTTGGGAAACGGCGTGGCCGAGCTTCTGACAATTGAGCGCGTATCGGCCGGCTATGGCGAGGCCGTAGTGTTGGACGACTGCTCCTTGGTTCTGGATGACGGGCAGAGCCTGGCCTTGCTCGGGCGCAACGGCGTGGGCAAGACGACGCTTTTGAGCACCGTGATGGGACATACGCGGATTCACCGGGGCGGTATTCGGTGGTTCGATCAAAATCTGAGCAAAGTGCCACGATACCATCGAGCAGCGCTAGGACTGGGATGGGTGCCACAAGAAAGGGAGATTTTTCCCTCATTGACCGTCGAGGAAAACCTGACCGTTGCCTCGCGGCGCGGCAATTGGGATTTGGCACGCGTCTACGATCTTTTTCCGCGGTTGCGTGAGCGCCGCCGCAATTGGGGCAATGCGCTTTCGGGCGGGGAGCAGCAGATGCTAGCAATTGGACGCGCACTGATGCTCAACCCTCGATTGTTGCTGTTGGACGAACCTCTGGAGGGACTCGCGCCGGTAATCGTCGAGGAGCTGTGCTCCGCGATTCAGCGCATGGTCGCGCAGGAGGGTCAGTCGCTGATTTTGGTCGAGCAGCACCTCGAACAGGCCCTTGAGCTTACGCAGCGCTGCGCCGTGCTCGAGCGCGGCCGCGTTGTGCACCTTGCCGATAGCCGCAAGCAATGCGAGGATCTGCAATATCTCGATCGATGGATCGGGGTTCGTTTGCGCGGTGCAGTAGCACCGCGGGAACGAGCCGCTGCGCTACCCAATCGCGATGCTTAGGAGTCGATGCGTGTGGATGCCAAATTGAGGTCCAAGAAGCCAGACGTTGATTTGGATCTTCTGCCCGCGCTAGTTGGATACCAGCTGCGTTTGGCTCAGATCGCGATTTTTCGGGACTTTAGTTCAACCCTGGGCGAATTGAACATAACGCCTGGGCTCTTTGGCGTATTAGTCATCATCGATGCGAACTCGGGATTGACCCAAAACGCACTGGCCAAGGCAACGCACCTGGACCGATCGACCGTCGTCACGGTAATCGATAAGCTTGAGCAGCGCGGCTTGGTTGAGCGCCGTGCCGCCGTGCCGGATCGGCGCGCATACGCATTGGTGCTGACCACAGCTGGCACGAAGCTGCTCAAACGCCTTAAGACGCTGGTGCAGGAGCACGAAAAGCGACTTTGCAAGAATCTCACCGTCACGCAACGAGACCAACTTGTGCACTTGCTGCAACAGATCTTTCCGGAGTTGCGCTAAGTAGACCTCGTTAGCGATTCAGGTCGGTCTCCTCGCTCAGGTCAATCTGCTCGCGATGCCCTAGTCCCTGACTGTTGTCAATGAAATAGATCCGCTTAGGATGCAGCACATACCAACGCACCCGCGCAATTGCGCTGACGAGCGCAGGCGGTGCATCTGCAAGACGGCTGACGTTTGGAAACTTCTGCCCGTATAGCCCCTGAGCATGTTTCTGTTCCTGGCCTTGAGGCTCGATTACTTGGCCCTCCAGCTGAATGCCTTTGATCTGACGCCAGTCATCGTAGTTTTCATGGATCGTCGCGCAGCAGCGCGAGTCCTGAAGCAGGTTGCGACAATGACGACTGGTCGGAGAGGACAGAAATACTAGGTGATTGCCAGCATTGGCGTAAAAAACCGCGGCTGCCCAAGGCCCATCGGTTCCTTGCGTTGCGAGGGTCATGACATGATGGCCGGCCAGATAGTCGGCGATCGATTGGCGCAATTTTGACGCCATCAGGACGCGGTGGTCTGCGGTACGTTACGGGTCGCCGATTCGAACTGGTTGCCGTTCGTCTCCGCCTCGTGCAGGCGCTTTAAGCGATAGGCAAGTTGGGGGCGGGTCAGACCGAGCATGCGAGCAGCGGAGGAGAGATTGCCACGGGCCTTGTCAACCGCGGTCTCAAGCAGCATCGCTTCGACCTGATCCAGAGTCATGATGCCATTGAAAACGGTTTCGCAAAGAGTCGCACCGGCTTCCCAATTGTTGGCGCTGATATCGCCGTTGCGGTTCAGCGCGAACTCGCCAGGCTGATCCGCGGGACACGAAGAAAACAGATGATTGACCTCGATCCGCGTGCCATTGGGCGCCAGAATTACGCCGCGCTCGATCATGTTTTGCAATTCGCGGATATTGCCGGGCCAGGGATACGTAAGTAGTGCACGCTTGGCCTTGTCCGTAAAGCCGCGCAACTTCTTGGCGTGAATTGCTGAGTACTTTTCTAAGAAACTCTTCGCGAGCAGTCCGATGTCCTCTTTTCGCTCGCGCAGAGGCGGAATCGTGATCTGATAGGCGTTGAGCCGATAATACAGATCCGAACGGAACTTGCCCGCTGCAATGAGTTCACGCAAATTACCGTTCGTTGCGGCGACGACGCGCACATCAATCGCACGTGTGCGCTGATCGCCCAGCCGCTCTAGTTCGCCTTCCTGCAGCACGCGCAGCAGCTTGCACTGTGCCGCCGGCGGCAAGTCGCCAATTTCATCCAGAAACAGCGTGCCGCCGTCAGCACGCTCGAAGCGACCTGGTCGCGAGGCCTGGGCGCCCGTGTACGCGCCCTTTTCGACCCCAAAGAGCTCCGATTCGATCAGCTCGTGGGGAATGGCGGCGCAATTGACCGCAACAAAGGGTCGGTCGCGGCGGGGTCCGGATTCGTGCAACGCGCGGGCGAACATTTCTTTGCCCACGCCGGTTTCGCCAAGCAGCAGGACCGTGATCCGGTTGTTTGCAGCCTTTTTGAGCAGGTCGTACGCCGCGCGAAAGCCTGGCGAATTGCCGGTGAGGTCCGATGGCAAGCGTTCCTTTGCGCCCATGTTAGAGCGCAACTGCACTAGCTGCGTTTGCAAATCGAGCAGTTGGTCCGCTATGGAATCGGGAGTGAAAAGATGTCGGTACTGGTCAGCATCGTCCCATTCGGCGATGGGTTTGCCGATGATGCGGCAATTGTCTTTACCCATCCCGATGCACTCAACCTCCTTGTAAAGAATCGGCCGTCCCATGAAAGCCGAGGTATAACCACACGCGTAGCCGATTTGAGTCCAGCAAACCGGCTCGTTGTGGATACCGAAAAAATGCCGGTGCCACTGACCTTCCCAGGAATTCTCCCAAACGAACTCGCCGTAAAACGAGCCAGCCTTGCGATCGAGCTCGACCTTGACGGGGGTGACGCGGACGATTCCCTCGAGTGTGTGCAATTGCGGACCCGTCATAAACGAATCAAGATCGGAGTCCTCGGGATTGCCTGAACGCGCCAACTCGGCATCACGCACACCAGAGGCATATCCCATTCGAGTCAGAAGTCCCTGCGCGCGGCGCATTCCCAAGGTGTCGATGAGCTCCTTGCGAAGTGCAGCCTGCGCCTCCGCATGAACAAGCAACATGCGATGTTCGTGCAGCCATATCTGGCCCGTCTCTGCGCAAAAGTGCAGCTTGGCCCGCAGGTCATTGTTTTCCAGCAGATTGACACTGCGGCGCCTGCTCATTTCAGCCAGTCTCCTTTTCCCTCAGGCAGTTTAGTCGCTTTTGCCTGCATTGGAGGCGCAGCTCACGCTCTGAAGTTTGCGGTTTGACGGCCCTGATATCCAAGCCGATGGCCCGCAAGATCGCGCATCGCCGCGATGCAGCCCGTGCTGTTGATCAAAAGATCAATTTCGCAGCGAATCGGCCAGGCAAAGTTGCCGAATGATCAAGAGTCAAAAAAACGCTCGCAAGCTCTAGGGCATGGGCCTGGGAATCTTGTGCAAATGCAGCATTTGTTATTCCCCTTTGTTTCGCCGCATTTGGTGAGCGCTAGGGCATTGCGCGTGGCATCTGCGATCGGTATGGCACGGCAATTGCCTCTAGTACCTGAGTGCCGCCGTCGGGAACCCTATAGGTCCGGCGCCATTTGACGGCATCAACGACGACAAGGAGACACCCCATGAAATTCCCTGTTCCGCATGACGTCAAGGCGAAAACGATTCCCGGCACCGAAGGCTGGGAGCGGATGTACCCGTACCAGTATCAGTTTGTCCGGGATGATCCGGAGCGTCAGCAGTACGAGAAAGATACTTTCTGGTTCTATGACGGACTGCATTACCCAGAGCCGCTTTACCCCTTCGACACGATTTGGGACGAAGCTTGGTATCTGGCGCTTTCGCAGTACAACAATCGCATCTTCATGGTGCCGCCCGTACGCGGGGTCGATCACCGGATTATTAACGGCTACGTGTACATCTCACCGGTGCCGGTCAAGGACCCCGAAGAGATTCAGCGACGCGTGCCCAACTTTATGGAACGGGCCGGTTACTACTACAAGAACTGGGATGCTTTGGAGGCCAAGTGGAAAGTCAAGATGGAAGCGACGATCCGCGAACTGGAGGCCGTGCGCATTCCGCGACTCGAGGAAATGGAAGATATGTCGGTGGTCACCGACGCGTTAGGCGAGTCCAAGGGATACCAGCTGCTTAAAAACTATGACGACTTGATCAATTTGGGTATCAAGTGCTGGCAATACCATTTCGAGTTTCTCAATCTCGGCTACGCGGCCTATGTATTTTTTCTGGATTTCGCCCAAAAACTCTTCCCCAACATTCCCGCGCAGCGCGTGACGCAGATGATCTCGGGCATCGACGTCATCATGTATCAGCCCGATGAGGAACTAAAGAAGTTGGCCCGCAAGGCAATCGAATTGCGCGTGGACGGTGCGGTCACGTCGAGCACGGAATGGACCAAAGTGGAAGCGGCACTTAAGACCATGGCCGAGGGCCGGGAGTGGCTTGCGGCGTTGGATCTGGCGCGCGAGCCCTGGTTCAATGTATCGACGGGCACAGGGTGGTTCCACCACGATCGCTCCTGGAACGACCAGATGAACGTACCGTTGTCGGGAATCGCTACGTACATCGGCAAGATCCGCAAAGGCGAGAACATTGAGCGACCGACGGAAGCCGTGCGCGCCGAGCGCGACCGTATCACCGCGGAATATCGCGGGTTGATCGAAAAAGAGGAAGATCGCAAACAGTTCGATGAGCTGCTCGGCTGTGCCAAGACCGTCTTTCCGTATGTCGAGAATCACCTGTTTTACGTTGAACACTGGTTTCACTCGGTTTTCTGGAACAAGATCCGTGAGGTCGCGGCGATTCTGCACGAGCACGGTGTGATCGCGGAGGCGGAGGATGTGTGGCTATTACGCCGCGATGAGATCAAGTCAGCGCTGTGGGACGTCGTAACGGCGTGGGCGACCGGTGTGAAGCCGCGTGGCTGCAAGACTTGGCCGCCGGAGATCGCCTGGCGCAAGGGCGTCATGAAGAAGTTCAGCGAATGGAGTCCCCCTCCGGCGATCGGCACTGCACCGGAGGTGATCCAGGAGCCTTTCACGATCGTTCTGTGGGGCATCACGAACAAATCTCTAGCCGATTGGGCTTCGGTGCAGGAGTCGGCGGACCCAAGCGCCATCACGCAGCTCAAGGGATTTGCGGGCAGCCCCGGCGTTGTGGAAGGCAAGGCACGTGTCTGTCGCACGGTGAACGAGGTCGGCCAACTGCTACAAGGAGAGATCCTCGTTGCACCGACGACTTCGCCCTCGTGGGCGCCGGCCTTTGCCAAGATCGGCGCCTGCATTACAGATGTCGGTGGCGTGATGAGCCACGCCGCAATCGTCTGTCGCGAGTACGGTATGCCTGCGGTTGTGGGTACGGGGCACGCAACCAAGGTCATCAAGACCGGCATGAAGGTCAGGGTTGACGGTTCAACTGGGGCGGTCACGATCGCGCGCTAAGGGGTAGCGATGGGGAGAGCGGCGGTGGCAAATGACGCGGCCGCGGAAGAGACGACGCGCACGGGTTTGCCGCTGATTTGTTGGTTCGAGGCCTGTCGAAAGGACTCGGTGCCACTGGTCGGTGGAAAGTGCGCGTCGTTGGGCGAGCTGATTAATTCCGGGGTGCGCGTGCCCCCGGGATTTGCCTTGACCACCGAGGGCTATCGGCGCTTCATGGCCCAGCAGCGGATCGATCGCGAAGTGCAGGCGTTGTTAGCAGGCATCGACAAGCAAGATATCAACGCGCTGGAGCTAGCCAGCGCGCAGATCCGTGCCGCAATCGAAGATCAGCCCTTCTCCCTGGAAATGGAAGACGCAATCGCGGAGTTCTACCGCAAGCTTGCGCTGCGCTGCGCGATACCAGCTGTTCCCGTCGCGGTGCGCTCTAGCGCGACGGCCGAAGATCTGCCCGGTGCGAGCTTTGCGGGCCAGCAGGACACCTACCTGTGGATCCGCGGCATCGATGAAGTACTGCAGCACATGCGTCGTTGTATCTCCAGTCTTTATTCCGGGCGCGCATTGGCCTACCGCGCCAATCGCGGATTTGACGAGAGCGCCGTAGCGATCAGTGTTGGCGTACAGAAAATGGCCAACTCATTTACCGCCGGTGTCATGTTCACGGTGCATCCCACCAATGGCGACCGATCGGTCATCGTCATCGATTCGAATTTCGGTTTCGGGGAGTCGGTTGTCTCGGGTGAGGTGACGCCTGACCATTTCGTCGTCAATAAGATCACCCTTGACATTATTGACCGGAGAATCTCGCAAAAGCACGTCTGCTACACGGTCGATTGGAAAACGCATAAGTCGCAAGCGATGGAGGTGCCGTTTGAACGGCAAACCGTGCAATCGCTAATCGACGATGAAATCACAGAGCTTGCCTGGATGGGTAAGCAAATCGAAAAACTCTACGGCCGACCGATGGACATCGAGTGGGCCGTTGATAAGGATCTGCCAGCCGGCGGAAATATCTACATCCTGCAGGCACGACCGGAAACGGCTTGGAGCGAGAAGCGCCAGACGCCGGTCGGCAGCTCTGGCGCGTCGGCCATGGATTTCATCCTCGCCGGCATGCTCAGCGGCAGAAAAATTTCTTAGCGAACTGCAAGCGATCAACGAACCGAGGCCTGGAAGGAGCCAGCATGGATGCACGTACGCAGGTGAAGCCGATCGACGATTTACGCAGCTACATTGACGCCCTTGAGGCGCATGGCCAAGTGCACCATGTCAAGACCGAAGTCGACTGGAAATTTGAGCTTTGCCACATCTCGAAAGTCAATGAGGAACAAAAAGGCCCCGCGCTTCTATACGAGAACGTGAAGGGCTACAAGATCCCGGTATTTACCAGCGCATTCACAACCTCACAGCGATTGGCAATCGCTCTGGAGCAGGACCCTTCATTGTCCATGTCTCAGCTGTCGAAGAAATGGATGGAGTTGACTACAAAGAAAATGATCAAACCCGCCTTCGTGGACAACCCCCCAGTGATGGAAAACGTCATCGTGGGAGACGCGATTGACATCGAGAAGTTTCCCTCGCCGTGGTTTTATCCGGATGACGGGGGAAGATTTTTCGTGACGGCGGGCTATTTGGTGACCCAGGACCCCGACACGGGATGGACGAACTTGGGCACGTATCGCTCTCAGGTCTTGGGTAAGGACATCCTTGGCTCGCAAATCATCAAGGGTAAGCATGGTGACATGCACATGAAGAAGTATCAGGAGCGCGGTCAGTTGATGCCTGCGGCTGCGGTCGTAGGTTGCGATCCGGTGCTTTTCCTCGCCGCCTCAACGCTGGTCAGCGCCCAGGTCGACGAGTACGACGTTGCCGGGTCGCTGCGAGGTCGCCCCGTTCCAGTTTTCAAGTCGGATCTGACCGGACTGACCCTTCCGGCCAACGCCGAAATCATCGCCGAAGGATGGATTGATCCGAACGAGTTGATGGAAGAGGGCCCGTTCGGGGAATACACCGGCTACTACTCAGGCAATAAACTCAAGGACTTTCCCAAACCCGTGCTGCGCATCAAGCGCATTCTCCATCGCAACAAGCCGGTGATGTGGTCCACTACGGTGGGCAAGCCGATCAACGACATCCACATGATCCAGTCACTTAACCGGACTGCGACGCTGTGGTACGACCTCGAAACGATGAAAGTGCCGGGTATCCAAAGCGTGTACATCCCGCCGGAGGCTTGCGGTCGCTTCTGGGTCATAGTCTCGGTCAAGCAGATGTACCCAGGACACTCCAACCACGTGGGCAACGCCGTCATTGCCAGCACCACGGGGCATTACGGTGTAAAGGGAGTGATCACGGTCGATCACGACATCGAGGCCGATGACTGGGACCGAATCTGGTGGGCCTTGGCGACGCGCTTTGATCCGAAGCGCTCGGCCCAGATCATCGATCGCGGCCGCTCGACCCCACTTGATCCGGGACTGCCAATCGAGGCTCGCGACATCACCAGCCGCATCCTTTTGGATGCCTGCACACCCTTTGAGTGGAAAAATCGGCCCAACGAGATCTTCATGGATCGCGCCGTTTTGCAGAGAGTTTCCGATCGCTGGAACGAATATGGCTTTGAAGGGTCCAGTCCTGTCGCCAGCATGATCGGCCGGTTGACGCGGCCGGAGACCAAGACGACGAAAAGCGCTTCGTAGTGCTGCGCCGGCGGGCACGAAGCCTGCCGGCGACGCGACGGCATAGGCCAGCGGCAATATGGACGACAAAAAGGGCATCATCATCATCTGCAATCTTGATACGCGCGGCGAGGATATCGTCTTTGTAAAGCAGATGATTTCCGACCGGGGTCACCGTGCGATCTTGCTGGACTTCAGCATGGAAGAGCCGCCACCTTTCGCGGGAGACATCCGTACCGAGGACGTGGCGGCACGCGGCGGCCTGCCGATCGAAGTCGTGCGTGAGAAGTATCGCTCCGACCGTGATGCGGCGACCAATAACCAGATTCGTGGCGCCAGCGCGATTGTCACGGATCTGGTTCGCGAGGGTGCGGTGCACGGCATCATTGGAATTGGCGGCGGAACGGCAACATTGGTGGCCACGTCAGTGATGAAACAGTTGCCATTTGGCATGCCCAAGCTCATGGCCTCGCCGATGGCGGCACACCCGGCATACATCGACAAGTACGTGGGCACGCGCGATATCACGATGCACCACACAGTGCTCGATATCGTCAAGATGAACCCGCTGCTTAAGGCACAGATCATCAATGCTGTCGGCGCTATCTGTGGCATGGTCGAGATGACACAAGGGACGAACATTCGGTTCGACAAGCCCTGTGTTGCCGTTTCCTCATTCGGATTTGGGGAGATGGCTGTGCAAGCCGCTCTGGGCCTGCTCGAAGAGGCCGGCTTTACGCCGATCGTTTGCCACGCTCAAGGCAAAGGCGACAAGGCGATGGAGGAGATGATCCGGGACGGTGTCTTTCAGGGCGTGCTGGATATCTGCATCGGTGGCGTCATCGAACACCTGTTCAAGGGCAATCGTGATCCCGGTCCCGACCGGCTTCTTGCCGCCGTCGATACAGGGGTCCCGATGGTACTGGCGCCTTGCGGCTTGGACATCCTCTCCTACGGCGGGCGCGCGGAGATGCTTGAAAAGACCAAAGACAGGGTCCAGTACGTGCAAGACGCCTTGCGGGTGCAAGTGCGAACGACTGCACAGGAGCTTCGTCGGGCTGCTGACGTCATTGCGGAACGTCTTAACCGAGCGCGCGGACCATGGAGCTTCCTCATCCCGTTGCAGGGTTGGTCGTCATTGGACAAGGTAGGGCGTCCGATCTATGACCCGGTGGCCGATGGCGAATTTGTCGCTCGCCTAAAAGACAAATTGGCCGATCCTACGCATATCAGGGAGTTCGATATGCATCTGTATACGCCGGAATTTGCCAAGGCTGCAGTCGACGAATTTGTGCGCTTGTATGCGCAGACCAACGCGAGGGCTGCGGCATGACGCTGCAACCCTGGCCGCTGGTTGCATCGAGGCCGGTCTTCGATGCGGGTCTGTTCCAGGTAAGTTGCGACCGCGCTCGCTCGCCTCGCACAGGCAGAGAGCATGACTTTCACGTAGTGCACATGGTCGATTGGCTGATGGTGGTGCCGCTTACTGCGCAAGCAGAGCTCGTGCTGGTGCGCCAATATCGCCACGGCTCGCGGCAGATGAGTCTCGAGCTGCCAGGAGGGTTGCATGATGGTGCCGAAGAAGCCGCTCAAGCGGGCGCGGCACGCGAGCTCGCGGAAGAGACGGGCTACGGAGGGGGCGAGTTATTCTGGCTTGGCGACCTTCGACCGCAGCCGGCATTGCTGTCGAACCGTTTGCGAGTCTACATTGCGACGGGCTTGCGCCTGAACATGGCACCGGCACTTGACGCCGGCGAAGACATCGAAGTGGTGCCCATAAATGTGCGCGAAGTCTGGGGAAGGATCGCATGCGGTGACATTGATAACGCGATGGCAATCGCCGCACTAGCCATGGCGAGCCAGGCCGGGTACTTGGCGTGCAAACCCAGCGGAGGGATCTGATGATCGTGCGAAACTGGATGCAACCCGACCCGATCCTCGTGCCGAGCGACATGCTTGTATGCGAAGCAAAGCGAATATTGAGCGAAAATTGCCTGCACGCGTTGCCGGTCGTAGATGATGGGAGACTGCGTGGACTCGTCACACGCGCCAATTTGCTGCGTATCGGGCAGTTTGTCATGCGAACTCAAAACCCGGACGAGTTCAATTTTTACGCGACTCGCCTGCGAGTGCGTGACATCATGTTGCGAAATCCGGCCACGGTTCGCGCTAGCGACACCATGGAACATTGTCTGCGCGTCGGACGCGAGCTCGGGGTGGCGCAGCTACCAGTAATGGAGGGTGAACAGGTTGTCGGCATCATCTCGGCGAACGAAATTTTCCAGCTCGCCTCGCATCTGCTGGGAGCATGGGAACGACGCAGCGCAGTGACACTGGCAGGTGTCACGCTGGGTCCAGGCATTTTGGGTCGAATCGTCGATGTGGTGGAAGCCACTGACGCGGTCGTGCAGGCCGTGTATCCCGTCGGGCGCGACGCGCGGGAGGGGCAAGGCGACTACCCGCAAACAAAGGTCGTAGTGCGCATGCATGCCGTTGACAGCAAACAAGTTGTGATCGCGCTGGAACGGGCCGGTTTTTTCGTACTGGAATCAATCGACACGCAACCGGCGACGCTAGCAGCATGATCGCGCTGTGTCTGGTGAACCTGGGGGCCCAACAATGAGTTTTCCTCTTATCGTCGCCATCACAGGGGCAACCGGCGTTGTGTACGGGGTCGAGATGCTGCGCGTTCTCAAGGAACTGGGACAGGAGACGCACCTGATTTTGAGCGAGGCGGCAGGCATGAACCTCGCAATCGAGACCGACACTTCGATTGAAGAAGT
>CAZSOI010000257.1:0-10740 GCA_964608115.1 uncultured Burkholderiaceae bacterium | reverse complement strand
GCAATCCTTTTGTACACATTGGCTACCCTGATGATCACGTTCGCGGGGTTCTCGGCGCTCTTGTTGACGCTGCGACCGGCCGCTGGAGCGAGGCTGTCATTGCTGGACAAATTCCTTGCAAAAACGATCATGACGCACATTTTCGTATTGACGGCGGCAGCGCTGCTGCCGGCGCTACTTGCGCTCTACGACATTCAGGAAACGTGGATTTGGCGAAGCTCTGGTGTGCTCTTCGCACTACCGATGCTGTCTCTTCAGGTCACCTATCCGCATCGACGCCGCAAGGTGGTTGGCAAAGGACCGCCGCCCGCCATATTCGCGGTCTTCGTTGTATTGGGCGCCGCTGTGACACTGGCGATGCTGGGCTACGTTTTAGAAGGCCTCCAATACAGCGCCGCAGCCTACATCACGGCGTTGACGATCGACTTCTTTACGGTCATTTTCGGTTTCGTGATCGCGCTCGATGTCATTATGCAACAACCAATGGAAGCGTCGGACCGGCTAGGCGGTGAGTTAGCCCCCTGAATTTCCGTACCTGGTCCATCGCTTATCCTACGGATAGGAATAGGACTAGGGATATGACTAGGAATTTGGAAACGGTAGAGGTCATTACGCGAGATCAACGCCGGCGGCGATGGACGATACACGTCAGCTGACGTACAACAGACTGGGATGAAGGAAATGCACGCACGAACGAGAAGCATGGGGTTTCGCCTGCGGAGGCAGAGCAGGTGTTTTTCAATGCACCGCTAATAGTCGTAGCTGATGATCGGCATAGCGAACGAGAAGCACGATTGCATGCTTTGGGCAAAAGCGATGAAGGCCGCCGATTACACATAACGTTTACCTTACGCGATGCAGGTCAAAAGATTCGTTTGATCTCGGCGCGAGATACGCATCGAAAGGAAAAGGTATTCTATGAACAAGCCACGTAAGGTCATCCCAAAATTCGAAAGCGAGGCGAAGGAGCGTGCTTTCTGGGAATCGCGCGATTCTTCGGACTATGTCGATTGGTCCAAGGCACAGCGTGTGGCGTTGCCAAACTTGAAGCCGAGCACGAAGACGATTTCCTTGCGTCTACCGCAGCACTTGCTCGATTCGATCAACGCGGCTGCTAACGCTCGTGATGTGCCATACCAATCGCTAATCAAGGTTTGGCTGCAGGAAAAATTGCACAGTCGCTGAAGACGCGCGCAGCTTCGAAAAGGAAAGACGGCATCCGTAATATCGAACGACCGTCCCCTTCGCGACCGAACCACGTTATCGGATCGAGTCTGCGGAAGAACGCGATTCGAGTTGGCTTGTCTGCTCTTTCAGATTTTTATGGCTGCTTTTAGGCGACGTTGCTGTCGGGAGGGGGCCAAGGCTTTGGGAAAACTCCCGGCAGCAGCATTTTCGGAGCTTTTCTAACCCTTCCCCTAGCGGCGAACGTCGATCCCAGGCCGATCTATTGGGTCGATGCTTTTGCCTCAAACATTTTTCGCCAGTTATCGCACGGTCGCGGTGGGCATTGTTTCAACGCAACTGGTATCGCCAAGGTCCCGCTAGGGACCGGCTTTCAGGGGGACTGGGGACGTTTGAGATCCGACGTCTACTTGAGCTTCGAGCGCAGCCCATCGGAAGGGGTAGGAGCCAACGTCGAGGAATCCAGCGGGAGTTCTTGAATTTACCTATATGGCCAGAGCCTTAAGGGCGGCCTCGTAGTTTGGCTCCTGCTTAATTTCAGGGACCAATTCAACATAGCGAACGACGTCATTTACGTCGAGGACAATCACAGCTCTGGCTGCAAGACCCGCAAACGGACCGGTCTCGATTTGCAGACCGTAGGCTTGAAGAAAAGATCGGCCGCGCATGGTCGATAGGGTAACAACCCGACTCAGCCCTTCGGCACCGCAGAACCTCGATTGCGCAAATGGCAAATCGGCGGAAATGCAAATTACGACCGTATCTACGAGCGAACTGGCAGCCTTGTTGAATTGTCGGACCGACATCGCGCAGGTCGGTGTATCGACGCTAGGAAAAACATTCAAGACCTTGCGTTGTCCCACAAAACTCGCAAGCGTCACCTCTTCCAGATCCTTGCCAACAAGCGAAAACGGTGGCGCCACGCTGCCGATCTTCGGCAAGTCACCGCCGATTCGAATCGGCTTGCCACCATGGGTAACCGTCGACGTCATATCGGTTTGTTTCTCCACGCCATGATCAAATCGTTTCTGATATGCGTTGCCTTGCCGCGATCATGGCGTTTTGCACCACCACAGAAGCGAGCAAGCGCAGGCGCGCGAAGCAAAAAATTCTTGCGCGCTCTCAAGTTTGAGCCGAGTCCTTCAAGCTGGCAACATATCGGTTCGGTCCGGGCCGCCGGTGGTCCATTGGAGAAGGACTTGCGCGAACTTAAGTTGCTTTACTGCGACTTCGTGATTGCCGACTTGCTGCATGAGAGATTGAGCTACAGTGCTCTCGCGGCGGCGCAGACCATGCCTTATTCTGGTTGCAAAGCTTCGTCGAGCAGTTCAACCCAATGCCGTACCGGCGTGTTCGTGCCCGATTGCAAATGCGTAATACAGCCCACGTTGGCCGAGACGATGCAGTGGGCTTCCAGGGCTTGCAGGTGAGAGAGCTTGCGGTCGCGCAGTTGGGTGGCGATTTCGGGTTGGAGTACGGAATAGGTGCCGGCAGAGCCGCAGCACAGGTGACTCTCGGTCCGCGGCAAGTTCACGTCAAAGCCCAGCGCGCGCAAGTGCAATTCGACGAGCCCGCCCAGCTTCTGGCCGTGTTGCAGCGTGCACGGGGGATGAAACGCTAAACGGCGTCCGGCTGCCGGGCGGATTTTTTCCTTTAGTGCCGGCACTAATTCGGGAAGCAGTTCACTGAGGTCGCGCGCTAGCGAACTTACGGCTGCCGCCTTTTTCGCGTACTGCACATCGTGTGCTAGGGCACGACCGTACTCCTTGATCGCTAAACTGCACGCGGAGGCGCTGGTAATGATCGCTTCGACCGCCCCATTGCTGATCAATGGCCACCAGGCGTCGATGTTGCGTCGCATGTCGGCAAGGCCCCCTTCGGGGTCACTTAGATGGCTACGGATAGCGCCACAACATCCTGCGCCTTGCGCAACAACGACCTGCATACGGGCTGCATCGAGCACACGTGCCGTGGCGTTGTTGATGTTGGGAAGCATGGCGGGCTGTACGCAGCCCTCGAGCATCAATACCCTTCTCGGATGCTCCCGTCGGGGCTGTTGGCCGGCGCGCCCGCTAACCGCCATCGGCACCTTGGCCCGTAAGGCGTCAGGAAGTACTGGTCGGACCGCCCGACCCAACTGCATCGCCGGGCCAAAAAGCGGCGAGTTTAATCCTTCCTTTAGCATCCAGCGCACCGCCTTCTCGGCAATAGGCCGGGCAACCTGTTCATCGACGATGTGTCGGCCGATCTCAACGAGTCTGCCGTACTGAACGCCGCTAGGACAGGTGGTTTCGCAATTGCGGCACGTCAGGCAGCGGTCCAGGTGCACCTGGGTGCTGCGTGATGCGCTCTTACCTTCGAGGACCTGTTTGATTAAATAGATACGGCCTCGGGGTCCGTCGAGTTCGTCGCCAAGCAGCTGATATGTGGGGCAAGTAGCCGAGCAAAAGCCGCAGTGCACGCACTTGCGCAAGATGGCCTCGGCTTCCTGGCCCTCGCCTGTGTTTCGAAACTGCGTGGCAAGCTTGGTTTGCATTTTGCGCGTCGGACATCGGGCCTTGCGCTCAGAGCCCTGGGTACATGCGGCCCGGATTGAAAATCCCGGCAGGGTCGAAGGCCTGCTTGAGCTGTCGGTGGATCTGCATCAGCGGATTGGGAAGTGGAGAAAAGACGCCAGCGGATTTGTCGGCGGCGCGAAAAAGCGTCGCGTGTCCTCCCTGCTGAGCCGCCGCTTGGCGCACTGCACTGGCCGACGCGTTTGTGCGCCACCAGCGCACAGCACCGCCCCACTCGATGAATTGCTCGCCGGGCAGCGCGATGGGCGCCGCGGTGTCCGGTACGGACACCCGCCACAAGCATTGCGCCGGTGCATCGTTGGCGCTATTTGTCGCGAAAAACGGGTGATGATGGTCGCGTACCGATTCCCACCAGGCAGTGGCGTCGCAATCGAGCTGGGAGCCGCCTAGTGTTTCACACGCCGACCGAACGGCGGCCCGCGCACCTTTAAAACGCAGGTACAGGCGATCCTGGTACCAGGCACTGGCGTTTAAGGGCAACGGATTGGCGGACAAACTGTTGAGCATCTTCAGCGCGTCGGCTTCGCCCAGATCGAAGGCGAGCGTCGCGCTAACCGGAGGCACCGGCAAAACTTTTAGCGACACCTCGCAGATCACGCCGAGAACGCCCAGCGAGCCCGCCATCAGGCGCGAGACGTCGTAACCGGCGACGTTTTTCATAACTTGTCCACCGAACGTGAGCATCTCACCTCGTCCGTTTAGCATGGTGATGCCAAGGACGTAGTCGCGAACTGAACCGACGCTCGCACGAGCCGGCCCCGCCAACCCGGCGGCGACCATACCTCCAATCGTGCCGCCCGGCGCAAAGCGCGGCGGCTCAAAGGGCAGGCATTGGCCCCGCTCACTCAGAGCGGCTTCCAATTCGGCAAGCGGGGTGCCGGCACGGGCGGTGATGACAAGCTCCGTGGGTTCATAGCTGCTGATGCCGCAGAGCGAGCGCGTGTCCAGCATTTGGCCGCACGCGGCTTCGCCGTAAAAGGCTTTGGTGCCGCCGCCGCGAATCTCCAGCGCAGTTTTTCGCTCGTTAGCTCTAATCACCTGATCGGCCAGTTGCTGCAGCGCCGGGCTTTGGTTGTCCATCAGAACCTCGGTAGCTCGGGAAACGGCAGCAATCCGCGGTGCACATGCATCTTTCCGTACTCGGCGCAACGATGCAATGTGGGCAGAACTTTGCCCGGATTGAGCAATCCCTCAGGATCGAAGGCTCGCTTGATGGCGAACATCTGCTCGCGCTCGGCCGGCGAGAACTGCACGCACATCGAGTTGAGCTTCTCCACGCCCACGCCGTGTTCGCCCGTCACCGTGCCTCCGAGACGCACGCTGGTCTCCAGTATTTCCGCGCCAAAGCGCTCGCAGCGGTGCAGCTGATCCGGGTCATTGGCATCGAAAAGGATCAACGGGTGCAGGTTGCCGTCGCCGGCGTGAAAGACGTTCACGCAGCGCAGCTGGTACTTTTCTTGCATCGACTCGATGGCCAGGAGCATTTCCGCAAGCCGTTTGCGGGGGATCGTCGAGTCCATGCACATGTAGTCGGGGCTGATTCGTCCTGACGCCGGGAAGGCGTTTTTCCTTCCGCTCCAGAACTTCAGGCGTTGCGCCTCGTCCTCACTGACCTCGATGCGGGTCGCACCGCTAGCTTTGAGCACACCTATCATCCGCGCAATCTCTTCTTCCACTTCTTCGCGCGTGCCGTCGCTCTCGCAAAGCAAGATCGCGGCGGCCTCCAAATCGTAGCCCGCGTGCACGAAGTCTTCGACTGCGGCCGTCATGGGTTTGTCCATCAGTTCCAGGCCCGCGGGAAGGAGCCCGGCCGCGATCACGCTCGACACCGCGTTACCCGCAGACTCGATATCCCCAAAGCTTGCCATGATGCAACATGCTTGCTTGGGCACGGGAAGCAGACGGACGGTGACTTCCGTGATCACAGCGAGCATGCCTTCGCTGCCGACGACGACGCTCATCAGCTCCAGTCCAGGGGTGTCCAGACCTGCCGAGCCAAACTCGACCAAATCACCTTCGGCCGTGAAGCCGCGAATGCGCAGCACATTGTGCAGGGTCAATCCGTATTTCAGACAGTGCACGCCACCAGCGTTTTCCGCCACGTTGCCGCCGATCGTGCAAGCGATCTGACTCGAGGGATCCGGTGCGTAGAACAGGCCGAACTCGCGGGCTGCATCGCTGATCGCAAGGTTGCGTACCCCACACTGCACAACCGCGGTACGTGATCTCGGATCGATTCTGATGATGCGGTTAAATTTCGCCAACGACAGCGTGACACCGAGGGCATGGGGCAGGGCGCCGCCCGAAAGGCCGGTGCCCGCTCCACGCGCAACCACGGGAACCTTCAACCGATGGCAAATCCGCAGTATGTCCGCGACCTGTGTTTCGTTCTCCGGCAGGACGACTACCAAGGGCGTTTGCCGGTATGCGGACAGGCCGTCGCACTCATACGGTGTCGTGTCTTCACTTCGGGACAAGATTGCGTTGGAAGGCAAAACCCGCGCCAGCGCGGCCACCACCTCGGCCCGCCGGGCCTGCTGCTTGCGAATCTCGATGGACTCCGATGCGGCGGCATCCATAGCGCTAGTCACGGTTACGTTATCTGACATGGCCAACTGTTCACCGATCTTTCGCTCCTGGGCGTATTTCGAGTCCCCGGATTGGCCTAGCGCTGCCGGTTGCTTGCCTCAGGCTGCGCCCGCGGCGCGAGATGGCGCATTTTCCCGTACCAGCATCAAAGACGTAGGGGCGATGCGAACAAGATGCTCGGCTACGCTACCGATCAGCAGCCGTTCAAATCCACGGCGGCCGTGGGTGCCGACAACGATCAGATCAGCTCCCCAGTCCCGCGCCGCGTCGACGACCATTTCGGCGATGCGGCGTCGCCCCGATTCGATGAGAACACGCTCGGCCTGGCATCCGACGGAGGCCGCTTTGGCAACTGCTGCGTCGAGCAGGCCGTTGCCCTGCGCGCGCATCTGCTCCTTTACCTTCTCGATATCGATGTAAGTGCCTATGCCTTTGCCGTGCTGGGTGATGGGCCCTTCGTCAGCCACATGAACGATGCGCAGCGCGGCTCGCAGCATATGGGCCAGACGGATGGCTTCGTCCAAGGCCTTGACGGAGGTGCTGCTGTCGTCGATCGCGACGAGAATGCGTGTGTACATGGTCATTGCTCCGACGGAATCAATGGATAACCATCTGCGGGAACGGCGGGACGTAAGCCTGTAGCGTGACCAAAATACCCACGAGGCACGCCAATGCGATCGAGTGGAAGAATACGTAACGCAGTATGTCGCCCTCGTGATGGAACCAGCGCGTGGCGGTCGAGGCGACCACGATCGATTGCGCATCGATCATCTTACCCATCACTCCGCCTGAGCTGTTCGCGGCCCCCATTAGGTTAGGGCTGAGGCCGAGTTGCTCGGCGGCGACTTTTTGCATGCCGCCAAAGAGCACGTTGCTCGCCGTATCCGAGCCGGTGAGTGCGACTCCCAGCCAGCCCATTAGTGTGCCAAAGAACGGATAGAGCACGCCGGTGCCGGCGAAGGCCAAGCCTAGCGTCGTGTCGGTGCCCGAATAGCGCGTGACCGTACCCAGCGCAAGCATCAGTACGATCGTCAGCAGCGAGTAGCGAACTAGCCAAATCGTACGGCCGAACGTTGCAAGCAGCTGCAGCGGGTTGTATCTCATGGCCAGTCCGCCGACGATCGCCGACACCAGTATTCCGGTGCCCGTGGCCGAAAGTAAACCGAAGCTGTAAACCGCTGCTTCCTTGGTCGGCGCCTTGACCACCGGCGGCATCTTCTGCACCAGGTTGTGCAGTCCCTCGATCGGGAAGGCCGGCGCAAATACTCCGTTCCAGAACGCCTTGACCGCCGGCAAACCCCAAATGAAAACGAACAAAGTCAAAATCGCCCAGGGAATCCAAGCGCGGATGACTTCGGCCCGCGAGTGGCGCGTCGAGGCTGCCAACTCTTGGCCCGCACCGCTTTGTTCCTCGCGGCCCTTGAGCGAGACGGACCTCCAGATCGTCTTTGGCTGCCAGACTTTCAGGAAGCCGACAAGGCAAGCCATCGAGACCACCGCGGCGATCACGTCGACAAGCTCCGGCCCGATGAAGTTCGACACCAGGAACTGCATCACGGCAAAACTCAGACCGGTGACGACGATCGCCGGCCAGACCTCCCACATCGCCTTTCGACCGGCGAAAGCCCAGATCAGCCAGAAGGGCACCAGAAAGGAAAAAAACGGAAGCTGACGACCAACCATCGCCGTCAGGGCCATCAAGTCGTAGCCGTGAACCTTGGCGAGCGTGATCACGGGCGTGCCTAGCGCGCCGTAGGCCACCGGTGCGGTGTTGGCAATCAGCGAGAGGCCCGAGGCGGCGAGCGGTGAAAAACCCAGGCCGATCAGGATTGCGGCAGTTACTGCTACAGGTGTCCCGAAACCTGCGGCGCCTTCGAAGAAGGCGCCGAACGCGAAGGCTATGAGAAGCAGCTGCAGACGCCGGTCTTGTGTGATGCCGGCTACTGAGTCCTGCAGAATCTTGAAGCTGCCGTTTTGCTCTGTGAGCTGGTGCAAGAAGATGATATTGAGCACGATCCAGCCGATCGGTAGCAGTCCCGTGAACCCTCCTAGCATCGCCGCCTTGCCGGCCATATCTGCGGGCATTCCGTAGACGAATATTGCTACTGCCAAGGCCGCAATCAGTCCAAGGGCAGCTGCTATATGGGCCTTGATATGCAGGAACCCGAGGCAGACCAGCATCACCACAACCGGCAGGGCGGCCAGCGCGGTAGAGAAATAAGCATTGCTCAACGGGTCGTAAATCTGTTGCCAGGCCATTGTCTGTTTCCTCCCATTGCTGTTCGTATAGTTGGCTCCAACGGTCGGTGCGCAAATGATCCCTAACGTGGCCGCGATTCGCTAGACATCGCTCGCGAATTTGCATTATTCCTCGCCGGAATGTGCGCGCGCAATGAGTCCGTGGTCGCCGGCGCTCTCATTTCAATTCGGTCCACCATGCTTGGCCGAACTTTTCGTGCAACCACTCGACAAAACGAGTGACCTTTGCGGGAACGAGATTGGGCGAGGGATAAACCGCGTGAATCTCCTGCGAGGGCAGTGACCAATCGGTCAGCAAGGCTTGAATCGAACCGTCCCTGACCGCCTCGTTCGCGACGTACCAGGGCAAGATCGCTATCCCCATTGCGGCTTTGGCCGCGTCCAACAGCGTCGACAAACTGTTTGAACGCAATAATCCCCTCACCGGGACCACCACGACCTGACGATTCGGGCCAGTGAACTGCCACCGCGCGTCTCCTTGCACGGTGGTGTAGATCAGGGCATCGTGCGCTGAGAGTTCCTCGGGTTTGCGTGGTTTGCCCCGATGCTCCAAGTACTTCGTGGAAGCAACGACGACCCAAGGGTTAATTCCCAAGTAGCGGGCCCCCAGCGTTGAGTCGGCCAGGCGGCCAAGACGAATGGCCACATCGATACCCTGTTCGACGAGGTTTATGTACCGGTCCTCAACGCTTAGATCGACCTGGAGCTTGGGGTTGAGCTGCATGAAACGCATCGTCAGCGGCGCTACAACGAGTTGCCCGAAGGCCACGGAAGTGCTGATTCGCAATCCCCCCTGGACCTGGGTTTGAAGCAGCGTTGCCACGCTCTGGGCTTCGTCGATGTGGTGCAAGATGAGCTTGCATTTTTCGTAATACAGCAGCCCGACTTCAGTCGGTGTCACGCCATGCGTGGAGCGGTGCAGCAATCGCGCCCCGAGTTGCTTTTCCATTTGCGCGACCTGCTTGGTTGCCGATGGTTGGCCAATCCCAAGATCGAGCGCAGCCTTGCTAAAAGAAGCCAAGTCGACCACACGAATGAAAAGACGAATGGCTTGGATCCGATCCATAAACGCTTACTTGGCCAAGGTTTGTCCCGGCTCCCTTATTCCCTTGGAGAATAATGCTAATTCAGCGCAAATGTCTTCCGCAGCGCAGCCTGGTTGGCAATCATTGCGACCAAGGACAGCAACTCTCAACAGGAGGCGTCGATGGCAAAAATGAAGGCCGCTATGGCCGCGGTGCTGGTAATGGAAAAGGAGGGCGTTTCTCAGGCCTTCGGTGTGCCGGGCGCGGCCATCAATCCCTTGTACGCGGCGTTGCGTGAACGCCAGTCGATCGCCCACATCCTGGCGCGTCACGTCGAAGGCGCTTCGCACATGGCAGAAGGCTATACCCGCGCGAGTCCCAACAATATCGGCGTGTGCATTGGTACCTCCGGCCCCGCCGGAACGGACATGATCACCGGGCTGTACTCGGCGAGCGCCGACAGCATTCCGATTCTGTGCATCACCGGCCAAGCACCTCGCGCCCGCTTGCACAAGGAAGATTTTCAGGCCGTTGATATCGCCTCGATCGCAAAGCCGGTCACCAAGTGGGCGACCACGGTGCTCGAGCCGGCCCAAGTGCCGCGCGTATTTCAACAGGCCTTCCATCTGATGCGCTCCGGGCGCCCCGGGCCGGTGCTCATCGACCTGCCGTTTGACGTGCAAACGGCCGAGATCGAGTTCGACATCGACACTTACGAGGCGCTTCCGGTGTACAAGCCGGCCGCAAGCCGCAAGCAAATCGAAAAAGCGCTAGACATGCTAAACGGCGCGGCACGGCCGCTGATCGTTGCCGGTGGTGGCATCATCAACGCCAACGCTTCCGAGCTACTGACCCAGTTCGCCGAGACGGTCGGCGTGCCGGTGATCCCCACTCTTATGGGCTGGGGCACGATCCCCGACGATCATCCGCTAATGGCAGGCATGTGCGGGCTGCAAACGAGCCACCGCTATGGAAATGCGACCTTGTTGGCATCGGATTTCGTGCTTGGCATTGGCAACCGCTGGGCCAACCGCCACACGGGTTCGCCGGAGGTCTATTGCAAGGGGCGCAAGTTCATCCACGTGGACATCGAACCCACGCAGATC
>CAZSOI010000256.1:0-1909 GCA_964608115.1 uncultured Burkholderiaceae bacterium | reverse complement strand
GAAGGTGTGCAGGTCCTTTCGATCAACGGCGAGAAATACACCGCAGACTTGCTCAAACGAACGATCACGGCCGCGACCACCCGATCCGGGGGCATCGAGTTGATCCTGAAATTGCACGACCGATACCGTGTCGTCCATGTGGACTATCACGGCGGGCTTCGCTACCCGCACCTCGAGCGCGAGCCGGCGGCGCCGGCATTGCTCGATGCCATTCTCGCGCCCCGCACCTAGGGAAGGTCTGCACTGGGACAGGACACTCGCTTCGCGCCTCGGGCAAAATCCGCCACGGTCGCGCTCGCGAAACCTGCGCAGACCTTCCCTAGGCTTGGGCCCCCGCGTTCTTGCTGCCGATATTCCTCCGACGTCCGCCCATGCGCTCAAAAGCGTCGCCATTGCGTTACCCTGCCAACATCGCGAACTGTAAGACAAGGACCGATGCCGTCGTGGCACCGACCGCAAGCAATGCCTGCGCGAGCCGGACGGCAAGGAATTCGTTGTTCATGTGCATTCTCCGTTGATTGAATTATTCGAACGGTGTTCAGATTGCACCGCTCACGAATGCACAACAAACGCAATACCTGATCGTCTGTTAAGTAAACCTTAACGCTATCGACGGTCGTGATGGGCGAACCCGGGTGAGGGTTGAATGTCGATATGCGTGGATCACCTACGGCACAGCATGAATCGCCACCCACGCGAATATCCGATCGAAGTAAGATGAAACCGGAAGACTCACCGACGTTTAAGGTGAGCTACTAACGCCCGCGTGCCATCTCGTGACCCATCTAGGACCGACCATGTTTTTCGAGCAAGAGATTGGCAACGGCAGTGCTCTTTGTATCCGCATCCCTCATAATTGGTTGCGGTGGCCCTAATTCGGCGGCGCACATGCGTTCCACCCCCCCCCAACACCGCTCCGACATGTTTCAGTGACGCGATCCAACCGGTTTGCCGGATATTGCGTCGATTTCGAACGCGCGAATCTTCCAAACAGCGGGTTGTCCCTCTTCCTTGCCCAGGGACATGTCCATCTGCGATTCGGGCCTGTAGCCGGCGGACTTGGCGGCCGCCATTGCCTTGTCGCTGTCCAGGAAATCGCCCGGCAGCGCCAGAGGATGGCACCTTCAAGCAACTGCACTCCGCACCGGCGGGTCCGTGGCCGAATCTCCAGGGAAATGCCAATATCGTGCCCGTCGTGGCCAATGGAAAGGTCTACGTAGCGTCCCCAGCGCAAATGCTCAGCCGCAACCGTCTGCATTTGTCGCGTCATGAAAGATGAAAAATCTCATCTTGAAAGCAAAACGACACGCATCTAATGCGCGTTCATAAATGGGAACGCGCCCGCCTGCTGCACGTATCCCTTGGGCGCGACCTTTCAATACGATAGCGACACCGCACCATCATAAAATGAGGCGCTTGCAGCGCTGCTCACATGGCACATCCTATGCCGAGATTTCGCCGCCCGTGATAGTAGAGAAATCAAATGCTTCTGTGCTTGGAGTACAAAAAATCCGTTCATCGAGCTCACCCATATACGGGGAGTAGGTAATGTTAACTGCTTCTATTGTTCTATTTCTGTACGCTGCACTCAGCGGGCTCGTCATGGCAGTAGTCATTTTCAGAGGTGCGAAGCTTTGGGGACCTCTTGCGCTGGGGCACGGAGTTCTCGCTGCAACGGCGCTCGTGCTGGCGCTGTTGGTAGCGATCGCGACCGGCGTCGCTGCGATTAAGTACGGTGTTGCCGTTCTGGTTCTGACCGCTCTGGGAGGGTTTTACCTCCTCAGCTTTCATCTGCGTGGCAAACCTCATCCTTGGGTGGTCGTGGTGCTGCATGCACTGCTCGCCGTCGGTGGTGTCGGCTGCCTCGTGTTCGCTCTGTTGCATTGATGCGTCGCGTGACGCTGAGCGG
>CAZSOI010000255.1:0-4102 GCA_964608115.1 uncultured Burkholderiaceae bacterium | reverse complement strand
ACCGCGCACCGCGAGGGCTCCAACCTTGCAATGACGACGGGACGCCTGGCTGCCGAGACGATTATCGAAGCCAGGGCCGCGGGCAAGCCGATGAGCGCCACGACGCTAAAGGCCTACAAGCAAAAGGTCGACGAGAGCTTTGTGATGAAGGACCTGCACAAGTACCGGCACCTGCCCGAGGTGCTGCATCAGAACAACCAATTTTTCACCGCCTACCCGGAACTCGTGAACCATGCGGCCAAGACGCTCTTTACGGTCGACGGGGCGGATAAGGCAAGCAAGGAGCGCGACATCCGTGGCAGCTTTCGCGCAAGCCGCTCGCTGATGGGTTTGATGTCCGACGCCTACAAACTGTGGAGGGCGACCCGATGAGTATTGCCGTAAACGTCGAAGAAAAGCTCTTTCAAAATCGCTACAAGGTCGATCATGGCCGCTCGCACATCCAAATCAAGGACCCGGCAATCTGCGCCAATGAGTGTCGCGTGCGCGCCTGCACGTATATCTGTCCTGCGGCCTGCTACAAAGTCGAGGGAAACGGCACGGTGACCTTGAGCACCGATGGGTGCCTGGAGTGCGGGAGCTGTCGAATCATCTGCAGCGAACACGCTAACGTCGATTGGGAATATCCGCGCGGCGGCCACGGCATCTTGTTTAAGTTCGGCTAAAAAAGCCACCTGCGCACCGCGCTAGGGCCATCGCGAGTCCTCCCACCAAAAGCGCGCCTTCGTGCACAAAGAGCTGCGCTAATTGTCGAACACATGCAATGCGTTCGTCCACTGTTTCGGCAGTTTTGCCGTCGACAGCACGATAGAGGCTCGCTTATCGTTTGAAGCATCAACTGATGCGCGCCAATTGCGAGGTCGCAATCTTGAATTTTCCTCACGAGAAGTCGCGCGAGGGATTTAAAACGAAAATCAGCGCAAGAAACGTCTTCCCCGGTCGGATAACACAAGTAAAAACTGGCGCCGTGAATCCGGAGGTTGACCTTACGACCACTCCGGGCTTACAGATAGTTGGCATCGTCACCAATGAGAGCGTCCAATCGCTAGGACTCGCGATCGGCAAGCAGGCGACCGCACTGGTCAAGGCAAGCTCTGTTCTCGTTTCGCTTGAGGGCACCGATGTCAAGCTTTCCGCTCGCAATTGCCTCACCGGGAAAATCACCGCGGTTCACGAGGGCCCGACTAGTGCCGAGGTAACGATCAACCTTCCGAGCGGAGCGGCAATCCGCGCCACGATCACACACGATGCCTCCAGGGAACTGGGACTTCAGACCGGTTTGACGGCAACGGCTGTCTTTAAAGCGCAATCTGTAATTTTTGCGGTTGCGGCCTAACGATGTGCGCCATCTTGGATCAAGGTTTGCCGCACGCGCTCGTCTGCGGAATCTCGGTCATTGGGTCGGACTTGCAGTTGCCCTGATCTGGTTGCTCTCAACTTGTACCGCCGATGAGGTGCGTCAGGCCGAAGTCGCGCGACGCGGTGCACAGGTGATGCCCTTTGCCTTAGCGGCCACGACCCACTTCTTTGCGAAAACCATAGATGGCGGATTGCAGCGCGTAGTGGTGAAGGATGCCAAAAACGTTGAACAGATCCGCCTTATCCGCGCTCATTTACGGGACTTGCAGGCAAGGTTTCAGCGGGGGGATTTTTCTGGACCATCTCGCATCCATGGCCCGAACATGCCGGGAATCGAGACGCTCAAATCAGCTAATCCGGGGGCCATCGTGTTTGTTTACCGCGACGTCGATGGCGGAGCCGAGATCGCTTACCACACGACCGACGCAACACTAATTGCAGCGTTGCACACCTGGCTCGATGCCCAACTCTCCGATCACCGGCCCGACGCGATTGAAGGGCATGAGCACGGCCAAAGCCAATCCGCGATGCACTGACGGCAAGCCGCCACTTCCCGTGCTCCTTACGATTTTGTGGTAAATGGATGGGCGGTTGAAGTGCTCGGGTGTCGATCGACCGAAATTTGGCTCGAATTTAAATTCCGATATCATTGCCGACCTTGTCGCGCAGCTTGCACATTCGGTTCGCTGCGACAAAGCGCAGGTCAACCGCTTCGTAGCGGTAAACCTCTCGATGGCCAAGTAGCTCAGTCGGTAGAGCAGAGGACTGAAAATCCTTGTGTCGGTGGTTCGATTCCGCCCTTGGCCACCATTTCTCTTAGGGTACCGAAGACGTCGTTCACTTTGTATCGGCTCCTCATGTCGGGACAGTTGTCACATGTTTCACACGGTCCGTGCCGAGATGGATGTGATCGATTCCGCGCGGTAGGCAGGGCATTGTGCAATTATGTTCGGCGCACCGCATGTTGCGCTTGTGGCCTGTTATCGCATCGAGGATCGGCTCAACGCAATTTTGTCACGATCATAGCGATCAAACAAATGCGCATCTTCCCGCTGCGCGCTCGATATCGGCGCTAATCGTGCGTCCAAGGTGGTGCCGCGAAACAGTCGGCGACGAACGTCGTGACGCTCTGGACTTTTTTCGCATTACGCTTTGGTCTTGGCTAGCGACGTCCGTCTCTGCGCGTTGAAGATGCACTTATTGCAATGGGACACAAGACAGAGGCCGAGACTACCTACCCGGTGAAGGATATTCTCAGGGCTGCGGCTACAGCGGGGGCAAATCGGGACCGGCCTGCTCCTTGCTTCCCAACGCGCGGACCCGATTGCGCTCATCCACGAACACGATGGTAGGCTTCCAGCTCCTCGCTTCGGCCTCGCTTAACTGGACAAACGCAGCAATGATGACAATGTCGCCAATGTGAATCAGATGAGCGCCAGCGCCGTTGATACAGACTACCCCGCTGTCGCGTGCACCCCGCATCACATAGGTCGTAACGCGCGTTCCGCTGGTCACATTCCAGATATGTACCTGCTCGTTTTCAATGATGCCGGCCGCTTCCATCAGATCTTCGCTAATCGTCACGCTTCCCTCGTAATTGAGGTTGGACTGCGTGACGGTACAGCGATGAATCTTTCCCTTTAACAGCGTAAGTTCCATCGGCCGGCAAACCCCATTTGTAGAGATAACTCCGAGCGCACTGTATCAGGAGTACCGCGGCCTATCTGGGGTTAACTTAATCCTTGGGGAACCGTCTGCACGCACCTGCCCCCTGCTCTTCGCTACCGGTTCGGTTGCCAGCTGACGCCCTCGCTGAATTAGGAGAATTCCCCATTTAAGCGGTGCGACTGGCGAACACCAAATCCCGTCTCGCGACGGGCGAAACACACCGGCATGCACATCCTTCGCCGCCCTTGAAGGCAAGCCTGCCCGCCAACGGGCGGGGGAGCGTTGCGAGATGCGGTCCAGGTCCTACCTTTGCAGCTTGATTGACTCTGTGCTGCCAGAAGCCGGCTTGTGCGAAACTCGCCGCATCTTTGTAGCGCATACCGACCAATATGACGCCTTTCTTGGCAACTGGACGAAGTGCTGCGGCCCTTTTGTTTTACCTTTGCGCAGGCTTTGGCTTTGCGCAGGGGCATGCGGATAGTTGTCAAGCGCAAATTCCCCGCTCGCTAAGCGACGTGCTGGCCAAAACGTTTCCCGGCTATCGAGCGCCCCTGGAATACGACAATGCACCCGATGACATCGCCAAGAACCGCTCCGAGAGTGGCACCGGATGTCTTGGCGTGGGAATTGCCGATTTCACGGGCGAGGAAAAGAAGCAATATGTCCTTGGTCTAACGGCTCTGAAGGGCAGCGGCGGTCTCGCGGTCATTGCGCTTCCCCGAAAGGGTGGCTGGCACTTTCAGAAGATTCGCAGTGGAAGCGAGGATGCAAGATTTCGGCAATTCGTCGAGGTAGTCGAACCCGGCCGTTACCAGCGCAGCAAATCAGATCGTGCAGCGTTGGGACCCGACGAAAGACCCTTACTTGATTGTCCGAACTCGGGAGCGAGGGTGGGAATACTAGGTGTTAGCAGCGTGGTCTACTGTTTTATTGACGGACGCTGGCTGCATGTCAGGATCTCGGCTCCGTAGTCCTCGAAAGCCCATGCGCTCGAGCACCTTTTTCGCGCATAACCCGATAGCTTCATCCGCCTAACCGACCACAGCCCCACCGCTTGGCGCCAGGGGCTGCAACA
>CAZSOI010000254.1:0-3602 GCA_964608115.1 uncultured Burkholderiaceae bacterium | reverse complement strand
GAAAGCACAATCGGACGCCTCAACGTCGTGTTCGACGACCTCGGCGAGCAGCAACTGAAGAACATCTCTCGATCCGTGCGCGTCTATCGCGTTGGACCGAATACAAGCAGCGAAATACCCAATGCTGCCCCAGCTTTGGCCCTGCCTGACAAGCCATCGATCACGGTGTTGCCGTTCCAGAACCTGAGCGGAGATCCGGAGCAGGAGTATTTCGCTGACGGCATAGTCGAGGAAATCATTACTGCTCTGTCACGCATCCGCTGGCTGTTCGTCATCGCTCGCAATTCGAGCTTCACATACAAGGGGCAAGCGATCGACGTGAAGCGCGTCGGACGCGAGTTGGGTGTCCGGTACGTGCTTGAAGGCCGTCTGCGAAAATCCGGCAACCGGGTCCGCATCAGCGCGCAGCTGATCGAGGCCGAAAGCGGCGGGCACGTTTGGGCAGAGCGGTACGATCGAGACCTATCCGATATCTTCGCGGTGCAGGACGAGATAACCGAACGCGTCGCGGCCGCTGTTGAACCGCGTCTTTACGCCGCCGAATATGAACGGATCGAGCGCAAACCGCCCGAACGCTTGGACGCTTGGGAACTGGTAGTCCGGGCCATAGCCTGCGTCGCTCGACGAACGCGCGCCAGCCTTGAGGAAGCCGAAGCCTTATGCCGGCGCGCCGTCGAGATAGCCCCTGGCTACTCTCAAGCGCACAGCGTCCTCGCCTGGGCCCTCGTATGGCGCCGCTATTTGTCCGGTCAGCAGGGGTCACCCATGACAGAGGCTGCTGATGAGATAAGGACGGCATTAACGATCGACGAACGCGATACCTGGGCGCATTTGGCGCACGGGATTTTGCAATTTTTCCGCCGAGATCATCGTGCGGCGGAGGCGGCGTATCGTCGAGCGCTAGCGTTCAATCCAAACTTGGCGTTCGCACATGCGGCTCTTGGTCAAGCGCTCGCCGCTCAGGGATTGATAGAGGCCGCCATTTCCAGCGCAGAATATGCCATACGGCTGAGCCCAGGCGATGCACTGATCGGTGGACAGGGATCGCATGTCATAGTATTCGCCCGATTTGCGGCGGGGGATTATGCCCAGTCCATTACCGCTGCTCGCGAGATGCTAGAGCGTTACCCAGAATATCTTCCTGCTCATTACGTGCTAATCGCCGCGCTTGCGACATCTGGCGAAGCTGCGGCAGCAGCGGATGCCGTCGCGGCCGCGCTCAAGTTGAAACCGGATTTAACGATCAGATGGTTCGAACAAAATATGCCGTGGAGCGGGGAAATCGGTACGCGCCTACTTGCAGCTTGGCGCCGCGCCGGAGTACCGGAGGACTAGCCGCGTCGCCGACAAAGGCAGCTTTGGGTCGGTTTGACTCGTTCGTCGGTGACGGGGCCAGCGGCTGCAAACTGACGCGCACCGTCCATTTCTGGCGGTCTCCGCGAAGGTCGCCTTTCGCAGGCGATAGCGGTCGTCCAGCGCTCGCTCGTGGAGCTGCTGTTCGTGCCCCAAACCCGCCGTTCGCTATGAGCGCCTGATCAGGCTGTTCGGGGTGGAAATCGGTCTTTCCACTCTCAAAGCCAAACCGTAGGGAAGCGCCGATAATCGGCATTCGTCAGCGGCGGTTTGGCGGCCGGCCGAACCTGCATCAGTTTCGCACCGTAGTCTTCGTCTTGATTTTCAAATTCTTCTCCGCACTGTAGCCGTGGTCATCCGAGGAGAGGGCGCGCGATAGGCATCGTCCCTTTGATGACTACGGTGACGTTTGTCGGCGGGTCGGAATTTGTCAGGCGGCATGGTTCAATGCGAGCTGGCGATTAAGGGCGTTTTCGACGACCAGCAAAACCTGAGTTGGCCGCAGCGGGAGATCGAGGAACTGACTGGAATAAGGGCCTGTCAGCTCCGCCTTTAAGATATGGTCATCGGCCTCAACCATGAAAACGCACGGTAGGCGTTGCACCTGTTCGAGCATCCTGGCAATGGCACGGCCCACCCCAGTTCGGAAAAGGCTGGGATTGACCAATGCAAGGTCGAGCCGTTGCGTCTTAACGAGTGCAACGGCTTCGGCTTCGGTTGAAATCGGTCCAACAGCGTCAAACCCCATCTCCTGAAGGAGGTTCGCAACTCCGTTCCCACGGAGGGGATCGTCATCAGCGATCAAAATTCGGACTGACCGATCCGGATGGGTTTCAGCAAACTTAACCATGCCAACAGACGACTGTTATAGGCATCTCGCTAGATATAGATCGCGTCAAAGTCCTCTACTACAAGATCTTCCTCGCCATTGCGGTAATCTTAATATTTAGTTTAACGACGATATTTAACTAAAAACGGTTCATTTGTGCTTCGAGGCTGTCTCGCCCGGTGCTGCGTGGTCCGGCGCGCGAGCTAAAGGACCGCATCCACGCGCGCAGCCCGAACCGTCATTTGCTTTGCCGCGCTGCTCGTTGGATACGTGCGTTTTCACGACGCTGCGCTCGGAACTCCGGGTCAGTCGCATAACGTTCCCGATGCCACTGGCGATTGCGCTCGCGCTTTCGTTCGCGATACTCGGCGTCGCTGGCGTAACGTTCACGCTGGCGTTCCCGCTGAAGTCCACGCTGTGTGGCGCTTAGCAGGCTGTTGAAGAAGTCAGTCGCGTTCGGCGACGAAGCCGGCCGCTCATGGTCCCCGGTCGAAGGAGTAAAAATCGACCCCTGAGCGATGCGCACAGGGAGGCGGGACCTCCCAGCCTGAGTGAAGAGCGACCCTCACCCCTTTTGCCCGGCTGCCCATCGCTTGGAAGCGGTCATTTATTTGCCTGAGACATTCCACGCGACAGTTCGCTCATCTCAGCGCTGCCGCCTGCAATCCGACGGGCCGGCGTAACTGCCATTCGTGCCGAGTTTATAACGGCTTAGTTGCGTGTTTCGGGCACAGGAGTTCTGTGGCATGATCAATTGTGGAGTCCACCGAACTGAACAAGCGGGCCGTGGGGTGACGGACAAGTTCGACCGGTTTGCAGAGACCGACGACCCACAGTCGGACAAGCAAGGACATTGAGGGGCCATGTTTGACGTCAAAGGCGTCTTCGATTGGGCCAAAGAAAACGGCGAGGTTAAGGCGGTCGATCGTATTTTGATTAAAGTGATGCTCTTGCTCATTAAAAACAAAATCACGTTGACTGCCGCTACGATCGATAAAATGGAAATCCGAATGGCCCTTCCGGAAGAACTGACCGGAGCCATCGTCCGTGCTGCTGAGGAGGTAGTGGGGAAGCCCGTGCCCGACTTCCTGCTGGCAAAGGAGGCGTCGAATGTTTGACTTTTCCGAATTCGGCTACGATTTCGCGACAAACCGGCTGGTGGTCGGCGGCGAGCCGGTGATCCTCCACTGCCATCACTACAACTGTTTTCTGCAGCGCTCGATCCAGGACGCCGAGTATATCGACAGCGCGCCGATCCTGGTCGGGGCGGCGGCCGAGGTGGCCTTCGCGCAACTGACCGATCTCCTGTCGCGAACCCCTGATATTCCAGCGCGCAAGGCGACTGTGGAGGCGCTCTACCGGGCGTCCGGCTTTGGTCTGATCGATCTGAGCACGATTACGCCGGAGGGTGGTGAGGTGC
>CAZSOI010000253.1:0-14002 GCA_964608115.1 uncultured Burkholderiaceae bacterium | reverse complement strand
CGCGCCGGCGCAGTTCGCGCTCGTCCTGTTGACGGGTTCTCATCTTTTCTTGTTCAATGCGAGCGCGCTCCTTTTCGCGTTCCGCATCGAGCTCGCGTCCGAGCTCGGTCAATTGTCTCTGACGCTGCGCGGCCATTTCATTGGCTAAGTCGCGCTCGGCGGCATCGCGCCGCGCCGCAAGTGCTTGACGTTGATTTTCGATTTCGCCGGCACGTGCATCGAGCGCCGCGCCTCGGTTTTGAAGTTCATTGCGCAGATTCTCGGCCGCCTGGGCCCGAGCCGCTAGGGCAGACTTCACCGGCCGGTACAACAAACGCGTCAAAAGCCAAAGCAGCACGAGAAAATTGACGATCTCCAGCACGAAGGTGGTGACGTCCAGTTCCATGCCGTGGGCTCCTATTTGAGCAAATACTCGAGCAGCGGATTGCGAAACAAAATGATCAGCGCAATCACCAGGCAGTAAATTGCCAGCGACTCGATCATTGCCAGCCCAATGAACAGGGTACGACTGATCGAGCGCTCGGCCTCGGGTTGACGTGCGAGAGCCTCTAGTGCCGCTGAAATCGCGCGGCCCATGGCCAGAGCCGGAAAGAACACACCCAGCGCGATGGCCAGAGCGGCCACCACGGTGGACACAATACTGAAAAGATGCAGATCGCTCATGGGAGTTCCTAAGGACGGGAAGAGTCGGAAGCCGGCTCACCACCCGCCGGTCGATGTTTGTGGCTGATCTCGAGTGAACTGCCGATGTAAATCAAGGCGAGCATGCCGAAGATATACGCCTGCACGAGCGCTTCGATGACATGCAGCAAAAGCAATGGAACAGGAACCAGCAGCCCGGCCACCAGAAGAATGAGCAGAGCAGCCATCTGGAGGCTCATCATGTTGCCAAAGAGCCGCACTGCGAGCGCGACCGTGCGGGTGACCTCGCTAATCAGATGAAATGGCAGCAAGATGGGGTTTGGCGATAGGTAGTGTTTAAGGTATGCGACCCAGCCCGCGGCGCGCACTCCGTATACATGGACCGCGACAAATACGATGATTGCCAACGCACTGGTAACCGATAGATCACGCGTCGGTGAGGACAGGCCCGGTACCAGACCAAGCAAATTGGAGAACACGATGAACAGCCACAGCGTGCCGACAAAGGGCAAAACACCCTGCACATCCTCGGCTGGCACAACTTCCGCCACGGCATCGTGCATCAAGGTATATATGGCTTCGAGCAGAGCGGCAGGCCTGGGGCCCGCGCGCGTCATTCGGTGCCGAAACCACAGCGCCAGGGCGACAATCAGCACAGAGACCAGCACGGACATGAAAACTGGTTCGCGCAACGCGACTCCGTGCAGGCGCCACCAGACATCGGAATTGACCGCGCTCACTGATCCGTCTCCTTAAAAAAGCGATAAACGTTGTAGACGCCAATTGCCAATCCCAACAGCAGCAGATTGACGGTCCAACGCACCGAATAGCCCGCCGATTGCTCGTCGATCCAGCGCCCCAAGTAGGCGCCGATCACGAGCGGCACGGCAAGAAGGAGCCCTGCGGTGCCGCCTGCAAGCAGCATGCCCAGAACGCCAGCACGCCGCGCTTTGCGCAAGCGGCGGATCTGACGCGGCAGGCTCTGGCGTAAATTCTCGTCGTCCTGGCTCATGTTGGTGTTTGCGAGAGTTGCTGCATGCGCTTGTAAAAGGCCAGATCGAGCCGCTCTCGGCTCACCCGGGTACTGACCCGCAACATGCCTTCGCGCTCGAGCAATTCATCGAGCTGCGATTGCAGCACCTCGGGCTGGTCTCCGTGCAAAAAGCGCCTGCTAACGATGCAGACCTCTGTTTCGCGCGCGGCCGTCGGCGAGCACCTCAGCAAGCCTCCGACACAGGCCCCGAAGGACCAGCCGGCCTTGCGCGCCTGGCGGTAGCGAAAAAGTCCGGGCTCGAGCACCGTCACGAGAGCATCATGCCCGGGCAACAATCCAAACTGCCCCGACGCATCCGATGCGACAATACTTGTTACATCCTCGATGCGCGTACTGCTCATGCCGTCGAGCAAAATCAGCAAGAGCGCAGCGTCGCTCATGGTGGCATGGCCCCCAGCATATAACACGCATCTTCGGCCAGCGCATCGTACGCACCGTTCAGGAAGCGCTCGCAGTCGGCGAGCGTAACTTCCAGCGGCACCGACGTGCCCGGCAAGCCGGTGTGGTCTGCGGTAACGAAAAAAGGTTGCGTCAAATAACGCTGCAAGCGCCGGGCCCGTTGGACGATGCGCCGATCATCGACTGAGAGTTCTTCGACGCCAAGCATGGCAATGATGTCCTCGAGCTCCTTGTAACGCGCAAGATGCTCCCGCACTGCCCCAGCGATTCGATAGTGGCGCTCGCCGACGAGACGCACGTCCATCATCCGGCTGCTCGAGGCCAAAGGATCCACCGCGGGGTATATGCCACGCGCGGCCTGAGTGCGCGAGAGCACGACGATGGCATCTAAATGGGCCTGGATTGCTGCAATCGACGGATCGCTCATGTCATCTGCTGGCACATACACCGCCTGAACTGCCGTAATCGCACCCTTGGCCGTTGAGAGGATCCGCTCCTCCAGGCTTGCCACTTCGGTGAGCAATGTTGGCTGGTAACCGACACTCGAGGGCATGCGCCCGAGCAGGCCGGAGATTTCCGTGCCCGCTTGCACGAAGCGAAACAAGTTATCCATAAGAAACAGCACCTCACCGCGACCGGAGTCGCGCAGCGCCTCAGCATAGGAGAGCGCCGTAAAGCCTGTATAAAAGCGGACCCCGGGCGTTTCGTCCATTTGCCCGAAAACCATGACGGTGCGTGGCATCACGCCGGCCTCCCGCATTTCGTGCCATAGCTCGTGACCCTCGCGAATGCGTTCGCCTACGCCGGCAAACACCGATGCGCCGTGGTACATGCTGCTGACAGCATGCATGAATTCCATCATTAGCACCGTTTTGCCTACGCCTGCACCGCCGAAAAGCCCGGTCTTGCCACCGCGCACGAACGGGCAAAGCAGATCGATGACTTTAACGCCCGTCGCCAATATTTGGTTGCCCGGCACCGTGTCGGTAAGTGGGGGCGGGGCCGAAATAACTGGCCGTCGTTCCCCATCTTGCAACGGAGCACCGGCATCGAGCGGCTGACCAAGAACGTCGAGCAATCGACCAAGGCATTGCAAACCGACCGGCACCGAAAGGGGAGCGCCACTGTCTCTTGCTCTCATACCTCGCGCCATGCCCTCTGTCGTTTGCAGCGCAATGGTGCGCACCGTGTTCTCCGAGACGTGCTGCACGACGACAAGCATCACGGCGCCCCCATCCAGTTGCACCGTGAGCACGTTGCCCAACTGTGGCAGCGGAGTCCCCAGCACGTCGACTACAGGCCCGTGCACCGCTGAGATGCGGTGCGTTGCGCGTTCGACTTCAAGGGGAGGAGCAGTGTCGAGCATACGTAAAGCGCTAAGAGAAAAAATGGCGGGTGATGGACGTTTTGCAAAAACCCTCGGCACAGAGGAGTTTAGTTAAGATCCGCGCTGCAATTGCTGCGCGTTGTCAAGACGAGTAGGGGTTGTGAGCCGGGCGATTGCGTAATGGGTACCGACGGGCGCGTACAGAGTTTCTCCTTGTACCTTCGTGGAGCAAGGCTGTAGTTGGCATGGCCAGCAGCCGCCGTCGGATGCAAGTTCCGCATGCGGGGCGCTACAAGTAACGATTGTGGCCACTTTTGCCTTGCAATGTGGCGCGATCATTTGCCAATGGCCGCTTAAGAAAGACGAAGCACCGAGGTCGGTTGCGTGAAATCTGATGCCTTGCAGCCAAGCCCAACAACGCCTTGCGGCGCGCCGCGACTGACCGGCAGTCACCAGGGGCCATTATGGCCGTCGTGCGGTGGGCGCAAAATTCGGCGTGCTCGTACGGTCGTCCCGTATTGCTTCCGGGCTATTGATTGGTACGACGAACCCCGGTGGTCGGCGCAAGAAACCCATTTGATTGTCGCCAAAGTTCGGCGGGTGTAAAAGCCCCTCGTAAAAGAAGTGGAGCCTGGCCTTGCTGACTTTCGATGCCAAGGCATGGCTGCGGCCCACGAAAAAGGGTAGGAACCTTCATGGCGCAAGCTCACACCTTGGTCATCGAAGGTGTTGCCTTGGCAGCGCCGGTTCGCTCACTCACGATACCGTAGTTCGTTCGTCAGCGTGCACGCAAGCGCCCGCAGATGCGCAGCGACCCGCAGCAGGGGCTGCGTGAGCGAAAGCGTACCTCTATAACCTGCGGCGCAAAGCGCCAATCTTGCTTTCGTTCGGTCGCTTACTCATTTGGCATAAACGCTATATGGCCAAGAAGATTCGCGCGGCGCCTATCGGAGCGCAGATGATACAAACGCTTTGACCTGACGACACGAGGGGGCTGCAGCAAATCGAAAGCGGATTGCACGCCTGGCGCGGGAAACCATCGGTCGAGTTGCAGGCGATAAGGCAACGCCCGACAGTGCAACCGCGACTTCAATCCGACGGCGCGGCGGGGTACACAGGGCAGTGTCCCGGGGCGTGGCCGTAACTTGGAATTAGCCTCCTATCACCGGCGCAACTCCTGCGTTCGGAATCGTAGGCCCAGCCAAATAATTGTCGTATCTGGACGCAGTCTGCCGGTCTCGTGTACGAGCTCGCGCCCGCGTTCGAGCGCGGGGCAGAAATTGGATCAAGCCATTTGCCACGCTTAGGGCACAGGAATCAAAACCATCGATATGTTATGGGCCAGCCAAAGCCAAACGTGTTCGTAATTGGCGCGATGAAGTCCGGCACGACGTACTTCAGTCAGCTGCTTGCCGCTCACCCATCGATCTTTGTAAGCGATCCGAAGGAACCCTGCTTTTTCTGCGATCCGCAGATTCTTCACGAGGCGTATCCGGAGGCTTGGCAACGCGGGTTCTGGCGAAGTCTGGACATCTACTTGAGCCTGTTTGCAAACGCCGGAGACGCTCAAGTGATCGCTGAAGCCAGTACAACGTACAGCATGGCGCCACACTTTAGCGGCGTTCCGGAGCGCATACTGCGGTTGAGCCCGCAGGCGCGGTTCATTTATATCATGCGCGATCCAATCGAGCGCACGATCAGTCACTACTGGCATCGAGCAAACTACTGGAGCGAGAGGCGACCCATGCTTCAGGCGATCCGCAGTGACCGCCTATACGAGGACGTGAGCTATTACGCGATGCAGCTACAGACGTATTTGCGGCACGTTGGCGCGGATCGTATCTACGTGCTTACCTTTGAAGCACTTACCGCTGATCCGATCGGAGAGATTCAAAAAACGTACCGCTGGCTGGGGGTAGACCCAAGCGTGAGACCTCCAAAACTAGATGAGCCGGTCAACGCGACTCCAGAGGCAATCCGAATTGCCAGAGGTTTCGGATTGTTGCGCGAGCTCGCCAATAGCGCCTTTTATTTGAAATATGTCCCCTGGGTGCCTTTCGTCATGCGCAGGTTCGGATCCAAGTTGGCGTTTCGTCACATTGCTCGTCGTGACGTCCCCACAGTCGAGGTCGAAGCATATTTGCGCCCCATTCAGCTAAGGCAAACCGAAGAGCTCGCAGCGCTCTTGCGACGGGATTTCCCCGAATGGACCACCCTGTATGGTTCTGCAAGAACGTCCTCGCTAAACCGTGAACAAAGGGACCCGCGCGTACATCCAAGAAGTGAGCTCGGCGTTCTCGGCTCCGAGCAAAAAGGGAGGGGCTGACAGCAACCCGATTGCGTTCGAGGGTGACGTCTGCCGCCGTCTCATCCAGGACCGTTGGGGTGGCTTGGTCGGCGACGAAGCGCTTACTGACGGTCCTTCTGTCGCCGCGACAATAGGTGCGAGTGAACATGGCAGCGCGACGCGGTCCCGCAAACTGCCGCGGTACAGTACCGATCCGGTTGCCGCAAGACTCAGACAATATTGCCTTGCTGCGTTCTCACAGAAATTTGCGCCGAGCATTCAGCGCAGTCGCGATTTCCCTGGAGGGAGAAACCCATGTTTGACCGTACGCCTCCTTCCTTTGTTGATCTTCCGCCAACACACTATCGGAGTTTGGAGGGTACGAGATTTCCCTCCTCTCCGCTTGCTTTTCTCGCCAGATTCTTGTGGAGCCGATTTCGCTGGCGAGTTGCTGGCGGCGTCGTATGCACGCTGGGCGGTATTGGCCTGATGTCGCTAGAGCCCATTTTTCTCGGTCAACTGATTGAAGCGCTTCGGACCGGCACTGCTCAAGACGCATTTTTGCCCGCTGTATGGTTGCCATTCGGTATGGTTGCGGGCGCTTGGCTCGTATCGGCGATGTTTAACCGGTTAGGCGAGATTGTGGACTTGCATACAAGTCCCCAGGTCCGGCAGGAGATCCAGGTCTACTTGTTTTCGTGGTTGATCGATCACTCGCCAGATTACTTTCACCGCAACTTCGCAGGACAACTGGCGGCAAAAATAAAACAAGCGGGCAACAGTTCCATCTCCATTTTGAACCTCACCACAAACGACATTGTGCGCGTGGTCGCCTCCGTCGTCATCAGTGTGCTCATCATCGGTTTCGACCATCCAGGTCTGGCGATCATGGTGATTGTCTGGACGCCGATCTATGTCGGACTTTCGCTGCTGCTTGCCAGACGCCGCAAATCGCTATCAAAGGCTTTTCAGGATCAGGTGTCGGCATCCACGGGTGTTCTGGTTGACTTGGTCAAGAATGCAGACTTGGTGCGATCCTTCTCCAAGGCTCGGCAGGAGAGCCGCCATGTCGAAAGCGCCGTAAGAAAAGAGCGCGATGCATCCAGACGACTGCGCTGGTATGCGACGGCAATGAACCTTGTGCTGTATTCCGGAATGCAGGTCTTTCAGATCGTGTTGATTGGTGCAACGGTGTACATGACCGCGCACGGACAGATGGTCGTTGGCGACACGGTCAAGATGGTATCGCTCTCGGGTTTGCTGATGAACAACATCTGGGGCGCAGCCTCGCGCATGCTCGACTTGCTGGAGCACTCCGGCCAGTTTGCGTCGGCACTGGAGCTGATTCTTGTACCCCATGCGATTACCGACGCAGACGGTGCCAAACCCCTGGTCGCTCAACAAGGTGCGATCCAAATTGAGGATCTGACCTTTGGCTACGGCGATGGCAAACCGGTTTTCGACAACTTTTCCCTGTCGATACCTGCGGGCCAGAAGGTGGCACTGGTGGGACCCAGCGGTTCAGGCAAGAGTTCGCTCATCAAGATTTTGCGTCGCGACTATCGACCACAGGCTGGCCGTGTTTTGATCGACGGGCAGAACATCGCGCTGGTGACGCAAGCTTCTGTGAGCGATGCCATTGCCGAAATTCCGCAACAGCCGGGGCTTTTTCACCGATCGATACGCGACAACATTGGCTATGCACGCGATGATGCGAGCGATGCGCAAATCGCTCAGTGCGCCCGCTACGCCCATGCGGAAGACTTCATTGCGGCACGCGACCTGGGCTACGAGTCCCTGGTCGGCGAACAGGGCATTCAACTATCGGGCGGGGAACGTCAGCGCGTTGCCATCGCGCGCGCGTTGCTCAAAGACGCGCCGATCCTCATTCTGGATGAGGCCACCGCTTCCCTGGATTCGGAAACCGAACATTGCATTCATGAAGCGCTCTGGCGGCTTTTCCAGCATCGAACCGTGATTGCAATTGCGCATCGCCTGTCGACGATCAGCCGGATGGACCGCATTTTGTTTTTGGAGAACGGACGCATCGTCGAAGATGGAACGCACCAAGAACTGCTACAAAAAAACGGGCGCTACGCTCAGGCCTGGCGCAGACAAGTGGACGGCTTTTTGCGATGACCCCTGATCAATTTTTGCGAGGCGGTGCCACGGCAGTGGTGAATCGAACGCTAGGCGCGCCTCGGTCCCCCCGAAATGGAGCGCTTACGGGCGCCGCAAAACCCGTTTACAAGCGGTCTTGCCCGGGCGTGCAGGGGCAGGCAGGGAGGCTGGCAGGTCAGTTTTTCTCATAGGCCCGTTGCAACGCGGCAATATCGAGTTTGGTCATTTTCCATTAATGCCGAGAACGCGCGTTGCGATGCGGCGGCATCGGCGCCGTCAATGAGGGCATGCAGCGCTCCTGGCACGATCTGCCAGGAAACGCCAAACCGGTCCGTTAACCAGCCGCACTGACCTTCTTTGCCACCTTCTGAGAGTCGTCGCCACAAATCGTCGATCTCTTGCTGCGTGTTGCAGTTTGCAACGAGTGAGATTGCAGGCGAGAACTGGAAAATGGGACCTCCATTGAGGGCAAGGTGGGCGACCCCATTGAGTTCAAATAAAACCGTCAAAACGGATCCGGCGGGTTGGGGCGCGCCTTCAAGGTAATACTTGATGTCGAGGATGCGCGAGTTCGGAAAAACGCTAACGTAAAAACTCGCGGCTTCCAAAGCCTGATCGTCGAACCAAAGGCATGTGTAGATGGGTTGCATATTCGCAGACTCCTTGCTCATCGCCGCCGTCTTGCTCCGCGGCGCTCTGCGAGCTGGGCGCATTGCCGAGGTCTTGGGCAAAGTAACAAGGGCACTTCGCTGCGCAAGCCGATTTGGCCGCCATTTTGCCTTCATACATCCTAAGGAGGGGCACTTTCATGGTAAGCATAAAGCTCGGCGGTGTGCGACGATCTGCCCCCAATTTGGTTTGGGCAGCCGCGCACAAGAGGCAATGCACGCATCCTTGCCCTTTCGCAGAAATCTTGCCGCATACTTGCGGCGCCAGTTCGTGGCAGTCGGCAAGGGATCCGTGGCGCGGCATTTACGCACACTCGGCGCAAGAAGTTTTTAGCCCGCCCGCAAACGACGTACGATACCGCGCAAATGCGAGGTTTACTGAGCCAGGCGGTGCCGGCAGTCTTGCGTATGAGGAAAGAAGATGTGGCGAAGTTAAAGCGACAGAGGCCGGGTTTGTCTGGACTATGCTTAGTGCTCGCTGACCGGAAAATAGGGAGGAGACTTTGTCCACAGAAGCTGCGTGCCTGAAGCAGACCTTTTGCGCGATGAGCGTTGCGGAACTAATTGAGCGATGGTCTTCGGGTCGTTTATCCGAGATCGCAGTGGCCGTCGTAAAACGGGAATTGGCGCGACGAAAGTTTGCGATATCGCGATTCATGCATGCGCAAGAGGACAAAGAAGAGCAAAGCTCAGAATCTGGCACAAGCTTGCAAACCGTTGCGCGATCGTTCGATCCCTTGGAGGTGGAGATGCTGCGCGCTCGCCTGCAGGATCAGGACATAACGGCGTTTGCGGTCGACCAAGGTATCAACCAGATAAATGCCTTGTATTCGATTGCCGTCGGAGGGATCCGTCTGATGGTCGTGAGTGAAAAGGCACAGCAGGCTCGGCAAATTATCGACTTGGTGCGCTCTGGAGCCCTCGCGTTGGGCGAAGGGGACGATTTGGGCTAATCGAGTCGGCCTGCGCCTGCCCCGCGTGGTTCAAGGAGAGCGAACGTGAAGTCCCCAACTGCCACGACCCTTGTCGCTACTTTGCAGTCCCGCCAAATCTCGGCAGTGGAAGCACTTGAGGCGGCAGTTGCGCGTATCGAAGCCCGCGATAGCGAAATCAATGCCGTGGTGGTGCGCGACTTCGAGCTCGCACGCATCGCTGCCCAGGCCGCGGATGCGGCGCTGGCTCGTGGCGAGCGGAAGGCGCTGCTGGGCGTACCGATGAGTGTGAAGGAGTCTTTCAATGTCGCCGGTCTTGCGACGACTTGGGGGATTGCCGGGACGGCTCGCACGCCCGCGCAGAGCGATGCCGTCGCTGTGGAGCGTTTGAAGCGTGCTGGCGCCGTCATTTTGGGAAAAACGAACGTTTCGACAAACCTTGGCGATTGGCAAAGCGTCAACGCCGTCTATGGTTTGACGCGCAACCCGTGGGATCTTGCGCGCACCCCCGGGGGTTCCTCGGGCGGCGCGGCTGCGGCACTTTCGGCTGGTTTCGTGCCGATGGAACTGGGCTCTGACCTGGCCGGATCCTTGCGCGTGCCGGCGCATTGCTGCGGGGTTTTCGCGCACAAGCCCACCCACGGGCTCATTCCCGCGCGCGGGCACTCTCCGCCCGGGACACCGGAGATTTCGGTTGGCATAGATATGGATCTAGTCGTTGTCGGGCCGATGGCATGCTGCGCGGCAGATCTGGCTCTTGGGCTAGATGTGCTTGCCGGACCCGACCAAGCACAGGCGTTGGGCTACACGCTCGCGCTGCCGTCTTCGCGCCATGCTCGGTTGAGCGAATTTAAGATCCTGGTACTGGACGAACATCCAATGTTGCCGCTCTCCAATGAGATCCACTCGGCCATCGACCGCTTTGCGGCGGATTTGCAGCGCGCGGGGTGTGTCGTCGGGAGGAAAAGTCCTTTGCTGCCAAACCTTGCCGTTCTGGCCAATACCTTCAACGAACTAATGTTGCCTATCGTGGGAGCCGACTTGCCGGCCGCGACCTACCACGCCATCCAACAGCAGGTAGTGCAATCAGGAAAACACGATAGCGATCGCGAGGCAGTGCGCTTGCGCGCCATGGTGGCGACGCATCGCGATTGGATATTCGCGCACCGTAGGCGGATTGTTCTTTCGCACCAATGGCGAGAGTTTTTTCGCACCTGGGATCTCGTGCTTTGTCCGATCCTGCCAACGGTGGCCTTCGCGCATGACCAACGCAAGATGCAAGAGCGCCACCTCGACGTTGACGACCAAACCGTGCCGTATTCGGCGCTAGCTCTATGGACAAGCGTAGCGACGGTTTGCGGACTTCCTGCTACGGCGATGCCCATCGGCCTCGGAAGCAGCGGTTTGCCCATTGGCATCCAGGTCATCGGACCGTATCTCGAGGACCGTTCGACGCTGGGCTTTGTCCAGCTGGCCGAGCGGGAGTTCGGCGGGTTTGTAGCGCCGCCCGGCTTTAATTAATTAGGGACCACCCTAGCCTCAGCACGGCGGGCGGGGGTATTGGCCGACGCAAGCAGGCTGCAACCTTGCGTGCGTCGCAAGCGCGTCATCAGGGCGCGTCAAAATACGATCCAATGCCCAAAGACGCTCCCTCGACCAGAGAGCACACGATTGTCCTGGTTACCGATGCTTGGCATCCGCAGGTCAATGGCGTTGTGCAAACTTGGACCTACATGCAGCGAGAGCTCGCTGCACTTGGGCATCATCTACACATCATCCACCCCGGTGGCTCGCGCGCCATCGCAGCGCCTGGCGAACCCGACGTTTTGCTTTCGCTCGAACCGCACCGGCATTTGGCTCGTGCCTTGGGCGCTTTGGTTCCCACTTACTTGCACATTGCTACCGAGGGACCTCTGGGTTGGGCCGCTCGCGCCCTTGCGCGGCGCCGGCGCTGGATGTTCACCACATCATTTCACACCCGGTTTCCTGAATATTTAAAGGCACGATTTGGCATTCCGGCGACGTTCACATTGGCCCTGTTGCGCCGCTTCCACAGCGATTCGCGCGCGGTACTTGTGCCAAATGATGACCTGCGCCGAGAACTGCGTCGCGCGGGTTTCTTGCGCACCAGGCTTTGGAGTCGCGGCGTTGACGGGGAGTTGTTTCGACCCGGGCTGCGCGACCGCCTAGCTCTGCCGCGGCCTATCTTGCTGTACGTGGGCCGCGTTGCCCCCGAAAAAAACCTCCAGGCGTTTCTCGACCTGAAACTTATCGGTTCCCGCGTAGTGATCGGAGATGGTCCGGAGCGCGAGCGCCTGCAGGCACGCTATCCGAACGTATTTTGGCTGGGGCGCCTTGCGCACGCCCAATTGCCCGCATATTACGATGCCGCAGACGTGTTTGTGTTTCCCAGTCGCACGGACACATTCGGGCTGGTCATGCTAGAGGCCATGGCCTGCGGTTGCCCGGTCGCTGCCTTTCCGGTTGCCGGCCCGATGCAGGTTGTGACGCAAGGCGTGAGCGGAGCGTTACATGAAGATTTGCAAACTGCCTGCCTTGCAGCCCTGCGGCTTGATCGCAAGCTCGTTCGCCAGGAAGCACTTAAGCGCTCCTGGCGCACAATCGCACAGCAACTGGTGGCGGCACTTGCCCCGCTGGCTGCATCCAACGCCATACGGCAAAGCGCATGAGACGACCTTAGGTTCGTCTGGTTCTCCGAGTGAACTGACGCGCGTTTCCCAAGTAAGCGTGTCACCGCCTTGGCCAGAGTTTTTCCTTATCCACGGCGCGCACCGATCAGACAGGCGAGGACGCGGGCGGGTCGGGACGAGTCGTTTCTCCACCGGTGTCTGGTGCCGTTTTGTACGACGGTGTCGCCTGCGCGAAGCAGGACCTCTCTGCCGTCGTCAAGTTCCAGCATGACTTCCCCTTCCACGACGTAGTCAAAGTCGATCGTGTCCGTGGTGTGCATCCCCGGGCAGGCGCGCTCCATCAGCGCCAAAAAGCCAGGCAGTTTCTGGTTGGCTTCCGCGATGGCGGCCGGATAATCGATCGGCGCCTTATTTTGTTCGCTCTTTGGTGGGATCGTGAACATCAGAAATCGAACGCCTTCGGGAGGTGGAAAATAGCCTGGAGCAAACGGCAGCGCGCCATCGGTCGCAATTCGCGGACTCTTGTCAATACCCCAGAGATTATGAAACTCGCAGCCGGGCAGCAACTGGATCCGGATGGCGTCGATCTGTACATCACTTGCGAAAATGGAGCGGCCCGAAGCGTCCTGCCCGGTTGCTACGCGTCGAATCTTCATTGACTCCCCCGGTCGATTTTCCTATCTGTTCATCCCGACGTCGTGCCAGCAAAACGTCTTAGATCATATGCTCGCCTCTCGCATCGCTGTCGCCGTTACGATTTTTGCGTGAAAAGTGCCAAGTGCCGACGAAGGCTAGCGGGATGCACGCCGCGACGGCCTTGATGGTCACAAAGGTGAGGTACCCGTTGGAAATCGACCCAGAGCGAATTAGCGTTCGCCGGTATTGGCTATGAGCGCCGATTTTGGCGCCTCTTGGCTGAGAGTGACCGACAACAACCTCGTTGTACCGATTGTGCCGGCGAGGCCATCCATTGGCCAAGCGGACAGGCCAGCAAGCGAACTAGCGCCGGCGATGGCCCGCAGTTCGATGTCGAAGACGAATCGACTTGGTGGCAGGTGGCGTGGCATGGGACTAAGCTCAGCACAATGCAAGCCACGGAATACTTTTTGACTGCGCCTGATGGAGTGCAGATCTTTGTTCGCCGCTGGTTACCCGAGCGGCCGCCCCGTGCTGCAGTACAGGTCGTCCACGGCCTGGTAGAACACTCCGCGCGCTATGTGGGGCTGGCTGCTGCACTGACGCAGGCAGGGTATGCGGTCCATGCCGCCGACCTGCGCGGGCACGGGCGCACCGCCCGCGAGGGCAAGTTGGGTTTTTTCGCCGAGCGCGAGGGCTGGCGAACCTGCCTTGCCGACGTGTTGCAGGTTAACCGCGCAATTGCTGCTGAACTGCCGGGTGTTCCAACGGGGCTTTTTGCGCATTCGATGGGATCGTTTCTGGCCCAGCAGTTCATCGCGGAGCATGGCAACACCTTATTCGCCGTCGTGCTTTCTTCCTCCAACGGGCGGCCGGCTCCGATCGCTGCCTTGGGACGATTGATCGCGCGCGTGGAGCGGCTGCGCCTGGGACCACAGGGTAAAAGCCCGCTGTTGCAGCAGCTGATGTTTGGTGACTTTAACAAGCGCTTTGCGCCAGCGCGAACGCCCTTTGACTGGCTGTCGCGTGACGCATCCGAGGTGGACGCCTATATCGCTGACCCGCTGTGCGGTTTTGCGTTCACGGTCCAGCTTGCGATCGATCTGCTCGATGCCCTGGGACCGCTGCTCGCGGACTCGAACGTCGCCCGGATTCCAAAGCGACTGCCGATTCTCGTTTTATCCGGCACCGAAGATCCGGTGGGCTCCGGATTGCAAAATCTGATTGAGACCTACCGCGCCCGGGGCCTGAAAGTGACGACAGGCCTTTACGAGGGTGGGCGTCA
>CAZSOI010000252.1:0-4958 GCA_964608115.1 uncultured Burkholderiaceae bacterium | reverse complement strand
CCGTCCTTGATATCAATTGCGGGGATCAGCAGCATGACGGGGTTAAATGGTTGTAACGGACGCGGCGGCGGCCGACAGGCGCCAGGCCAAAGCCCGTCAAGGTTTCCAACATACGAAGTTGGCGTAGAGTCTTAGGCCAGCAGCGGCGCTTTTCTCGGGGTGGAACTGAACAGCGAAAATATTATCTTGGGCAACCGCGCAGGTAAAGATACCGCCGTAATCCGTTTGCCCGGCAATCACGTTTTGCCGCGCCGGCTCCACATAATAGCTATGAACAAAATAAAAGTAGCTCCCATCGGCTACGCCCTCCCATAGGGCATGGGGCCGGGTCTGCCGGACCCGATTCCAACCCATGTGCGGAATCTTGCGTCGCCGGCCCTGTTCGTCCACCGAGTCCGGGAACCGTACCACTTGCCCGGGAATCAGGCCTAATCCGGGGGCATTGCCCTCTTGCGAACGCTCAAAGAGCATCTGTTCGCCGATACATATCGCCAACACCGGGCGAGTGGCTGCCGCGCGCCGCAGAGCCGGTTCGAGCCCCGAAGCCGCCAGATTGCGCATGCAGTCGGGCATCGCGCCCTGCCCTGGCAAAACGACGCGCTCGGCCGCATCGATCACTTCCGGGTCCGACGTAACGCGCGTGAGCACGTCGGGAGCCACACGGGCAAGCGCCTGCTCAACCGAGCGCAAGTTGCCCATTCCGAAATCAGCAATCGCAATCAAGGATTTAACCTTGGGAAACGTTCCTATGCCACTTGGGGCATGCACGCGGCGTAGCGGCTACAGCGCTCCCTTGGTGCTGGGCACCAGCCCCGCGGCGCGCGGATCGATCTCTAGGGCTTCGCGTAGCGCTCGCGCAAAGGCCTTGAAGATCGTCTCGCACTGATGGTGCGCGTTCGCGCCGCGCAAGTTATCGATGTGCAGCGTCACCTGCGCATGGTTAACAAATCCCTGGAAAAATTCGTGCACCAGCTCCAAATCGAACCCACCAATCGTCGAGCGCGCGAAATCCACGTTCCAGAACAAACCGGGGCGGCCGGAAAAATCCACGACCACGCGCGTGAGCGCCTCATCCAAGGGAACGAAAGCATGACCGAAGCGACGAATGCCTTGCTTGTCGCCCGCGGCGCTACAAATCGCGCGGCCCAATGTGATGCCAACGTCCTCCACCGTATGGTGGCCATCAATGTGCAGATCGCCAACCGCCTCGATCGTCAAATCCAGCGCGCCGTGGCGAGCAATTTGCTCCAGCATGTGGTCGAGAAAGCCGATCCCCGTCGAGAGCTTGCACGCCCCGGTCCCATCCAGGTCGACCGTCACGCGGATCTTTGTCTCTTTTGTGTCTCGTGCAATTTGCGCGTTGCGTTGCGGCATTGCTGATTCCATCAGATGCTGGCCCGAAGGATCTCGAAAAATCTGCCATTTTCCTCCGCAGTCCCAATTGTGACACGCAGGCAGTTTTGCAACAGTGGGTGTGCGCCCGACACGTCCTTGATCAGAATACGCTGTTGGAGCAATTTCGCGAAGACATCGGGGGCGTCGGCAACGCGAAAAAGCAGGAAGTTGGCTGCCGAATCGAAAACCTGGACGCCGGCCAGACCCCGCATGCGATCGAGCAGCTGCTGGCGGTCGGCGCGCACACGCGCCGCCTGTTCGTCCAGCACTGAGAAGTGGTCAAGTAAAAAATCCGCGGCCGCAAGCGTCAGAACGTTGACGTTAAACGGCGGTCGCACCTTGTCGAACTGCTCGATGAGCACCGGTGGCCCACACAAATATCCCAGGCGCAAACCGGCCAGGCCCAATTTGGAGAAGGTACGCAGCACGAGCAGATTCGGGCGCAGTGGCAATTGCGGCATCCAGGTCTGCAGCGCAAACGGCAAATAGGCTTCATCGATCACTACGATTCCCGGCGCCTCGCGCACGATTGCGTCGATCGCGGTGCGATCGAACAAGTTACCCGTAGGATTATTCGGAAAGGACAAAAAGATCACGGCAGGACGGTGCCCGCGGATTGCGGCGAGCATCGCCGACAGATCCATGGCGAAATCCGGTTGCAGACTCACGTCGACGAAGCGGCATCCGTCCAACCCCGCGCTGATTCGATACATCGCGAAGCTTGGCCAGGGTGAGAGCACCACCGCACCGGGGCGCGCACAGGCCATAATGAGAAGATGAATTAACTCGTCCGACCCGTTGCCCAGCAGCGTTGCACTGCCCTCAGGAATTGCCACGCGCGCCCGAAGGCGCTGCTTGAAAGCACGCGGTTCTCCCGGTGGATAGCGGTTCAGCGCCACGCTGCTCAGCCGCTTGCCTAACTCGATCGCGAGCTCTCTGGGCAGTCCGTACGGGTTTTCCATCATGTCGAGCTTGACCAGACCCTCGGCGGACGGCACGGGGTACGCCTTAAGCGAGCGAACGTCGTCGCGTACCACGGACAGCGGCACGGCCGCCGGATCTGTCACGTGCCGCCCCGAGAATCGGCTTGGGGCGATTGCATGCGCAACTCGGCGCTGCGCGCGTGTGCACCCAGGCCTTCACCTTGCGCTAAGTGCACGGCCGTAAGGCCTAGCGATTGGGCCCCGGAACGGGAGATTTCAAGGACGCTGCTGCGCTTTTGAAAATCCGCCACACCCAGCGCGGAGGAAAATCGTGCGGTGCGCGACGTTGGCAAAACATGATTAGGGCCCGCGCAATAATCTCCCAGCGCTTCGCTCGAATACGGTCCGAGAAAGATGGCGCCGGCATGGCGGATATGGCCAAGCCAGCTTCGTGCAGCCACGGTCGAAATCTCCAGGTGCTCGGGTGCGATCCGGTTGGCAATCTCGCACGCCTGCTCCAAATCGCGCACCAGGATCAGGGCGCCGCGCTTGCGCAGTGAGGTCTCAATGATCGAGCGCCGCGGCATCGTGGGCAGCAAACGCCCAATTGCCGCCAGGACCGCATCAAGAAAGTTCCGATCCGGTGTCAGCAAGATCGCTTGCGCCATTTCGTCATGCTCGGCTTGCGAAAACAAGTCCATCGCGATCCACTGCGGATCGGTGTTGCCGTCACAAATGATCAGAATCTCGCTCGGCCCGGCCAGCATGTCGATGCCCACTGTGCCAAATACCCGTCGCTTGGCAGCCGCAACGTAGGCGTTTCCTGGACCGACAATCTTGTCGACCGAAGGTATCGTTTGGGTACCGTAGGCCAGCGCCGCGACCGCCTGCGCGCCGCCGATGGCAAACGCTCGGTCGACTCCTGCCAGCGCGGCGGCGGCCAACACCAGCGGATTGCGCACGCCATCGGGAGACGGTACGACCATGATGATTTGCCCAACACCGGCAACCTTCGCCGGAATCGCGTTCATCAGTACCGACGAGGGGTACGAGGCCTTGCCCCCCGGAACGTAGATGCCCACTCGGTCCAGCGCAGTCACACGAATTCCAAGCGTTGTTCCGTCGGCCTCCTGTATTTGCCAGTCCTGGGAACGCGCTTGCTCGTGAAAGCGTCGGATCCGCTCCGCGGCCTCCTGCAGCGCACGTCGGTCATCGGCACCTAACGCGCTCAACGCTGTTTGCATTTGCTCGGGCCGAATCTCCAGTTCGCCGACTGCCTGCGCGGGCACCCGATCGAACCGCCGCGTGTAATCGAGTAGGGCCTCATCTCCACGCTGGCGCACGGCTTCGAGGATTTCGTCGACCCGAGTCTCGATAGCGCGATCGGGAGCCGTATCGGTGGCGATTAATTGCGCCAGCGCCTGGTCGAAATCTGCCGCATTGGCATCGAGTAGTTGAATCATCATCGCGCGACTGCCTTTGCAAAAGCACCGACCAATGAGGCGAGCCGCACGCGCTGGGTCTTGTAGGCCGCCTGATTGACGACCAGGCGGGAGCTAATTGGCGCAATCTGTTCGACCTCCACGAGATTGTTCGCCCGCAACGTCGCTCCGCTGGAGACAAGGTCGACGATCGCGTCGGCAAGCCCCGCAAGCGGGGCAAGTTCCATCGAACCGTAGAGCTTAATCAAATCCACGTGCACGCCCTTGCGAGCAAAGAACTCGCGCGCGGCTTGCACGTACTTGGTGGCCACACGCAGCCTTGCGCCGCGCCCGACCGCGCCGGTGTAATCGAAGCCGGCGGGCGCGGCAACGCACAGGCGGCAGTGTCCTATCGACAAATCGACCGGCTGATAAAGACCGTCACCGCCGTGTTCCATCAAAATGTCGGCCCCCGCGATACCCAGCTCCGCAGCACCGTACTGCACATAGGTTGGCACATCGGACGCGCGCACCACGACGATCCGCAGATCGGCGACGTTCGTATCGATGAGGAGTTTGCGCGTTTGCGTGGGCGATTCCTCCGGAACGATACCCGCGCGCGCAAGTAACGGCAGCGCCTCCTCGAAGATACGACCTTTGGGCAACGCCAGCGTAATCACCGTTTAACCCTCAGCGGACCCTTTGGATATCTGCGCCCAGAGCGCTGAGCCGGCGCTCCATTGCCTCGTAGCCGCGATCGAGGTGATAGATGCGATCGATCGTCGTTTCTCCGCGCGCAACCAGCCCCGCGATTACCAGGCTTGCCGAGGCCCGCAGATCGGTCGCCATTACAGTTGCACCCGACAGATGCGCGACGCCCCGAACAATCGCCGTGTGACCATCGATGTCGATCTGCGCCCCAAGGCGCTGCAGTTCGAGCACGTGCATGAAGCGATTCTCAAAGATATTTTCACTAACGCGAGCCACGCCATCGGCGATGCAGTTCAGCGCAAGAAACTGTGCCTGGGCATCGGTTGGAAATGCCGGATACGGTGCAGTGCGCACATTTACGGCATGCGGGCGCCGATCCATGCGCAGACGCACCCAGTCTGCACCCATCTGAACCGCGGCACCGGCCTCGCGCAGCTTCTCGAGCACCGCATCGAGCGTCTCTGGCGCGGCGCCTTGCAGCGTGATGTCGCCGCCGGCGGCAGCGGCC
>CAZSOI010000251.1:0-2657 GCA_964608115.1 uncultured Burkholderiaceae bacterium | reverse complement strand
TATGGCAACGGCCAAGACCAGCTTTCTGGACTTCGAGCAGCCTATCGCCGATCTGGAAGCCAAAATTGAAGAGTTGCGCTTCGTTCAGGATGACTCGGCGGTGGACATCTCCGAGGAGATCGCCCGGCTGCAGCTCAAGAGCCAAGCCTTGCTCAAGGAAATTTACGCCAAGCTCTCGCCCTGGCAGGTATCGCAGCTTGCGCGCCATCCGCAGCGGCCGTACACGCTCGATTATGTCAGCGAAATCTTTACGGACTTTCATGAGTTGCACGGCGATCGGACCTTTGCCGACGATCTGTCGGTCGTTGGCGGTTTGGCCCGTTTCAACGGTCAGCCAGTCATGGTTCTCGGGCACCAAAAGGGACGCGATACCAAAGAGCGGGCGCTGCGCAATTTCGGCATGCCCAAACCCGAGGGCTACCGCAAGGCGCTACGACTGATGAAATTGGCGGAAAAGTTTCGCCTGCCTCTATTCACGTTTATCGACACACCCGGAGCGTACCCCGGTGTCGACGCGGAGGAGCGCGGCCAGTCCGAGGCTATTGGCCATAATCTGTACGCCATGTCACAACTGCAAGTGCCGATCATTGCGACGATCATCGGCGAAGGCGGCTCGGGAGGTGCGCTTGCAATCGGCGTTGCCGATATGGTGCTGATGCTGCAGTACGCCACGTATTCCGTGATCTCTCCGGAAGGATGCGCATCGATTCTTTGGAAGAGCGCCGAACGCGCCTCCGATGCTGCGGAGGCACTGGGCCTCACCGCAAACCGCCTCAAAGCACTGGGACTCGTCGATCGCATCGTTGCCGAACCCGTGGGAGGGGCGCACCGTGATCCCTCGCAAATGGCCACGCTGCTCAAGCGTGCGCTTAGCGATGCTCTGCGCCAGTTTCAAGGCGTCAAAACGAAGGACCTGCTGGCGGCACGCCATACGCGCCTGATGGGCTATGGCAAGTTCAAGGAAACGTCCACCGAAGCCTGATCCGGCCGATCGCGGCCTTTTGTCCGCGCTGCATCGAGTTCTCAGCGACGCGATTGCGGGCTCCTCCGATGCGGCGCAGCCATCGGCTGCAACGGAACTTGCCCGCGAGGCGCACGTCGGCTCTGGGCGCCGTAAGTCCACGCCCGCACCGGCGCTGGTGATTGCCTATAGCGGGGGTCCGGATTCGAGCGCATTGCTCGATTTGGCGTGCCGTTTACGAGATCGTGGGATTCGCGCCTTCGGGACGCTGTGTGCGGTGCACGTACACCACGGACTGCAGCCGCAGGCCGACGAGTGGGCTGACCACTGCCAGCGGCAATGTCGCCTGCGCGATGTCGAACTGACCGTGCGGCACGTGCACGTGGCAGGCAAACGCGGCGCCGAGGCTGGTGCGCGCGAAGCGCGTTATGCGGCGCTGGCACAGACCGCGCGAGCGTGCGAGGCGTTTGCGGTGTTAACCGCGCACAATGCGGACGATCGGATTGAAACGTTCTTGCTGCAATGGATGCGAGGCGCGGGTTTGGCAGGACTTGCGGGCATTGCTGAACAAAGAGAACTTGCGCAGACCAAGGTCCGGTTGCTGCGCCCCTTTCTGGAGATCTCTCGCCGTGAGATCGAGGCCTACGTTGCGCGGCACGGTATCGCGACGATCCAGGATCCAAGCAATTCGGATCCGCGTTTTGCGCGAAATGCGATACGCGCACAGGTGGTGCCGCAATTGGCGAAGATCCGAAGCGGTTTTCGGAAATCGGCCGCCCGATCCATAGAACTCGTCGGCGAGGCGGCCGATCTGCTGCAGGAGCTGGCGCAGGAAGGATTGGCTTTTTGCTCCGGCGACGCTCCGCAAGGGATGCTGCGCATCGATCGCTTGGCAGCGCTCGCTTCCGCCCGCCGGCTGTTGGTGTTACGCGCGTGGCTCGCCCGCGCGGGCCTTGAGTCGCCGTCACGTGCGCGACTGCGCGAGGCGTTGGCGCAGGCATTGACGGGTCGCGGGGACAGCCGCATGCTGATTCGCATCGGGGTGCACGAATTGCGGCGTCACCGGGGCTTGCTCTGTTTGCGGCTACCAACGACGGTCGCGCGCAAGCGCGAGCAACTCCAGTGGCACGGCGAAAAGGAGCTCGCGGTCGCAAGTTGGGGCGGAGTCTTTCGATTTTTGCCCGATGAGATCGGCTTTGATGCCGCTTGGCTGCGGGCACGTCCGCTTGAAGTGCGCGTCCGTACAGGGGGAGAGCGCTTCAAACCGCATGCCACTCGCCCCTCCAAGCGCCTCAAGCAGTTGTACCAGGAGGCCGGCGTACCGGAATTTGAGCGTAGTGCCCTGCCATTGCTCTGGCGGGATGACCGGCTGATTTTTGTGGCGCGGATCGGTCCGGATGCACGGTTGATCGAGCGCGGCGGGGACCGCGTGCGTATCGAGTGGAGCGGCGAGGCCAGCTTTTTGCCGGATGAGCCCGTGATTGGCACTTTATAATCACACGTTTGGCGTTTCTGACGCGAGAGTTTCCAAGCCGGTCACCATGTCCCTCATCGTTCACAAGTATGGCGGTACGTCCGTTGGCAGCGTCGAGCGCATCCGAAACGTCGCGCGGCGAATTGCCAAATGGCATCGCGCCGGCCATAAGGTCGCGGTGGTCGTGTCCGCAATGAGCGGTGAAACCAATCGTCTGATCGA
>CAZSOI010000250.1:0-1687 GCA_964608115.1 uncultured Burkholderiaceae bacterium | reverse complement strand
CCAAATGAATGCGGGCGCCGCGGTTGCGCACGGGGACGCGCTGATATTCGTTCACGCGGATACGGTAGTGCCGGCGACTTTCGCTTCCGATATCGCCTCTGTGCTTGAAGACCCCAACGTAGTGGGAGGGCGGTTCGACATTGAACTCGACGAATCGTCATTGGTATGGCGCCTGTTGGGCAAGCTGATAAGCTTGCGCTCTCGCATCATGCGCAGCGCGACCGGCGACCAGGCGATTTTTGTTCGACGTGAAGTCTTCGCGGCGATGGGCGGATTTATGGAAATCGATTTGTGCGAGGACGTTGACTTCGCGCGCCGCCTCAAACGCAGCGGACGTGTCGCTTGCTTGCGCTCGCGCGTTGTCACTTCGGCCCGGCGATGGCGCCAGAACGGACTGCTGCGCACCGTGTTCAAGATGTGGCTGATAAAGTCGTTATTTCTGGCCGGAGTCTCACCGGCCCGGCTGCGCCGCTATTACGCGGACATCCGCTAATCCGGCGCATCCAGCTCAGTTTTGGCCAATTCGCAGTTGTCTTAGCTCCGGCCGTTCGCTGTCGGAGCTATCGGCGGAAGGAAATCTTGATCGAGGACTTGCTCGACTGTCCACGGGCAATCACTTGGGAAAAGCCGTTGCCAATCGTGCTTTTCAAGTCCCATTTGAGTGCCTGCCAGTCTGAGCGTCTGTCCGTACGCCCTAATCAGAAAACGGGGAACCTCGTTCCTAAGAACTTTCGATTCGTCGAGAATATCCATTAATTCGGTACGCGCAGTCACCAAAGTGTTTCGCCAACTGCGTTCCGACCTTCGTATTTTGGAATATTGCCATTTAAGCAGGTGGGCTTGGACGATGCCGAGCAGGCTAATAACCTTCGCTCGTTCTAGTGCCACGATGACTTCGAGTTCCTCCGCCAGCCCGAACCAATCTAGTGATTCCGGTTGATACTGTCGGAGTCTTTGGGCTTGATCGAGAAGCCAGGCATAAACATCTTGATGTCTGTCAGGGGTCATTCGCTTCTCTGCGATTTGCGATCGGATTTCCGCAGTCGGAATCTCTGTACCGTAGGCTTCGTTGGTCCGCTTGATTTCGGCCACGATTGCTTCTTCAAGCTCCTTTGCAATCAGAGGGTACCATAGGCTTTCCGGTTATTCCCTCCCCCATTGTTTGACATGGGGGAGGGGACAGATGATTGCAGTCGCGGCTATGGGTCGGCATCGACGCTGCCGCCAGGCTCGGGATCATTGAAACGATTTGCCCAAGCAAGGAAGATTAAGCTGAGGATATTAGATAAGTGGCCAAGGTCGAAGTCTATAGTACGAGTTATTGTCCCTACTGCATGCGAGCTAAAGCTCTGCTCAGAAGCAAGGGGGTTGTGTTCGAAGAGATCGACGTTACCAACGATCCTGCGCTGCGGGCCAAAATGGTGGAACGGGCCGGCGGCCGCCGAACCGTACCGGAAATTTTCATCAACCGCGAGATTATCGGCGGTTGCGACGAGCTCTACATGCTCGAACTAAGCGGCGAACTGGACACGCTGTTGGCCCGGCCGGCATGAATCAGCACCGATCGAACGGCGCCATTCTCGATGGCACTCGGCTCAGCACCGTCCCCCGCGATTCGAAATCGGGCGAGGGTTCGCAGACAACGCATGATGAAAAAGAGGCGTACGACCGCGAGCGCTTTCCTGAT
>CAZSOI010000249.1:0-11892 GCA_964608115.1 uncultured Burkholderiaceae bacterium | reverse complement strand
AAAGCTTCCCGAGCGGCGAAGTGACTCTGCAGGCGAGCTTCGTCACGCCCTTCATTGCCAATTACTCCGACCGCAGTGCATGGATCTGGGCACTGGAGGCGCTACCCGCGTATGACGCGGTGGCGCGCGTGAAGGAAGGCGCCCACTGGCAATCCGACGTCATCGCAGGTTGGGCATTAGGCACCGGTTTTGGCTACTACGCGGCCAAACGTCAAAGTCCTTTCTTCTTGGGTGTCCTGCCGCACGGATTCATGGTGGGTCTGCACTCACGCTTTTGAAAGCGTCTGGAGGCGATAGCCGTCGGCCCGTAACCGCACAAAAGTCTCACGCAAGTCGCAAGAATTGATTTGCGCGCAAAGGCGGCGCCGGCTTGGTGTGACGTAACCTTAAGGAACGGCCAAGATACCGTACGGGGCCGATGGCACGCAAATTCGCGTGTCGGCTTGCCGTTATGGAAAACGCGGCACGTACCGCAATGTGGCCGGGCGGCGCAACAAGGTTTGATTTTCTCGGCCCGTTTTTGTCCACCCCTCGCACACACCCCTTCGCGGCCGCGCAGGTGTTTTAGCACTTGCAAGCAGACCAAAGGAAAGCGCCAATTCGCAGATGGCCGATTTTCTTAGGTGCTACATTCGCGCCAAAGAGCGCGCTTGTTTGTGCCGGAGTCAGCTTCGATCCGGTCTGAACCAACCGCAAAACCTTTCAATGAGAGATCGTAGATTGAGCGCTAGCGGCTCCACCCCGGGCGCAACCGTCCATGCCCCCGCAAACTCGCCGTCAGCGTTGTCGGTGCAGGCGCTTGCCCGGCATCTGCGCGAGAGCAACATCGATCTGGAGGTCGTCGGTTCGACCGGTTCGACCAATGCGGACCTTCTGGCCCGTGCGCGCGAGCAGGCACCGAGACGCATCGTATTGCGCGCGGCATCCGTGCAGACAGGTGGGCGTGGGCGCCTTGGGCGAATCTGGCACGGCTCCGCGACCGGCTCCGTGCTGTTTTCGATCGCCGTTCCGTGGCGCGGCGATCCGGCATCGACCGCCGCCGTGACTTTGGCCTGCGGGCTAGCAGCCTGCGAGTGTCTGTGCGCGTACGACGTACCTGCGCGGCTAAAGTGGCCCAACGATATCTTGCTGGACGGACGCAAACTCGCGGGAATCCTCGCGGAAACCGCCGAGGATTTGCGCGGTAACCGAACGCTCATAATCGGTATGGGTCTGAACCTGGCATTGGAGCCCGCGCAGCGGCAGGCCGTTGGGCAACCCGTTGCCGAACTGGCAGAAATATTCGGACGCGTTACGGTTTGCGCACAACGCGAAGTATGGCTAGCTCGTCTTGCTCAGGCGACGATTAAAGCTGCTCGGCAATTTGACCGCAGCGGCTTTGCCGATTTGCGCGAGCGATTTAATGCCTGTCTTGCGTTTTTCGGACAACCGGTGGATCTGCAAGCGCCGGGGCAAGCTACGCTCAGTGGGATCGTACTCGGGGTGGACGACCAAGGGCGGTTGCTGCTCGCGTGCGAGGGCGGTGTGCACGCGGTGATCAGTGGCGAAATGAGCCTTCGCACCCAAGCCTCCGGCGTGGACTCAGCGAGCAGCCGCTAGCATGAACTGGCTGCTACTGGACGTCGGCAATACCACCCTGAAGTGGGCGCTGATCGAGCCCAGCCAGGCGCCACCCGATGCCAGCATCGCTGCTGCCGGCAGCGCGTTACCCGCCTCCTTAACGCAACGGCAAGGCATACAGGCGATCGACGAAGCGGCGCTGAAGAGCACACTCGCGTCGGAACTGGCGCGAGCTTTTTCGCGCATCGCGACAGATCCAAAGTCTTCGACGCCCGGCGCGACCTGGGGTTGCGCCGTCGCGGCGGCCGACAAAACAGCTTCTATCGAAGCGGCGGTTCGTGCGGCCGGATCGCCGCCAGTGCATTGGCTTGGTGCCACAAAGCAGTTCCAATACTCTGGCATCACGCTGCGCAACGGGTATCGCAACCCCGAGCAACTCGGATCGGATCGCTGGCACGCGATGATAGGCGCGCGTGCACGCTATGCGGATATTGCCTTGCTGGTCATCAATGCCGGCACCGCGACCACCGTAGATGCCATCGATGCGGATGGCCGATTCCTCGGAGGTGTCATTGCACCCGGTCTGCAGATGATGCGCGCCGCTTTAGCACAAGGAACCGCGCGGTTGCCCTTGGCAGCTGGCGAATACGTCGAGCTGCCTGACAACACCGACGATGCGATCCACACGGGTATTCTCGATGCCCAAATTGGCCTTATCGTGCAACGCGCGCAGCTACTTCGCCGACAAACCGGCGGCACGATGCAGGCGGTCGTGTCAGGGGGCAACGGCCCTACGTTGTATGCGCTGCTGCGCGCACAGGGGGGATTGGGCACAATGGCGCTGGAGCCTGATCTCGTGTTAGTGGGCCTGTGGTATCGGGCCCGCGCCCAAAGTGACCAAGCGCACACCAATCGGAATCCATGAAATCGTCCTTTGTCGTGCTGCTGACCGCAAATGCGGTCGTAGGGGCGTGGCTTTTTCTGAGCGGTCCGTTGGACGTAATGCGCGAACCTGCGCGAATGGAACTGCAAATCGACACCGACAAGATTCGCGTGCTTTCCGACGCGGACCTGACCCGTATGCGCACTCAGGCTGAGCGCATCGCAGCGGCCAACACAGCCGCAATCGCCCCCAAACTTGAGGTGTCCCCCGTCGAACCACCTTCGACTGCGTGCGTGGAAATCGGCAATTTCCCTTCCGAGGCCGTAGCCAAGAAGGCCCGCGCCCGACTTGCCGCCATTGGACTATCCGAACGCACGTCCGCCAACACCGCTGGCCACACGATCCGCCTACGCGTAACAGGCGTTGACGCCGCCACCGAAGCACGCATCGACGAGATTCTGAAAGACTATCCCAAGCAGCGCCTCGAGCATTGCGCCGACACGGCAACTTCCCGCTAAGGTTCGTACGCTAGCCTAGAGCGAGACGTAACCTGTCAGTAGCGCTCGGTGCCATTCGGTTCGGCCACGCCGCCGCGCCAGCTCCGCCATGGACCCAAAATCGTATGAAACGGCGATCAGCAAGGAGGTCCAGCCACCCGCGTCGCGCTCGACAATAGCGTACCGCGCATCGGGTGAAGCATTCTGGACGACGTGCGGATACGGCTCATGAGCGATGTAGCCAGGCAGTCCTACGCTACCCGGGTTGACGATCAGCTGGCCGCGAGGCGAACGCACGCTGCGCGGCACATGGCTGTGTCCACAAACAATCAGCGCAGCGCTCGTCGCGCCCAGGCGCTCGTCGATCTCCTGCGCGCTGGCCACCCGCAAATGCCCTGGCTCCACGGTTTCGAGCAGATACACGAGGTCGCTTTGCGGCGTGCCGTGGCACAGCAGGACATCGTCCGCATAGTCGGCCCGGGGCCCCAGATCGGCAATCCAATCGAGTTCGCGCTGCGAAAGTTGCGAGCGCGCGTACTCGTCCGAGACACTGCGCCGCATACTTGTGTCCAAAATCTGGCGCTCGTGGTTGCCCGCCAGCTGCGTCCATGGTTGCGCCATCAAATACTCAGCGGTCTCCCGCGGTAACAGCGGCCCGGAAAGACTGTCGCCGAGATTGACCACCGCATCGACACCACGCCGGCTAAAGTCGGCGACAACGGCCTCGAGCGCCGGCAAATTGCCATGAATGTCCGAGACCACAGCAATGCGCATTGATTCCAAAGGGCCGGCTCCTCGATGACTCAACGGCTCTGCTCGATTGGCGCCGCTAAGCCCGTGCCCAGCTCCCGCACGAGTGCGACCTCGAGGTCGGCAAGCCTCGCGGCGCGCTGCGCCAAGGCCGTGGCGTCGGAGGCGCGCTGACGTGATCCCCATATGGGCTGCGGAAAATGGGCATCGTCCTTATAGCGCGCAATCACGTGCCAGTGCAGATGGGGTGTGACATTTCCCAGGCTGGCAAGGTTGATCTTATCTGGCCTCAGAACCTGACGCAGCGCGGCCTCCGTTCGAAATACGATCCTCATGAGGCGCTCGCGGTCGCCGGGCTTGAGGTCGCTCATTTCACGTACGTGTTCGTTCCATATCACGCGCACAAACCCCGGGTAATCGGGATCGTCGGCCAGCACAACGCGCAGCGCATCATCACGCCACAGAAGGCGACCTCCGTCGCATCGACACAGTTCACACGCCGAGCTCACAGCAGCACACGCTCGATGCCGCCGGCGTTAGCGCTGGCGACGAACTCGGCGAGCCAGTTCTCGCCCAGCGTGCGGCGCGCCAGTTCGACGACGATGTATTCGGCTTCCATGGGAACGTCGTCGCGATACCGTTGCAGGCCCTGCAGACAAGCGGGACAGGACGTGAGCACTTTGCAGCTGCCGGCGAAACCGTCGGCTTGCAGACGCGCCAGATCCTCGCTTAATTCCTCTTGCTTGCGAAAGCGTACCTGCGTGGCGATGTCGGGCCGAGCCGCTGCCATCGTGCCGGCCTCGCCGCAGCAGCGATCGCTCTTTGTGATGCGGGTGCTGTCCTGCGTGCGCAGCAGGGCATTGACGGTTTTCAGCGGATCTTGCTGCTTCATCGGACTGTGGCAAGGGTCGTGGTATACGTAGCGAACGCCTTGCGCCACGTCGATGTGTACGCCTTTCTCGAGCAAGTACTCATGAATGTCGAGGATTCGACAGCCCGGGAAAATCGCCTCGAAATCGTAACTCTGCAACTGGTCAAAGCACGTGCCGCAACTGACCACAACGGTTTTGATGTCGAGATAATTAAGCGTGTTGGCCACTCGGTGCAGCAGCACACGATTATCGGTAATAATCTTTTGGGCACGATCGAACTGACCGCTGCCGCGTTGGGGATAACCACAGCAAAGGTAGCCTGGCGGCAGAACAGTTTGGACACCGCAATGCCAAAGCATCGCCTGGGTTGCCAAGCCAACCTGCGAAAACAGGCGCTCCGAGCCGCAACCCGGAAAATAAAAGACCGCCTCGGAATCAGCCCCCGCGCGGCGCGGATCGCGCAAGATGGGGACTGTGCGCATATCCTCGATGCCGAGCAAGCTGCGTGCCGTTCGACTGGGCAGACCGCTGGGCAGCCGCTTGTTGACGAAGTGGATCACCTGGGTCGCCACCGTGCCTTGCCCGGTCGTGGCGGGAGGATGACGCGATTGCCGGTGCGCCGCAAAAGCAAGTACCCGGTGCGCGGTGCGCTGCAGGGCGTAACCGCCACGGATGAAGGTGGTGCGCAGCAGCTTGATGGTCCGCGGGCGAGTGGTATTCAAAAAAAGCATCGAGGAGCGTGCTGCAGCACGCAAGCGCGCACGCCCGGCACGCCGAACCAGATCGCGCATCACCATGGAAACGTCGCCGAAGTCGATATCGACGGGACAGGGCGTCGAGCACTTGTGGCATAAAGTGCAGTGATCGCTGATATCGCTTAATTCGTCCCAGTGCGGCCGCGCCACACCGCGCCGGGTTTGCTCCTCGTACAAAAACGCCTCCACCAGCAACGAGGTTGCGAGGATCTTGTTGCGTGGGGAATACAGCAAATTTGCGCGCGGGACGTGCGTGGCGCAGACCGGCTTGCATTTGCCGCAGCGAAGACAGTTTTTGATGGCGTCTGAGACGCTCTTCAAGTCGCTGTGCTGCAGGATCAGCGACTCGTGACCGAGCAGATTAAAACTCGGCGTATAGGCCCGCTGCAGGTCGGCGCCCACCAAAAGCTTGCCGCGATTAAAGTGGCCCTGCGGGTCGATGCGCCGCTTAAAATCACGAAACGGCCGTAACTCTTCCTCGCGTAGGAACTCGAGCTTGGTGATGCCGATTCCGTGTTCGCCAGAGATGACGCCGCCCAGATCGCGCGCCACATCCATAATGCGTGCGACAGCCCGAGCCGCTGTCTGAAGCATCTCGTAGTCATCGGAGTTCACCGGAATGTTGGTGTGCACATTGCCATCGCCCGCGTGCATGTGCAGCGCTACGAAGACTCGCCCTTTGAGCACGTGCGCATGAATTGCGTCGCAGCCCTGCAGTACGGGAGCAAAGATTGCGCCACCGAAAAGACGCGCAAGCGGCGCACGCACCTCGGCTTTCCACGACGCGCGCAACTTGCCCTCTTGCAGCTCGTGAAAATCTCCCTGATCGCCAAGCGCGAGCCAGCGTGCGCGCGTCGCGCCGATCAGCTCCAAGGCACGCGGTACCCGGTCGCCCAGTAGTTCGTCTCGCGCCAGCGCCGCGGCGTCCGGATCCTCGCTGCGCCCCAACGCCAGGTCGGAGCGCAAGAATTGTTCCAACGCATCGAGCAGCCGTAGCTTGTTGGCAATCGAGAGCTCGATATTGATGCGCTCGATTTCGTCGGTGTACTCGCCCATCCGCGCCAGGGGAATAACGACGTCTTCATTGATCTTGAATGCGTTGGTGTGCCGCGCGATGGCGGCGGTGCGCGCGCGGTCAGCCCAGAAAGATTTGCGCGCCTCGGCGCTGGCGGCGATAAATCCCTCCGCGCCACGTGCATTGGCAATGTGCACGACTCGGGCGGCTGCACGACCCACCGCCGCCTCATCATCGCCCACGATATCGCCCAGCAGGATCATCCGCGGTAACCCGCCCCGGGGCGATCGGGTCGAATAACCGACCGCGCGCAAATAGCGCGCGTCGAGGTGCTCCAGTCCCGCCAACCTTGCTCCGCCCGGAATTGCATCGAGAAACGTTTTTATTTCGACGATGCTGGGAATGGCCTCGCGCACGGGACCGAAGAATTCCAGGCAAAAGCTGCGTACGTGCGTCGGCATACGATGCACGATCCAGCGCGCAGCGGTGATCAAGCCGTCGCAACCCTCCTTTTGCACTCCTGGCAAACCACCGAGGAACTTGTCGGTGACATCCTTGCCAAGACCGACCTTGCGAAACAGCGCCCCGGGAATCTCCAAGCGCTCACGTCGCAGCTCGCGTGCGGTCTCCGGCGGCCGCGCACCGTCCTTCCAGAGGAGCTCGAAGCGTGCCACCGGGACATCGTGGATCTTGCCCAGATTGTGGTCGAGGCGACTCACCTCAAGCCAGTTGCCCTCTGGGTCCACCATGCGCCACCAGGCGAGGTTGTCCACCGCGGTGCCCCAGAGAACGGCTTTCTTGCCGCCCGCGTTCATCGCAATATTGCCGCCGATGCAGGAGGCATCGGCCGACGTCGGATCGACGGCAAACACAAACCCCGCGCGTTCCGCGGCCTCGGCAACGCGACGCGTAACCACACCGGCCTCCGACCGTACGGTCGGAACCGCCACGCTCAGCCCCGGCAAGACGACGTTCTCGACCGTGCTGCAGCGCTCGAGTTTTTCGGTGTTGATCACCGCGCTGCGCCCCGTCAGCGGCACCGCACCGCCCGTGTAACCCGTGCCCCCGCCGCGCGGGATGATGGTCAAATCCAGCTCAATGCAGTCGCGCACCAGTCGCGGGATCTCCTCCTCGCGGTCCGGGTGCAGGACCACGAAGGGGTACTCGACGCGCCAGTCCGTCGCGTCAGTGACATGCGATACCCGTGCAAAGGCGTCAAACCGTATATTGTCAGCGCGCGTGTGTCGCGCCAACAGTCGGCGGGCGCGCCGGCGCAAATCTCGTGTCTGCTCGAAAGTGTTAGCAAAATCACGCACGGCGACGCGTGCTGCCTCAAGCAAGGCGCCGACTCTGCCGTCGCGCACCGGATCGGAGGGTTCGCGCCGCGCTTGGATCTCGCGCAAACGGTGGTGCAGGGTATCAATCAGGGAGGCGCGGCGTTTGGAATTTTCGAGCAGATCGTCCTGCAGGTAGGGATTGCGCTGCACGACCCAGATCTCGCCCAGGACTTCGTAGAGCATGCGGGCGCTGCGCCCCGTGCGACGTTCCGTACGCAAGTCATCGAGTATCTGCCAAGCGGCCGGCCCGAGCAGCCGAATGACGACTTCCCGATCCGAGAACGAGGTGTAGTTATACGGAATCTCTCGCAGCCGCGCCGGCGGCTCCAATCCGGTTTGGCTGCACACAAATCGTTTGGGGTCCTGCGGCGCGTTCATCGTTATGACAGCCAACGCGAAGCGAGCTTCTCGGACACTCCGCTGCGGCTTTCGGGGCGCAGTTTGCACCCTGTAGGCAATTCGACAGTGTAGCGGGCCTCAAGCGACGATACCCTGCGAAGACTCAGGGAGATGAACGATCCACGGCGGCATTGGGCAAATGCCCACCTTGTGCCCCGGCGGCGCTGCCGGCACGTGCGCCTCACAATTGCAAGGGTGCCTCTTGCATGGCCGCCAACTGTTCGCGCAGCTCCAAGATGCGCTCCTCCCAGTAGCGGGGTTCGCAAAACCAAGGAAAGGCCGCAGGGAATGCCGGGTCCCGCCAGCGCCGAGCAATCCACGCCGCATAATGGATCAGCCGCAAAGTGCGCAGCGCCTCGATCAACAGTAGCTGCTTCGCATCGAACGGCGCAAAGAGTTCATAGCCGCGCAGCACATCGCGCAGCTGGCTTGCCATCTCTGCACTATCTCCCGACAAGAGCATCCAAAGGTCTTGCACGGCGGGCGCCATGCAACTGTCGTCGAAGTCGACAAAATGCGGACCGGGCTCGGCCGAGGATTCGTTCCACAGCAAGTTGCCCGCGTGGCAATCGCCGTGCACGCGCTGGTAGTGAACGGGGGCGGCATGCTCGAACGCGAGGCGGATCTGACCGAGCGCCTGCTCGACCAGGTCGCGGTAGACCGTCGAGAGCTCGGGCGGCAGCCAGTTGTTATCCAGAAGGAAAGCGCTGGGCTCGGCTCCGAAGGTCAGCACATCCAGGCGTCGCCGAGCCACAAACGCGGTGCGGCGCCCGACGGCGTGCAGGCGCCCAAGAAATCGCCCGATGCGCTCGCGCACTGTCGGGTCGGAGAGTTCGGGCGTGCGGCCGCCGCGTCGCTCGAAGATCGCAAAGCGAAACCCGCCGGCATCGTTCAATGTGCGCCCACCACAACGCACTGCGGGCACTGCCGGCACTTCGGCTTGAACCAATTCCTCCAAAAAGGCATGCTCTTCGAGTATCTGCGCATCGGTCCAACGACCGGGGCGGTAGAACTTCACGACCACCGCAGCGGCCGGCAGAGCAGTTGCAACCATCTCGAGGCCAACCTGAAATACCCGATTCTCGTAGCTGTTCAGGGCCAGTACCTGGCCCGAGGTGCGCACGCACCCCAAGGCACCGCCGGCCTCTAGCGCACCGTCGATGGCATTGAGGATGACATCAGGTGAGAGGCCAGCAAAGGGCTCCTCCTGTGGCGCCGCCACGCCCTGCTGACCCGATTCAATGAAGTTGGTTTGAAACGACATTGCGCTTCCAATTTTTTACGCTGGTCATCGACACATAGTTCCTGGCATGGTAGAAGCGCGGGCGAAGTTGCGTCTAGCCCAAGCTGCGGTATATCTGCAGTACCGGCTTGGTACCGGACTTCGGCGCCTGATCTGATCACATCGTCATGAATTTCCAATTCCTAAAGGAACTGTACGCGGGCTTTATTCGCGGCCGCGCGATTTCGCATCATTTTCGCCGCTTTCCGCTGCTCGAGACGCTGCTTCGGGGTGCCGCCCCGCGCGAGCTGCCCACGACAATGGCGGCAACCCTGGCCGCGGCTTCGCGGGCAAGCGTCGCGGAGCTACTCGAATCCTTGCAATCGCACCCTCACGGACTAACGGAGGCGCAGGCATCGGAGCGGCGCGAGGTGCACGGCTCCAACGAGATCGGCCAAGAAAAGCCCCTGCGCTGGTGGGTGCACCTGTGGCAGTGCTATCGCAATCCTTTCAATTTGTTGCTGACGATTCTTGCCGCGCTCTCGTACTACACCGAAGACATCAAGGCCACGATCGTCATTGGGTCGATGGTCCTGCTGTCGACCCTGATTCGCTTCGTCCAAGAATCGCGCTCCAACCGTGCGGCGGAGAAACTCAAGGAAATGGTCAGCACGACCGCAACCGTGCTGCGGCGTGACCCGGCGGAGATCGCGGCCGAAGAAGCGCGCAAGTACTTTCACGCGATTTTGCGTCCCAAGCCGCCGCGGCGTCTCGAAATCCCGATCAAACGCCTGGTGCCTGGCGACGTCATAGCGCTTTCCGCAGGCGACATGCTGCCTGCAGACGTGCGACTGCTCAGCGCCAAAGACCTGTTCGTTAGCCAGGCAACGATGACCGGCGAGTCCTTGCCGGTGGAAAAGTACCCCGAACAACGCGCGGCATGGAGCACCAATCCGCTCGAACTGGAAAACCTCGCGTTCATGGGCACGAATGTCGTCAGCGGGACCGCGCTGGCCGCCGTAGTGACGACTGGCGATCGAACCTACTTCGGCGCTCTGGCGCAGCGGGTCTCGGCGACCGACAGAACACCGACGGCGTTTCAATCTGGCGTAAATCAGGTCAGCTGGCTGCTGATCCGCTTCATGATGGTGATGACCCCCATCGTGCTGCTCATCAACGGCCTTACCAAGCACAACTGGATGGAGGCATTCTTGTTCTCCCTGTCGGTGGCTATCGGACTTACGCCCGAGATGCTACCCATGATCGTCACCTCCACTCTGGCCAAGGGAGGGGTCTTTCTTTCGCGCAAAAAGGTCATCGTAAAGCGCTTGGACGCCATCCAGAACTTTGGCGCAATGGACGTACTGTGCACGGATAAAACGGGCACGCTGACGCAGGACCGCATCTTTCTTTCGCGCCACCTCGACGCCTTCGGCATCGACTCGGACACAGTGCTCGAGTATGCGTACCTCAATAGCTATCACCAGACGGGACTAAAAAACCTGCTCGACGTCGCGGTGCTTGAGCATGCGGAAATGCGCAATCAGGGCACCATTGCCGCAACCTTCCAGAAGATCGACGAAATACCTTTTGATTTCACACGTCGGCGCATGTCAGTAGTTGTCGCGACGCCTGCTACTGCAGCGGAGGAAGCACGACACCGCCTGATTTGCAAGGGAGCGGTCGAGGAGGTCCTCGCAGTGTGCTCGCAGGTGCAACGCGGCGGGGAGCTCGAGCCGCTGACCCCGGAGCTGCTCGGGCGCGTCCGCGCCGTAACGGCCGAGCTCAACGCCGAAGGCTTACGTGTGGTCGCCGTCGCGGCGCGAGACTCGAGCGCGATGAAGGAGGCATATGGACTGGCCGACGAGTGCGAGCTGACGCTCATTGGCTATATCGCGTTTTTGGATCCACCCAAGGAATCGAGCAAACCCGCGCTCGAAGCGCTGGCCTCGCACGGCATCACCGTCAAGATTCTGACGGGCGACAACGATCTGGTTACGCGCAAGATCTGCCGCGAAGTCGGAATGAATGCCGAGCACATCGTGCTGGGCGCTCACATCGAAGAAATGGACGAGGGCCAGCTGGCTCAGGCCGTCGAGCAGCACCACGTATTTGCGCGCCTCACACCCGCGCATAAAGAGCGCGTCGTGCGCGCCTTGCGCGCGAAGGGCCATATCACCGGGTTCCTTGGCGATGGCATCAACGATGCTCCCGCGCTGCGGGCCGCCGACATTGGCATTTCGGTCGACAGCGCGGTGGACATCGCAAAGGAGGCCGCGGACATCATCTTGCTCGAAAAGAGCCTGCTGGTGCTCGAGGAAGGGGTAGTGGAGGGACGCAGAACATTTGCCAACATGCTCAAGTACATCAAGATGACCGCCAGTTCGAACTTTGGCAACGTCTTTTCCGTGCTTGTGGCCGGTGCCTTCTTGCCGTTTTTGCCAATGCTGCCGCTGCAACTGCTCGTGCAGAACCTGCTCTACGACATCTCGCAAATCGCCATCCCGTTCGACAACGTCGACGCCGAATTGCTGCAGCAGCCGCAGCGCTGGCGCCCGCAGGACCTGGGCCGCTTTATGGTGGTCTTTGGGCCCGTGAGTTC